>JAZRLZ010000030.1:0-13565 GCA_045647125.1 Acutalibacteraceae bacterium | reverse complement strand
GAGATTCCCAGGAAGGTCTGACACTCGTGTCACATTTCCCCCGCTCCATCGCCGCCGACAAGCGTGTTGTATTCGGCATAGTTGGCCCAGGATCATACTGACATAGCTGTCAACTAATCGGATCCAATTTGCTGCCGGCCAAGATAAGTTTTTACGCATAGCAAAAGCGCCCTGATTACCTTTCGGGTAATTAGAGCGCATCGCTGGTTACGTATTTATATTATACTATCACAAGAACAAGTGCGAGTGTATCGTTTGTGCTCGAAAGATCTGTAACAGTTGTTCCGCCGGATGTGAATTCCGCTTTTCTAAAGGTCGCGTTAGTTATGTTAAGGTCATAAGATATTGCAGAAGATGCGCCAATTGTAAGATAGTTAAACTCTCCGCCAGTTCCGTTGTTATTATAGCCAAGAGACCCTTGAATTATTTTACATGATAATTTTTCGGGGTCGCTTAATGCACTATATGCAGTGGCGAGGGCGACAAGCTGGTCATGATATGTGTTATTAGCGGCCGCTGTTGCTACTACACGATATCCGCCAATACTTCCGACAATCTCATCAATTGCGCTCTGCACGTCGGTAGCAGTAAGGCCGCTTCCAGTGTTATCATAATCAATCATACTTGCATCATAATCAGAAACAGCGGGAACGACTGCACCGGTGCGGCTGTTGAAGCTTGTCACTCCCTGAGCGGGGGGTGTTGAGCTTATCGCAAGTGTTACAAGTGTTCCATTTATAATAGCCAGCACTTCAGCACCGATTATATAAGATCCGGTCGCGGGTGTTGTTCCGTCGGATAAATGAACTGTAACGCCCACACCGTCAACGGTCATTGAGTCGCCGGCTGTCCATGCTCCGGTCGCTGTGAATCTGAAAACGTCAGAATCTGTATTACTTCTTACAATGGCGTGAACGGCGCCTGTCACAACTTCGGTCGCCATACCAATGCTTGACTGCTTATTTGCAAACATAGCACTATCAATCGCCGAGAAGTTGGGGTTAACCTGAGTAAGAGGGTTTACAATGTCAGTCCCTTCAGGTAAAAGAAGGTTATAATTTGTTGTAGTCTGCATCTTTAAAAATCTCCTTTATTATACATACAAGCTATTGCCATGCAGTGCCAAGTCAGTATATGTTATATTAAGTGCTGCATACTGGTTATATGTGAGCGATCTGCTTGCCATTGTGTCGTAGTCAATACCATCTGTGACATGAAGTAAAGCCAAGTAGTCAAACATATCCTGAATTGATACATATTCACCGGTGAAGTAATTGAGTACTTTAATCTCCGACAAAAATTGTGAGAGCTGGCCGAGTATGTAATCATTGTTGGCCTGTATGGCAGCGTCTGTCCTGGCATTAACACCGCCGATTTGTCCGTCAATGTAACCTTTGAGGCCGTCAATCTTGTTTTGGGTATCTGTGACAAGGTCGTCGAAGTCACCAGCAAGATCTATAAACTGTTGGCTCAGTCCGTCAAAGTCGCCCGAAAGTGTGTTGAAATCTTCTTTGAGGGCGTTGAACTCTTCAATTATATCCTGTACTTGAGTATCTACATACTCTTCTACAATGGGGATAACATCAGCAGCGATCTCTTCGCTGATATTGTCAACGCGCTCGTTGAGCTCTTTAAGCTTTTTTATTACCCAGTCAAGATTCAATTCGTGCAAATCTGTGTAGGGATATTCTGAAGTGAAGCCCATCAATTTTACTCCTTTATTAGTAGATCATCAAACAAAATTCTTCACAAAAGATATCTGCTATCTGATCATATAAATTGAATTTTGCTATATCAAGCTCACTTTGGAGCATTTGCTGCGAAGTCGTTACGCCTATATTACCATATAAGCGCCCGGTGTGTTCTATTACTTCGCCGTGTGTCATGCTTCCGGAGCTTGTCGAGCTGTCTGATCCGGCTGTATTAACTACGATCGAACTGGTATTTTTTTCTTTTGGCTGATAAGTGGTTGCATCATAAGCGCTAACGTCGTTTGTATCTGTTGTCGTAGTCTGTGCCGGGCTTGTGCTTCCGCTGGTTGTTCCTGAGGTGGTATCTGTGCCACTGTGCGTGTCTGTATAATCTTCATGACGATCAAAATTGTTAAGAGGATCATAGCTAATATTTATAGCGTCAATCCATTTTTTGAACGTCCAGTTATGCTTTTTTGAGAATAGATCGCACATTGAGCGCATAAAATCAAGGTTGGGATATATGAGCTCAAACTCGCCACATCTTAAAAGAATAGTGCTGATTGCCGTGTTACGGTCAATACCATCCGGGAAAGTAAGATTATCAAGCGCGGTATTATCGAAGTTGTAAAGTCCGATCAAGGTCAATTTACTCTGCATACTCTGTAACCTCTCTTTCATAATTTAACTTAGCCGATAAAGAAAGCTCAAAAAGTTTATTAGCTTCTTCAGCGCTTGAATTGAATGTGTCAATCCAAATCTTCGAGCGGCTAACAGCATCATTCTTTCGCATGTTTGCTTCGTCGGTTATCATGCGCTCTTTCTTTGCTTCCGGAAGGGTAGGTATACCGATCTCACAGTCAAAATTGTTAAGGATTGTTTGAAAGTCCTTAAGCTGATCCGAAGTGAGATAGGATTCTTTAAGGTTTCCTCTGTTCCAAAACTGCCAAGGCTCTGTTTTATCATTAGGATCGTTGGCGAGCTTCTGATCAAAGATAATAGCGGGCTGTCCTTCGTTGATCTTATCAAGCATCTTTTTAAGAGCTTCTCCGGCTGCTTTGTTCTTTGCCCCCAGCATAAAGGCATATTTGTTATTAATAAGGCTCATATTGATAGCATTATCAAGAAGTGCCAGCTTCTCGGCATAATAGCTTATAATATCCCAAACGCCCATATAATCGGGGGTAAGCTTAACAATTGCGCATTGAGACCCTATCTTAAGATCAAGAGATTGAAAAACCGGGTTAGCGATTATCGCGTTAGTGGGTCTGTAAAAAACATCATAACCGGTCAAGCTTGCCGGCTGGAAGATCTTTCCATATTTGCTATGATCAAAAACGGCAGCATAACCAAATCTGAACATAATATAATAGAAAAGATCCCGGATGGATCCGTTCCAGTCCTCAGGAAGCTCAAAATCAACAACAGAGCAAGCGCGCTGGAATAATGCCCGCTCCCAAAAAGCGAAAGCTTTGTTATTAAAGGCCTTGATACACGACGGCGTATAGCCGCCCTGTATCAAATTAAGTTGTTCATAATTAAGCGGAATATATCCGGCCATAATTTAAACTCCTATCAATCTGCCATTACGAAAACGACCATATTTTCGGTCTGGTCAATGATGGCGTTCTTTGCAAAGGTAAGCCAGTTGTTGCGGTATCCCTTGCGAGCTTCGAGAGGTGAAGTGAGAGCCTTTTCGAGCTGGAAGTCTGTCATCATTGCATCTTCATCAGCAAGCACACCAACAACAAATTCTGCTGTGATCTCACCGGTTGCTTTCTGTGTTCCGTCGGAAGTGTCAAGATAAGCGGAATTGAAATCAATTGCGCTTCTGTTTGCGTCACTGTCGTTTGACTGCCAGTATTCAACGCGCTCAAACTGCTTCTCCATGTTGAGGTACTCGGGGCGGAAGATCTCAGGCATTACGATACTTTCAGCTTTTCTGAAAAGCGGATTGTATAGATAAAGTCTCTGACGATCCTTCGGGGTATGTCTCAGGATTGAGAACGTATCAACACCCACGGTCTTTGTCATGGGATCATGATAAGCAGTGCTTCTCTCGGTCATACGGTCAGAAGTTTCTTTGATCGTTGCGACCATAAATTCAAGAAACTCTTTGAGATAAGTGCTTCTGAGCTGTGCGCTGGTGTAGCTTGTTCCGAAGTATGTATTAAATGCTGTCGTAAGGTTGATAACTGAGGAAGTAGCAACGCCGTTACTTGCAAGGTAAAGGCGGGTAGCGATAGCGGAAAGAAGGGTCATTCTGTTCCAAGCTTCCTTCTGTGACTCAATATCATTACCATGCTCAACAAGTATTCCTTCGATAAATGCGTTGAAAGACTCAACAGAATTGAAAGCCTGTTCGAGCTTATCTTCATACATGGTAATGCAATCTTGCCATGTGGTAGATCCGGCGAAGTTAACTTCGAGTGGCATAGCGGGGTGCTGTTCCCACTGACTCTTAGTGCTCTGAGGTGTCGGGGGTGTTCCGCTTTCGTTGGGTCCCGCGGTGAATCCGTCCTGGAAGTTCGTGAACTGGTCAGTATTGAAATATCCCGAAGGAAGCGCGTCTTTTGCATAATATGAAATTTTCCTCAGTCTATGAGAATATACGCCGGTATTGATCGCGTTCATAAGTGCGAGCTTTGCATTATAGGGGCGTACAGCTGCGAAAGTACGACCGAGAACGAGCGAGAGCGCGTTCATGGTGTTTTCTTTTCCTGTTGCAAGTACGGTTTCGCCGGCACTTACAAAAGTAGAAGCGTCAACGACTGCCTGTGCGACCTGTCCGGTTGCCTGTCTTACAAGAAGATTCATCAGCTGATAACCTTCTTTTGTGGTAAGTGTTCTTGCCATTGTTTTTTATCCTTTCATTACATAAAAGATCTTACAATGTCATTAAGATCTTCTTGGGGGTCGGGTGCATTCCCGGCCTGATTTTCTGATTGTTTCGTTTTCTGAAGCTCCGCAACGGTCTTTTTAAGTTCCTCTATCTCTTTGTCCTTGTCAACCTCTACCGGCTGCGGGGTCGCTTTCGCCTCTGTCGCGGGGTCGTCAGTTGGTTCGGGCGCGGGCGTGGGATCTTCTTTGCCTGTTTCGGGGCTTTCAGGTGCTTCGGGTATATCCAGCCCCATCAGTTCCTTAATGTCGGCGGGCTTATACCCTTGTTTTGCGAGGGCGACGATATCGCCAAAGTTCAGTTTAGCCATATTACTTACTCCTTTCCGGAAAGGGGTAAGCCGTTGGCTGCTGACTAAGCAAGCGCCCGGGAACGCTTCCCGGTGTCGTGCGCATATCGTCTTACCACTTTCAACATTATTATAATATGAATAAATTCCCCCTGTCAATGTTAACAAAATATATAAGGTTTGTTCATAATTTGTTTAAAATTATATTATAATATGGTATTGTCCGAGGGGGACAAATTTAAATAAAGAAAAGAGGTTACAAGATGTTCGATTATGAATATGACGAAAAACGCAATGAGTATCAGTTATTAGAATGTGTCGGATGGGGTGAATATATTGTCCTTGGTTATGCAAAAACAGAGCGTGACGCCTATTACTGGTATTGTAAGAAGAATGGCTATGAATACGACAGCTCGGTGACATTTGATTAAAAAGAAGGGAGTGATTAAGTTGTTTGTAGTAATGATCGAAAGGCCAATAGCCGGAAGCGACGACACAATGAGCTCAGAGTATTCCGGTATATGGCACGAAACAAGAAGCGAAGCAGAAAAGGAACTGAAGAAAGCGCGGCTTGATCCTGAAGTGTGGGCAAGCTGGATTGAAGAAAGGTAGGTTAAGAAATGAAAAGAAGAACAGCAAGTGACAGAATGGCAGAATGTATTATTGAGATGGTGCATGAATATAAGCAGACAATAGAACATCTTAATAGTAGAATAAAAATTCTTGATGGCAATGTTGATTATTGGAAGCATAAAAATCAAGTGACCGTTGAACAGTGCAACAATGCCACCGATACAATCGGAGAGGTCGCGGATATTATCGCCGGAATAACTGAGCACACAGAGGATGGAAATATTCGGATATATTTATGCGACGTTATACCCGAGAACGAAAGAAAGCTCAAAAAGCTTTTCAGGCTTCTTGATATTCCAATGACAGCAGAGCAGATAAAGGAAGGTGATACAATTAATGAAGATTAAAATTGTATTTAATACCGGGGAAGTGATACGCTTTATCGGATGCAGCGCCACTATTCACAGTGAGCATTTGATTATAAAGTGCGGCAAGTATTCATTTAATTATCATTTTTCAGAGATCAAGAATTTTTATGTAAAGGGGTTTATAGAGCATGAAACGGAAATCAAAGCTGAAGATATACGGATCGGGTAATATTGTTGATGTATGTACCAGCAGAAACGGCCGAAACTGTAAGGACTGCCCTTTTTATGGGACAGTATGTACAAACTGGATGAAGTACCACCACATGACAAAACCATGTGACCATGACACAGTAAAGCATCAGATATTAGGCGCTTATTTTTCCGGGGATAATCGCCAGTATACAAATAACGCATCTAAAACGAGAGGAGAAAAAAAAAATTATGGCACTTACAAAAAAGAAAGAAGCAGAAAAAGCAATTGATCATGAGATCGAAGTAACAAGGGCAAAAGAGCTTGAAAACGTTATCATGTTTGACATGAAGGTTAATGACGTTACAATATACGGCTGCTCTTATAAGGTACTCACCCGCAAGGACAACGGCGAAGAGTTCGGAAAGGTTGGCTTTCCTTCCAAGAAGTCAGGCGACACATGGTACAATCACGCTTTCGTCAAACTGTCACCCGCTGACGTTGAAACAATCGAAAAGCAGCTCGAAAAGTTAAGATAATGTAAGAGATCCCGGAGAACGAAGGGCGGCTTAAACGGTCGCCCTATTTTTAAACGAAAGGAGCGCAAAGAATGAATTTTAAAAACAATGGCATAACAACTTATGAATATCATTCTAATAATGGTTACTGGGGAACACTTAGAGGGCATATTATAAGAGTATTCTCAAATGTAACAGACACTTGTATATTTTCACTGAGAACAGATAATATATACCAGCTCGAAGATCTTGAGAGAGTTGTTAACACTTTTCCTGAAACAATCGAGCTTATTGAAAGGAGATTCAAAAAGTAATGGCATACAATACAGACATAAGACCCGGAGAGAGCACCGAACAATATTATCACAGACTCGCAAAAGTAGCAGACCAAAGATTAATCAGGCTGGAAAAGCTTTCACAGGAAAAAGGCTTCGAAGGCGTTACCGAATACGCTTACAGGAACGCCCAAAAAGCGCTTGACGTGTGGGGCGGTAAAAGATTCAATACTAAAATGCCTGAAAGCGCCAATCTTCGGAATGAAAAGATAGCCGACATGATCCATTTTATCGAAAGCAAGACCAGCACAAATGGCGGCATTGTTAACACCTACGAAAAGAGAGCAAAAACACTTTCCGACAAATACGGCCTTGACGTTAAGTGGCAAGACCTTGGAAAGATAATGGAAGCTTTTCAAGACGAGAGCAGCCACGGCAGCCCGACAAAGATAAAAGCGCTTGGTGTTATCAATGACATTAAAAAAGAAGGTCTTGAAGCTGCTATGAAGAAAAATAGGAACATGAACGACGATATTGTAATGACGGTGGCTAAGCGTTATCTCGAAAATCGTGATGGTAAATATTCAGATCTTCTTAAATCTGTAAAGGCGAAAACAAGCGCAAGCGCCATATTATCGGAGCTTGAAGAAATGGGGTACTAAGTGAACACAAGGGAATACCTGAGAGCACAACGAAAATTAATACAAAGATATCCGTATACGCTGACATACTGGAAAGATTTTGATTTTTCCGCGCTGCCGGATCTGATCATGGTTAAGGCAAAAGGCGGGCGAAAAGGTATAACCTACAATGACATAATCATAATGGCCGACACCGAAACAAGCAAAAAGCCATTACAAAAGGACGATAACCACGTTGTGGCTTGGTCAATATGCTTCAGGGCATACCACCACAATATAGCGACATTATGGGGGCAGAATCCTTATGAATTTTGCGACATGCTCGCAGAGCTTCGGAAGAACTTAGCCGGACGAGAGATTTATATATATTTTCACAATCTCGGTTATGACTGGGTATTCCTTCGGAAGTTTCTTATTGAAAGAATGGGAGAGCCGGACAATCAATTAAATCTTAAAAGCTACGCGCCGTTATTTATTAAATTTTCGAATGGCATTGTATTAAAGGATTCTTTAGTGCTTGCCGCAAGAAAGCTTGAACGCTGGGCGAAAGATCTTGACGTTGAACACAAAAAAGCGCTCGGAAAATGGGATTATAATAAGTATAGAAACCAAAGCGACATTTTAACGGACGACGAATTGTTATACATTGAAAACGACGTCCGGGCGGGGGTTGAGTGTTTAGATGCCACTCTTTCATTATTAAAGAAAAATATATCTTCGATACCTTATACCAGCACCGGCATTATGCGCGGAGAGTGCCGGGATGTAGGAAAGAAAAATCACGCACATGATAAATATGAAAGAATGGCGCCGGATCATAAGCTGCAACAGATATTAGAAATAGTATTTCATGGGGGATATACACACGCCAACAGATATTGCACGGTGCGCGGTGTCAATCATGGAATATATAACGCTATCTGCTACGACTTTTCTAGCTCATATCCTTATTGTATGTTAGCTTATAAATATCCGATAGAGAAATTCTGGCCGCTGGAAAAGACTTTTGATAATCCCGATTATATTTTCAAGAATAGCAAAGACTATGCAATGATCATACATGCTATTTTTGTGAATATAAAATTAAAGGATCCCCGCTTTCCTATGCCGTGCCTGTCAATGTTTAAGGCCAGCGCCATTATAAATGGCATAGCAGATAACGGCCGCTGCATGGAAGCGAGTCTTTATGAATGTTATATAACTGAGGTTGATCTTGAGCTTATAGCAAAGTATTATACATGGGATAAAGCACAGTTTGATAATATTTATATTGCTTATAAAGACTATCTTCCGAAATGGTTTTCCGATATCATTTATAAGGAATATAAAGCAAAATGCGAGCTCAAAGGGGTTGACGATATTCTTTACGCGCTGGAAAAAGGAAAGTTTAACAGCCTTTTCGGAATGTGCGTACAACACCCGGTGAGCATGGATATCAAAGAAGATTATAACACCGGGGAATATTCAAGCGACGCCGTTACTTTTTGGGATAACTTCGAAGAAAATTATAATAAGCACGTTAAGAATAAAAACAGCTTTTTGCCGTATCAATGGGGTGTATGGGTGACAGCTTACGCGCAGCGTAATTTGTTTGAGCTGGGTGAGTGTGTCGATTATGAGAATGGCGGCATATGGTTATATTCTGATACTGATAGCTGCTACGCTACGAAGTTTGATGAAAAGAAGATAAGCGCATATAATGAAAAGTGCAAGAAGCTTTTATCCGATCATGGTTATTCAGGCGTGACAGTAAAAGGGAAAGAATATAATCTCGGTATTGCAGAATTTGACGGCGAGTGCATGCAATTTAAAACACTACATTCAAAATGTTATTGTGACCGACCACTTACGGCCAGGGGCGACAATTTTGTTATGGGTGGCGATTTACAAATAACAGTTGCCGGAGTTCCGAAAAAGGGCGCGGAGTGCTTAAAGAATAATATAGAAAACTTCAAAGCGTTCTTTACTTTCGACGGACTCACGACAAAGAAATTAGGCCACACGCACATTACAGTTGACAAGATATACACTGACAAGAACGGCAATATAACCGGTGATTCAATCGACTTAAAGCCGTGCGATTATATTATGACCGATCTTGACCGAGCTAATATTCTTTATACTGATTATATGGAAGTTGAACAGGATCTTGCCGGGTACGAAGATTTTGAGCAGTTCAGCTTTTTTGATTCTGATGTTATGAGTGTATTTTAGAAAGAGGGAACAATGAAAAGATTTTATAAAGAGTTATGGCCAGATACATATTATGATGTAAAAAAGGATATTGAAGAGCACCCTGATTACTGGCTGTTTATTGTCATGGGTGGCCGCCACGTCGGGAAAACTTATTCTGGACTTAATTATTATGCTTTTGATAGGAAAGTTCCTTTTATGTTTATAAAAAGAACGAATGATGATGTACGCCTGATCTGTTCTAAGGGCAACAAAGAGGGAATGAATGTTGACGTTGCACCTTTTAAATCATTAAACCGTGATAAAGGTACAAATATACAGGCGCTTCCGATTGATACAGGGCTCGGGGGCTTCTATCCATGCGACGAAAACCAAAACATTAACGGCACCATGACCGGGTATATTATGTCATTAAATGCCGGGGGCAAATATAAAGGAAGCGACTTCTACGAGTGCGAAGCAATGATATTTGATGAGTTCGCGCCGAAGATCTATGACAGAAACGACCGCGGCGAAGGTGGGAAAGTTCTTGATTTATACGGCACCGTCCAGAGAGATCGTATATTAAGAGGGCGTGAAGAGCTTAAGCTAATATGCTTTTCTAACTCTGTTAGTGTATATAATCCCACTCTTGCGGAGCTGGAAGTTGTTGACGATGTCGCTTATATGGCCACGCAACAAGACAAAGTTAATTGCGTGTGTATGGATAATCCTGAAGAGGGTATTTTTATAAGATTGATCCCGATAACCGAAAAGCAAAGAAAAGCGGAAGAAAAAACAGGCTTCTATAAACACATGAAGGATACGCGCTGGGGTGCTATGGCTTGGGATAATGAATTTTCTTATAATGATTTTTCATGCGTTGGATCCGTGGCGCTTAAAGGTTACAGACCTGTTATCAAACTAATATACAAAAAAGCAAAATATTATATTTATGTGAATGATGAAGGCTGCTATTATATGACGGATTCAAGAACACTTGCTAAAGTTCCTGAGTATAATCTAAATCTCGAAAGAGATATAAGGCGCTTTTATTTCACCGATTGTTATGATCTTATTGACGCGATCACCGAAGGTCGTATGAAGTTCAAAAACTACACCATGTATGACCTGATATATAATTATAAATTGCGCTTTAAGTTTTCATAATATATAATGAAGAAAAAGGAGATAATTATATCATGAGTGAAATAGCAACAATAATAAGCACTGTAGGTTTCCCGATTGCCGCATGTATAGGTATGGCGTGGTTTGTCAAATATCAGACAGACAACAATAATAAGACAATGAGCGACTTAAGAGCCGAACAGGCAAACCAAAACCGCACAATGCAAACAGCAATCAACAACAATACAAAAGCGCTTCAGGAGCTTATTGATAAGCTGGATCTATGCGAAGCGGTGAAAGGCGGCAAAGATTGAATGATATTTTGATTGATATAATTACAAATATAGTGTTTCCTCTATTAATCGTTATGGGTCTCTTAATGGAGCTCATGATATTTATTAGCGTGCTCGCAAACATACAAACAATAATCGACTGTAAGAAAATGAAGGGAGACAAGAAAAATGGCTTTATACGTAGACATTGCAGAAAATGAGGGTGTGAAAAATTATTCCCTCGCAGCAGATGGCAAAAAGACTTTCCGATACAATAAGAGGGCGCTTAATTTTAAGGTGTCGGAGTTCGCTTGCAAGGATGGAAGCGACCTTATCAAGATTGATTCGAAGCTCGTTATCATGCTACAGCAGATCCGCGACCACTTCGGAAAGCCTGTTATTATCAATAGTGCTTACCGCACTCCGGAATATAATAAGAAGGTAGGCGGAGCTGCACGTTCACAGCATATATATGGAAAAGCGGCAGATATTACAATATCAGGTGTCGCCCCGCTTTCAATAGCTCAGTATGCCGAAACCGATTGCAAATATCTAAAGGGAATCGGCCTTTATACTTGGGGGGATCATGTAGACACCCGGAGCACTAAGTATTATTGGGACAGTAGAAGCGGTGTTGAAGTTCCGGTTAATTCTTTTATATCAGGAAGTAAACCCGCGCTTGCCGTTCCCATCCTCAGGAAGGGAGATAGAGGGCTTCAGGTTGGACTTCTTCAGGACGATTTAAACTATATCGGGATAAAGGTTAATAAAGACAGCGCTTTCGGTATTCAGACCGAACAGGCAGTCAAGACCTTCCAGCGACAGGAGAACATAGCAATTGATGGTATATACGGTTACGAAACGCGCGGAAGAATGAAAGAAAGGATTGACAAGGTATGAATATAACATACTGGACAAATTTTTCAAAGCGTACTAATTCAACAAAGCAGCCTACCGGGGGAACTCAGGTCACAGTTAGATTAAAAGAGCCTTGCGGAATATCCGCGCCTACCTTTATATGCTCCGGAATTCCTGATAATGTAAAATACGTTCAGGCTTTCGGACGGTATTATTTTGTTTCTGAGGTGACGCATAACGGCGGTTTGATAGAGATATCATGTGTTTCGGATCCGATGGCGACTTATAAGGGCGCGATAGGTGCGCTTTATGCTGATGTTGAGTACACCAGCGCAAGTAATGATATTACAATGACGGATCCGCGCAATTATCCGACAAATCAAATATTAAAAACATCAACAAATTTAGGTACTTTGCCCACTTTCAATGCGGGCGCTTCTTGTTACATTATCGGTATAACGGATAACTCAGGCGCTTCATATTACATGATGAATGAAGCCAAATTTGCACAATTTACGCAGATCTTGTTTGATAAGTCACTTAATGGAGAGCTCACGCGCGACTTTTTCGATATGAATAATATATTGATCAGCGCGTGCGTTATGCCGAGATATGCGCTAATCGGCACAGATACGATTGTACTGGGAAATCCCGGGGGTGTTCATATTGATCTATTAAGTGGTGTATACAGAATACAACCCGAAGATCGTATGATAACATTATATGAAGATACAAAAGACGTTGCTTACCCTTCGGATTCTATGGGAACGTATGGCATAAACTATATAGATGCTGCACCTTATACAACCGGTATATTATTCTTGCCCTTTGTCGGGTGTGTCGAACTTGATACCGGCGCTATGACGTCGCAAAAATCAATATATATCAAAGCAACCCTTGATCAGATCAACGGTGATGTTGTATATAAAATAGGCCTTGATTCATCAAACATTATAGCGACATATTCGGGCAATTGCGCGGCCAGCGTTCCGGTCAGTGGTACTTCTTACAATCCGATCGGTGCGGCCGCTGGTGTGCTTGGTGTTATAGGTGGCGTTGCGGCTTTTGCCGCTGGTGTTGCTTCCAAGGGTGCCACTACTGCACTTGCCGGAATCGGTGGCGCTGCCGCTTCGGGTGCTGGTGTGTTTAATTCATTATCACATAAGACACAGATTAACGGATCTTTGTCAAGCTTTGTAAGTGCTTCGCTCGGGTTATCCATAACAGCGACAGTATTAACAAAAAAGCCCGCAGAAACTGCTTTGCGATCTTATCAAAGTATTTCAGGCATGCCATATTTTAAGAGCGCAACGTTATCATCGTTATCCGGATATATTAAGTGTAACGGAGCTTCGATAAGTATTGACGGATTCGACAGTGACCGGGAAACAATAAACGGATATCTTAACTCAGGATTCTATTATGAATAATGTAAGCTGATAACAATATTATAATAAGATTTGCAAAAATTATGCAGAATTTAATAAAATATGGTATAATACTTACAGGTATTGACATGTACCTCCTTTCTCCATAGTAAGATCCCCATCTTCAGCTAAGCGCCTTACCCGATCAGTAGGGCGCTTTTGCTATGCGTAAAAACTTATCTTGGCCGGCAGCAAATTGGATCCGATTAGTTGACAGCTATGTCAGTATGATCCTGGGCCAACTATGCCGAATACAACACGCTT
>JAZRLZ010000029.1:0-20233 GCA_045647125.1 Acutalibacteraceae bacterium | reverse complement strand
CCGTCAGGGTTTCTGCACATTTGTGTCTTGCTCTGCATCTGAATTTAAAAGATTTAAGGTGCAAAGCAGTTTTAATTTAAATAGTTTTCGTTTAGACGAAATGATAAAATCACCGCAAGGCTGACGCCTTACGGTGATTTTTCATAAAGTATTAGCGGAAAATATTTTATTAAAACCTAATAAATCCCTAATTTACGCTCCCTTTTTGCAGAAGCCCGTCATTTTTTGTTTTATTATTTTTTATATGAATAAATCCATAAAAATCAATAAATCATCTTTGCAGTTGACCAGTCCTTAAGAACTTCCTTCTGGTCGGCTGCTTCCTTTTTTGCACCCTCAAGGTCGTGGTCACGGTAGTTACCGCATTCAACTGCGCTTACACCGGGAACATCACCCTCGAAATTCTCTATAAATGCCAACGCATCCTGAGTCAATTTAAGTGCATCGCCATGAGTCATACCTGTTGTAAGGAAATAAAAACCTGTTCTGCAGCCCATAGGTCCGAAATAGATTATGTTATCCTTGAACTGACTGTTTCTTACAAAGGTTGCAAAAAGATGCTCAAGTGTATGAATTGCTCCGTTTTCCATAACCTCTTCCACATTAGGACGGCGTGTTCTTATATCATAAGTAACAACATCACCGTCGATACGTGAAATATACATACCTCTCATAAGCTTTGTATGGTCAACTGTGAAGCTCGCTATTTTTTCCATTTTATTACTCTCCGTTTTCTTATTTTCATTTCGTTTTTTTCGCAAATCGGCAAAAAAATCTGACAAAACAAGTCTGCATTCCTCCTCCATATAACCGCCCGTATATACGGGAGTATAGCTGAAGGAATTTTCAAAAAGGTTTGTTACGGAGCCACAAGCCCCGTTTTTGCTGTCATAAGCGCCAAAAACAACATTTTTAAGACGGGCATTTATTATTGCCCCCGCACACATAGGGCAAGGCTCAAGGGTAACGTACATTTCACATTCCCAAAGACGCCAGCCTCCAAGCCTTTTACAAGCCTGGTCTATTGCCTGAATTTCCGCGTGGCAAAGGGCATTTTTATTCTTTTCACGGCAGTTAAGTCCCCTGCCGATAATTTTGTCACCTATTGTAACAACTGCACCTACGGGGACTTCACCATTTTCGGCGGCCTCCCGTGCAAGACGCAGGGCCTCCAGCATAAACTCTTTTTTCATATCATTAATACATAGGTGTTTCCGTAGTCAACCCTGTAAGAGCCTGAATAACGTAAACTATAACCATCACTATCATAAGAGGTGAGGTTGCAAACTTGAAAAATCTCTTCCCTGAAGGAATAAGCTCAAGCTCCTCATCGTTATCCTTCAGTATTTCCATATCTTCTTTTCTGTACTTCTTAAGGTAAATAATCAAAGCTACAACGCCAATAGCCATTCCGCCGAAGAACAGAACATAATATAACACGTCACTTACCTCACTGCCGAAATACGTATCAACCGTAATAATCGTACACGACAAGGCGTTATTAAGCATATGAACTATAATTGACGGCCAGAGGCTGTCTGTTATGATTGCAAGGTAGCCGAAGAAGATACCGCACACAAAAGCAAAGGGTATCTGGGATACGGTGCCGTGGAAAACACCAAAAATAAATGCAGATGCAAAAATTGCAAAAACATTACCGTATTTACGCATTGGTGTCATAAGCACTCCGCGAAGTGCAAACTCTTCAATAAGTCCGGGCATAACCGCTGTGCTGAAATAAAGCATCAATACGTCAAATACACCCTTAGGCACAATATCATCGGTTTCTGCAGGATGCAGACCGAATATTCCGAAGAAGGACACAAATATATTCGACACAATGTTTGCCGCCATACAACCGCCGAAGCAAAGCAACATAAGAAGTATTGTTTTGCCCATATTTTTCGGCTTGCCGAGTTTTATAGGGAAAGGAATCACCTTCGCCTGCTCGGGATTGAGAGTTTTGTCAATGCAGGTGTTGGCAATTGCCTTGCGCATAATAAAGAAGGAGCCGCCAACAACGAGAAGTGTATAAACTATCTGTAAAAATGATGATACTACCGTTGATGACTCATAAGCATCCGCTATAGGTCCGATAAGGAATAACAAGGAGAAAACCAAAGCAAGACCATAGCATATACCTAATGCACCGCCTGATGCAGTACCCAGACGACGAAGTTTTTTCTCCAGACCCTTTATTTTTTCACGCTTAATCTGTTGCTCAACAAAATAAGCATTATCAACAACACCTGCAGGGTTACCGTAATGGTACTGCGGTGCAGTGCCTACTCTTGTATTATAATAAACAACCGAGGGCGGTGCCTGAGGATATACGGGCTGACCGTAGGGCATATTCTGTGGTGGAACACCGTAAACCGGTTGCTGAGGCATAGGTGTGTATGTAGGCACCGGCTGGGGAGCATACTGAGGATATACGGGTTGACCCTGAGGCATTCCGTATACAGTCTGCGGCGGAACCTGGGGCGGTGGCATAGGCTGACCCTGAGGTCTTACCGGTGGCTGCGGCATAGGCTGACCTTGTGGTGTTACCGGTGGTTGTACCATAGGTTGACCTTGTGGTCTTACCGGTGGCTGTACCATAGGTTGACCTTGTGGTCTTGCGGTAGGCTGGGGTTGTCTGATATTAGCCTGCCCGTTATTCACATCCGGATTATAGGGAGGTACAGACGTATTAACCGGCGGTGGAGCCGGTTGATTTCCTGCACCGTTTTGCTGATTGAACAAAGGGTTATTTTCCATAACTTTTCCTTTCGAGTATAACAGTTTACTTATATATGGTTGATTATATCAATAAATACAATAAATATCAACTGATAAATTGTGTACTCAAAGTTAATTTTTACAATATGTAGTATTGCGAAAAAAACAAAAACAATGTATAATTTTATCAACATTAAATTAAAGGATGATTTTTGTGGAGAAAAAAGTTCATAAACTTAACATTGCGGGTGAGGAATACCGCATCATTTCTGACGAAAGTGCAGAATATATGCAGGATTTAGCCCACGAGTTAGATATAAAAATGTCCGCTCTGCTTAAGGGTAGCCGTATTTCCACCACACAGGCTGCAATTCTTGTTGCGTTACAGTATGCCGATGATGCGGCAAAAAACAGCGGTAGTGCCGATAGCTTACGCTCCCAACTCAAAGCATATCTCGAGGATGCCGCTCAGGCAAAAAGTGAACGCGACTTTTATAAACGTGAATTAGAAAGAGTAAAGGCAATTTCTGAAACGGAAGAAAACAACACCGGCAGACTTTGGTAATTATTATGGAACAGTTAAAAATCAAAAAGCTTCGCCCCGAAGCAAAAATACCCACAAGGGCAACTGAAGGCAGTGCAGGTCTTGATTTGTACGCTTGTATCGACGAGCCCGTTACATTAAACAAGGGTGACAAGGCTTTGATTCCTACGGGAATCGCAATAGGGCTTGATGACCCCCACTATGCCGCATTCATTCATTCAAGAAGCGGTCTTGCAATTAAGCACGGCTTAGCTCTGCTTAATTCCGTAGGCGTTATTGACAGTGACTATCGCGGTGAGGTTTGCGTGGGCATAGTTAAGCTTACAGATGAGCCATATACAATTCAGCCATTTGAAAGAATTGCACAAATGGTTATAAAGCCCGTAGAATTGCCTCAGGTTATTGAGGTTGAGGAATTAGACGAAACTGACCGCGGTGCAGGTGGCTTTGGCTCAACGGGTAAAAATTAAAGGAGATATTTATTTGTCTACTATAGCAGCAATTGCCACCGCCCAGGCGGCGGCAGGTTTAGGTACAATTAAAATATCAGGTGATGAAGCGCTGACCATTGCGGACAGCGTTTTTTCTGCTGTGTCGGGGGTAAAAATTGTTGACACACCCGGCTACAGAGCATTATACGGCAAGGTTTATGACGGTGAAACGCCTATAGACGACGTTATTGCCCTTGTTTTCAGAGCACCCAAAAGCTACACAGGTGAGGATGTTGTGGAAATAAGCTGCCACGGTGGTTTATATATCCTTCAACGTGTACTTCGTGCGGTACTTAATGCAGGTGCCGTTGCCGCCGAGGGCGGAGAATTTACGAAACGTGCTTTCCTTAACGGAAAAATGGACCTTTCCGAAGCGGAGGCCGTAATGTCACTTATTTCCGCATCAGGTGAGGAGGCACGTGCGGCAACCCTTAATGCCCTTGACGGAGCATTAAGCCGTGAAATTGCCCTTTGCCGCGACAGATTAGCGGTTACTGCCGCATTTATGGCAGCGTGGGTTGATTATCCCGATGATGAAATACCCGAGCTTTCCGACGAGGAAATGAACACAACTCTCACAGAGGTTTATGATAAACTGCAAAAGCTTTTAAAGGGCTTCGATGCAGGCAAGGCTATACTTGACGGTGTCGATACCGCAATTGTAGGCAGACCTAATGTAGGTAAATCCACCTTGCTTAATGCACTTGCAGGAAGCAACCGTGCAATTGTTACCTCCGTTGCAGGTACAACACGTGACGTGCTTGAGGAAACCGTAAGAATCGGTAACGTTTCATTACGCCTTGCCGATACTGCGGGTATACGCACCGATACAGATGATGAAATAGAAAAAATCGGTGTTTCACGTGCAAGGGAGCGTTTTGACAGAGCATCTCTCGTTCTCATGGTGCTTGATGCACAAGAAAAAATATCAGATGATGATATTGAACTTCTGAATATGTGCAATAACAAAAACTGCGTTGTTATTGTTAACAAAACCGACGGTGACTATGCACTTTCAATAGACGAGCTGAAAAAAATCACTTCCAAAGAAATTGTTGAAATTTCCGCAAAAAATCAACAAGGTATGGAGGAACTGAAAACCGCAATTGAATCAGTTGTGGGCACTGCAAGCTTTGACCCGTCAGCACCGCTTATCACAACAGAGCGTCAACGAAGCTGTGTTTTAAAAGCGGTTGACAGCATAAAAGAGGCATTAGACGGGCTCAGCATAGGCATAACCCCTGATGCCATCAATGTCTGCATCGACTGTGCTATTGAAAATTTAGGTGTTCTTACAGGTGAAAAGGCAACACAGACCGTAGTTGATGAAGTGTTTAAAAACTTCTGTGTAGGTAAATAATATTATAAGCTATACTAAAAGGCTTCTTACAGATTCAGTTTCTGCAAGAAGCCCTTATTTTTTTATATTGTTTTATACGGCCTGCGCTTTTTTAGTTTGCGAGGGATAGGAAAAAAAGATGCAGAACGGACAAAACGAGCAAAAACTTGTTTTTGGTAACCGAAGGCGTACAAAGGTACGTCGAGGTGAGTTTTGTTCGTAGTATAAAACAATTTTTCTTTATAATTTATACTTTATAATATAATAAAAAGCTTCTTACAAGGTTCATCCCTGCAAGAAGCTCTATCTTTTATTGATTTGTTTTATACGGTCTGCGCTTTTTTTACATCCCGAAATTATTTTTTCTTGTTAACGAATACTATAATAAGCACCGCAACAACTACAACCAATACAACAACAATTGTTATAAGTATGCAAACTGTAACTAAAGTTGTGTTTGATCTGTCGGGCTGAGGAACATGAGCCTGAGTGAATTCGGGTATGGTTTCTTCCGATGTATACTCTGTGCTTACCTCACTTGTAGTCTGTGGAGGCTCTGTGGGAAAATCCACTCCGCCGCTGGGCTTTGTAGATGAAGTCTGACTCAAGGAAACCCAACCGCTTTTATTCTCGTACTCGGTAAGACCCCAGCCGTTCTGTTCACCTGTAATGTGAAGTCTTACACCATCGGGAATTCTTCCGCTGATTACCTTATCATAATTAATGCTCGGACCTTCTCTGAAGTTAAGACCGCCATCAGGAGTTGCTACGTAAACGTAGTAATCCACGTTATCAATAGTATCTCTTGTAGTGGTGGTATTACCGCCCTCACCGTTATAAACAGTCTGCTTTAATGCGACCCAGCCATATTCACCATCATATTTTGTATAGCCCCATGTATCAGACTCTAATGTGATATGAAGCTCTACACCATCAGGGATTCTGCCGCTGATTACTGTAGGATATTCCACACCGGGACCACCTCTTAAATTAAGGCCGCCATCAGGAGTTGATACAATAACATAGTAATCAACAGGGTCCATAGGATAGCTTGCTGCATCAGCAAATGCAGGAATTACACTTGCACATAAAATTACTGCAACTGTTAAAAAAACTAAAAGCTTTTTCATTATTTTTTCCTCCTTAATAAAAAACATCTATAACTTCACCCACTAAAAATGAGGCTGAATTAAGAACTAACGAAATTATAAAGGGCTTCTTATTGAAAACCTTGAATTTTGAAAAAATTAAGCCCTCCGTAATGACTGCCAAAATCTCTGAAAATATAATTGCAGGTACTCGCCATTTAACTGCAAACAACATAACCATCAGGTTAAAAAGCACAACCACCGGGTTTGTTATTACGTTGGCAAGTGTTACCGTTACCAACTGTTTTGGCTTTCTTGCACCTAAAACAACTGCAAGAGGTGTTTCTATTATAAATACTATCAGCAAATTATTCAACAGTATTTTTAAAATCCATGACATATCTCTTTACCTGCTCTGCTTATATTTTTTCATAAGGCAGTAACCTACCGCCATCAAAACCAACGATACGGCGGTGCAGGTCATAACAAACGGAACGGTAAACAGCTTATTTGCATTAAACACAACGGGTATAAAGCCAATTGCCAAAGCAAATGTTGTAAGACCGAATGCCATACCATATTTTTTGTAAGTTAAATCTGCAATTGCAGTAAGGGTTAGCGGCATAGTCATATTAAAGCACAAAATTGCAATAACCCCTGCCACCCAATATTCAAAAGAAAATGCAAACAGTATAAGTGAAATACTTAAAGATACTACCGCTGTTTTTGTGTAGCCAAGTTTATCACCAATATATCCTCCAAGAGCCTTGCCAAGCACAACGGCAACAACACTCAAAAGAGAAAGCACCAAAACTGATTTCCAGGAATAATTCATAATCATTCCCATAAGTGAGCGTATCACAATAGTAAGCAAGAAGCAAATTATAGCAAGAAGTGCAAGTTTTTTTGGCTTTATAAAAGTAATAGGATTACGGTCATCCTCTTGCTTTTCAGCTTTGTGCATTATAAATGCCACAACACCACAAACAAGCATTATGGCAGGTAAAACGAAAAGCACTGCACTGCCCTTGAGCTTATATGCCAACCAGACGCCCAAGGCACCACTGCTTACAAACAAGCCTACAGGACCTGCCTTTGGCATAGTCATTTTTAATACGTCTGCACCGGCACCAATATGGAAAAATCCGTTACCTATTGCTGCCACAACACATGATGCCCAGGGTAAAACAAAGGCTATGGGGTAAGAAAGCCCCGCCAACAAACAACCTAACGCTACAAACAGTGCATTTTTCCTGACAACGTCGGCTAAAATTCCTATTGGCAATTGACCTGCAAAGGCAATAAGATTATATATAATTATTACCGCACCTCTGTGCACCATACTGACCTCGGGACCTAAAAGCACCCCGCTTATAACGTAAATTGTTGTAAGGTCTACAAGAAAATGTAACAGAGTATATATAGCGGCTTTTGTTTTAATGTTATTCATAAAGCCCCTCATTTAATATCAAACTAAAAAAAGTATAACATCTCAAAAATCCCTTGTCAACAAAAGAGGTTATTGACTCTCTTTCAATCGGAATGTATAATGAGTTTAATAATAAAAGAAACAGGAGATTACTATGGCAAAAATAATAGGTAAACCATTACATAATATTCCTTGGCAGGATAAACCCGAAGGTTATAAATATCCCGTATGGCGTTATTCGGGTAACCCCATAATCACTCGTGATAATCTTTATATGGCAAACAGCATTTTTAACTCTGCCGTTGTGCCCTTCGGTGACGGCTTCGTCGGTGTTTTCAGGGTCGACGTTATGAGCCGCGACCACACACTTGTTGTGGGCTACAGTAAAGATGCTATTAACTGGGAGCTTCAGGAAGAGGTTATTTTCAGAGGCTATGACCCCAGACTTTGCGAAATCGACGGCAAATATTATCTTTCCTGGGTAAACCTTACACCCCACGGCACAACAATAGGTATTGCTTACACAACCGATTTCAAAGAATGGACTCAGCTTGAGGATGCCTGCTACCCCGTTGCAAGAAACGGTGTGTTATTCCCCAAGAAAATCAATGACGAATTTCTTCTTCTTATAAGACCCTGCGACAGAGGTCACACCCCCTACGGTGATATTTTCCTCAGCCACAGTAAGGACCTTACATATTGGGGCAAGCATCGTTTCGTTATGTCTCCCGTAAAGAATTGGGAAATGACAAAGGTTGGTGCAGGTCCCACACCGATTGAAACCGACGAGGGTTGGCTTATGTTCTACCACGGCGTTCTTACAAGCTGCAACGGCTTCACATACGCTATGGGTGCCGCAATACTCGACAAAGACGAGCCCTGGAAGGTGCTTCACAGAGCAGACTGCTTCTTACTTGCACCTCACGAGCAATATGAGCTTGTCGGTGACGTGCCAAACGTTGTATTCCCTTGTGCCGCACTTACTGACAGTGAAACGGGCAGAATTGCCATTTATTACGGCGGTGCAGATACAGTTGTTGCCCTTGCTTTCACCACTGTTGATGAAACAATCAAGTTTATAAAAGAAAATGATTTGATGAAATAAACTTATACAAGAAACACCGTAAGGAAAGTCCTTACGGTGTTTTTTTGCAATCTGCACTATTTAAGTTGTTTTTATTTTACCTGACGGAACATAAATATAAGTGCCTTTTCACCATCAGGAAGCTCTGTTTCAAGACCCTCACTCATAAGGCTTTCACCGCTTAAGGTGTATACCTTGTCGGGTGCATCAATATCATAAATTTCGTATTCTGCATCCGGAACAAGTCCGTTAAGCTTTAACGTATATTTGTTGCTTAAAACATCCTCACGCTTGTAAACAAGGGCTGTACCTTCCTTGCCATCGGTGGAAATGAACTCAACAGCGTGCATTTTATCCTTATCGAAGCTGCCGAATTCAATGGGGTAATAGTTGCCCGTCATCAATTCTCTGGGCTCCTTATTGTAACTGAACTCGGGATTCTTATGTGAGAAGAAATCCATCAGCATAAGGGGCATAATATCTGACCTTGAAGCGTACTCATCCTCCATATAAAGAGCCGAGCCTGTAATGGGAAGCCAGAACGAAATGCCGTATGTATGTGACTGTGTTGCTTCGAATAAATCCGCATGGTAGCTACAGTTATAGTCACTGCGCCAGAATGCTATACTGCGGTAGGTCATTTCAAGGTCAAGACGCTTACCGCCCGAAGCACAGTTATCTATAATAAGACCGTCAATATTTTCATAAAGATAATCAAGGTATCTGTAAAGGTTTGTTACGTAATGGTTTTCGCAAATACCTGTTCTGCCGTCATAAAGCTCGGCATCAGCCTTCTGCCAATAGCTTAAAGGAGCAAAGTTGAAATCCTGGCGGTAAATTGTTACACCGTTTTCTTTCATGGATTTTACAAGATATTTGCAGTAATAATCCAACGCTTCCTCATCGGCAAGATTCCACATTACGTTATCCTCACCGACGTCAATAAGCCAACCCTCGTGCTTTATGCCCTCGTTATAGAAAACTGTATCGCGGAAAAGACGCTCAGGCTCATACCACAGCACATGACCGAGACCTTTCTTTTTAGCATAATCGGAAAGCTCAACAATACCCTCGTCATATCGTTTTGTATCAACTGTCCAGTTACCTGCACCATCGTGCCAGCCCTCGTTATATTCATACCAGCCTGCATCCATCCAAAAGGCATCTATCTGATTATAAACGTCAGAGTCGACTTCATTATTGAGTATATCAATGATTTCATCAGATGTTCTTTCGGATACAGGACCTGCAACCTCCATAACGGTATACTGATTTTGTGTTACGCTTTCGGGATATACGCTGTCCATAATCCAGCTTCTGAAAAGGTTGAAGCCCTTGAGGGGATTTTCATTTTTATAAAAGCTTACAGAAACAAGGGGTGAGCGTACCTCTTCCCCTGGAAGAAGATATGCTGAAAAACTTTCTTGCTTTACGGTGATTTTTGTTTCGCCCTCATTTAATGCAAAGGAGGATGCCCACTGTCCCGTCCAGCCTATGCCGACTACAGCACCCAGGTTTTCACCGCAAATATTAAAATATGGCAAATATTTTTCTGTAGGCTTACCCTCGTTACCACCAAACTCCATCACTTTGGAAGAAAGCTCCTTTTTAATAAGTGAGAAGTCACTTGCGGCAGTATCAGAGCCCATTGAATAATAAATATCGGCTTTGCCCGTTGCTACGGAAGAATCCATAGCATAAAAATCACTTATAACAGGAGAATTCTTCTTGCCGTTATTCCTGATATAAACTACCCATTGGCAGGTAGCACTGTTATCAAATGATGTAAGCTCTGCAGTAACCTGAAGCTTGTTATCCTTATTTGTTAAAACAATATACTTTGTTTTGCCGTTCAGATATTCCTTACCATCGGGAATATCCTTTTTTATTTCAATTTTCCATTGTGACGGGTCAAAATCTTTGCCGTCAAGCTTAAAACTGAAGGGAAACTTTCCATCTTTAAAATGATCATCTAACCATTGTGTGCAAAGAGCCTTGTCGTTTTTATTGAGTTGCATTTCTTCGTGAGAAACGGAGCCAAATTCAATATTCTTTTTATATTCAAGTGCTTTTATATTATCAATATTAAACACAACCGCACCACCGCACGAAATCACAAAATACACCGCTGCAAGAATACCGTTAAGCACCTTAAAGCCTTTTTTTGCCCTTAATATAAACGTAACCAGCACCAGAAGACAAACTATTACAAAGGTTATGGAAAACGTTCTTATAACAACCGGATCATTATCTGTGCATTGCTCTGTGTTAAGCTTTGCATTGGTTCCCCATATGATTGCCTGAAAGATACCGTTACCGAGAATAAACGCAATAAGCCTCGGTATCCAATTAGCTTTTTGGAACAAGGCACCCACAAAAAGTGATAAAAACCAACCTAATGCAGAGCCTGAAAGCACAGTGTACAAATGAACCTCCAAGCTACTTTCCTTACCGTAAAACACATACCAGAGTGAGTATGCCGCATAAACCAGGAGGCCCAATAATATTGTTGAAATAACGCTTTCAACAATAACTCTTTTTTTACTGTTCAAAACCTTCACCTCAAGTAACAACCATATTTTTATTTTTCAAAGTAAATTGCACCGCTTTGCGCATAAATCAACGGAGGCAAATCCATTCCCTTTTGTTCCGGAATTCTTGAAGCAATAGCATAATCGTGAAGCTTACTGTAGAAAAATCCGGGTTCAAATACAATATGCGCACATAAGAAGCCCTCTTTTTCCACAGGAAGAGTAACGGAATAATCCTGACGCTTCTTTGCAGTATATGTAAAGCATTCGCCATCGTTGTTAAACACAATCAGCTTGTGATTTCTGTGAATCCCCTTTACATTAATCGTAACTGACGTATCCTTCTGAAGCTTTACCGTATCACCTAAAACGGCATCACCGCACTTAATATCAATAAAAGTTGTGCCTACATCAAAACAAATTGTTGTGTGACCCTTGACAATAGCATCAAGTATATCCTCGGGAGAATTAGATTTTGCATAAACGTATGTAACAGGCCATACCAAAAGATTAGTTACAACATAATCCTTATGATAATCACTTCCGCCAACAACGGGAAGCTTGTGACCATTACGCATCTGCTCGTGCCACCATTCGGTACATTCAAGGTTATCGAAATGTGTGGGAGCATTCCATACCTCCAGCACATCTACATCCTCAGGATTTTTTTCCCATCTCCAGGGGCACTGCTTACAATGGGGATGATTCATACAAATAACCGCACCACGATCTTTTGCCTTGTTTTTAACGCGTAAAAAATCCTCGTAGGTTTCGCAGGTTTCATAATCCTCTTTATCAATAACGTCCTTAACGCCCCACATATTACAGTGACCGCCGTGTTTTGTAAGTTCTGCACCGTAAATAAGCGTTAAGCCGTCAACCTCAGGAAGCTCCTCGCAATTGACGTTATGGTCGGTAATAATAAGAAAGTCAAGTTTATTCTTCTTTGCCTTTTTTATAATTTCGTCAAGAGTAAGTCCACCGTCAGACGCTACCGTATGACTATGGGGAACACCAACGTACCATTTGTAACCATCGTAGCTCATATTAATTCTCCTTTTCTGATAAGCTTTACGCTTTCAGTATAAATTTCCACAGATTATTTGTCAACCGGAATAAATACTATTTGAACAAATCAAGATTCACGTTGTCTGCAACAATTTGACCGCCTATAAGATTGGGATGTATATAATCCTTTCCGAGATACTCTTTTCTTGAGCAATTGGGCTTTTCGGGGTTAACCACCAAAACTGCCTGATCATAAACTGCATAAAAATGATCCGCCTTATCATTAAGCATAGCGTTATATTCCGCAACCATCTTTTCCTTTTCGGGTCTTGAATCAATACATTCACCAAAATTAAGAACATTAAAAACAACAAGCTTCTTACCCTTTTCCGAAAGCCTTTTGCAAATATCCTCAACACCGTTAAACATCTTCTCAACAGTAGGCTTTTCACTTTTTGGTGCGGCTATGGTGTTATATTGGAGGAAATCATTTGTTCCCAATGCAAAAATAACGTATTCCGTATCATCATAGGCAAGTATATCCCTCTGAAGTCTGTTAATGCCGCTTATTCCGAAAAGACCCTTGCAGAAAAATCTGGGACTGAAATCAAGAAGTGTTCTGTTGCCCATTATTGATTTATTAATTACAGAATATCTGCCGGGGAATTCCTTGCGAATCCTTTTTTCAAAGGCGTTTGTCCAATAGCCCTGCTGGCTTATGGAATCACCGAAAACAGTTATTGCAGATGCACCCGTTTCATTAAGCAATTCCACAGATTGAAAAAGAGGTATTGGCTTATGGAAATACATTTTCAGAAGCTTTGATGCAACCTCACGCACCTTATCCCTTTTTCTGCGTTGGTTTAACACCGCTTTTTCCCTTGTTACATCGCCCTTTACTGTTATAAGATCAACGCTGTCAATAAGATTCCCGCTTCTGAGGGCACCCTTTTTCACAAAAATACTTATGCAAAAAAACTGATTTACATCAACACAAATATCAACGGAATCGGTTGTGATTACCTGTCCCCTTTTTATTAAAAAATCTTCATCACCATTATATGTAACTTTTTTGCACTCTCCCTTGAAGGTGCCGTCTTTATCACATAAAGCAACTGTTACAGAGCCGATTTCAACATCATTTTTTGCACACTCATTTGACAATTCAAGTCTTAGACTTTTTCCCGAAATGGGTGAACAAACTACCATTCGGAATGTTTTTTCGCAGGAGGGATAATAGAAAAAGGATAAGGCCGAATGGGCTTGTCCCCATGCCTGTACCCAACGCTCACTCATTAATAACACCCACTTTTAATAATTAATATGCTCTATTGTTTTATCCACCGCTTTTTCAATATTTACGGTTTCAACGCCGAAAATCGAGGTGTGGATTTTATTGTTAACAGGTTTTTTCCAGTATTCGTCAATGCAGTCTATTCCGCCGCGCATACCAAGAATTGAGCCCACGGTTGCACCGTTACAGTCTGTATCAAATGCCATACCCACCGCTATACATACGGATTTGCCGAAATCACCCTTGCCGTAAAGCAAGGCGGCTGTAACTATCATAGCGTTGGAAATTGTGTGACACCAACCGTGGTCGGTATGCTCATCGTAGGCTTTGTGAATATAACTGAAGCAATCCTCAAGGCTTACGCCGTTTTTATAATCGTTATAAATCTTCATAACGGCTTCATATAATCTTGAGGTTGCGGGAATCTGACCAAGACCTCCGAGGATAATATCATCAATACTATCCGTTATTGCGGCAATTGAAACCATTGCGGTCATAAGCATTTCACCGTAAATTCCGTTTTTTACATGAGAAATTCTTGCATCGGTATAGGCTTCCTCGGCGGCGGCCTCCGGGTTACCCGGATTAATATAGCCGAAATAATCACCGCGTATTTGTGCACCTATCCATTCGCGGCACACGTTTTTATACATTGCGGAGGCAGGCGGCTCGATACAATTAATGAAATTGATGTACGCTATACGTTCAGCTGTAAAATATGAATAAACCGACTGATACCTGAGCCACGCCTTTGCCACATTCTCTGATGTAAAATTCTTGCCGAATTCTTCAACAATCTGCTGTGCAAGTATAACGTAGTTTGTATCATCATCAACGGGCATACCGTCAACAGTATCACCGCAGGCTTTTTTATTCACACCATATTTGTAATGGGAGCAAACCTCTTCCGTAAGGTCGGTTTTCAGAATATATCTGTGCAAGGGGTAATTGCCCGTTTCCTTCAGGAAAGGAATAAGCTCGTCACTGCGCATACCCTCAACGGGCTTACCTAAAAGGCAACCGCAGGCTCTGCCCGTCCAGGCACCGAGAAGCTTTTTGCGAAGCTCCTCCCCACGGGGAATATTTCCCTTTACCTCATAATTTTTGCAAAGTGCCTTTATTTCCTGAAGAGTGTTTGGCTCATTATATTTGTAGCCATCCTTTATTGAAGAGTTTATAACAAGCTCAAAAACCTTGTCGCTCATACGAGCTTTTTCTTCACCGCTTTCCATTTTCGCAACGGATTCAAAAAAATCTTTGTGCTTTTCAACGTCAAGCCCCTCTTCAACACATTGGTTGTATTCCGCCATAATATCATTATGATATCTGTTGAAATCATCGGTCTGATCGTATTTTATTTTTATTTCCGTATCATAAATTTTTGCAAACATCAAATCACCTTATCATTTGCTTTTCTTTCTGTTTTTAAGCATTACGGCTACGGCATAAAGCACCCGCAATGCAATTATTGTGCATATTAAAACCACTACGGGACGGCACCATAACCACGCATCTTCAAAAAAAGCAAGGAATATTCCGATACGTTATCGGAATATCCTGCACTCTCGTTTTATGGTTATACACTGAACAAATCAGTCTTTTTTAGCCTGATATTCCACGCCCTCAAATTGCATTGTAACATCCTCACGCTCAAAACCATCAAGATTATAGCGATCTGAGTAATAATTGAATTTTTCAATAGTAAAGGTTGTATCAGGTTTTACTGTAATCATTGTACAGCCACGCTGTGAGCCTTGCTTCGCAATACCTGTGTATGCAGTATAATCTATACTATATCCGTAGCTGAACTGAATACCTTTATACTCAAAGGTTGTGTTATTAACGTGGTCGTGACCATTAAACATAGCTTTCGTCGAATCAAGCTCAACCATTTTTTCAAAAAGCTGATCTTCACCGTATCCGCAGCAAACTATTCTGCCCTGCTCACCAATTATTCCTTCAATATATTTAAAATTCTTTGTATCCTTGAAGTTATTTTCCGAAAACTCTTTCCATGCATCATCCATTTCTACCAACGGAATATGGAAAAATGCCAATGATTTTACCGGTTCGTTCTTTTTGGTGATTTTTTTGTTTTCCGCATTCATACGTTTTATTTCTGATTCGTACCAATCAACCTGATTCTGATGAATGTTGTCATATGTACCCTTAATGCTTTCTATAATACTATCCTCAACATAAGACAAGGAATCTATTAAAACCAAGGCTTGTGTAATTTCGCCCTTTGTATTTTTTATTTCTATAACATGGTTACCGTAGCCGTCAACATCCTCCGGGCCGGGCTGATAAAGGCAATACTTATAATCCTCATTTTCATAAAAACCTGAAACGGCTTCACGATCAAAATATGAATATGCCTCCGCATCATGGTTACCAAAAGTAACATCCCAATAAACACCCAGGCTTTCCATAAGGTTAGCAAATGCTCTTGCACCGCTGTAGTTATTGAATGTAATCGACTCATACGGCACAGGGTAAGCAATATCACCCGTTGCAATAACAAGGTCGGGCTTTTCCCTTGTAACCATAGCAGCTACTGCATTAAGTGCCTTTTCATCCGTAGATTTTGAAAGAAATCCGCCTACAAGGTGGATATCGGTTATGTGCATAACCTTGAATTCCTCATCGGTTACAAAAACCCAATTTCCGTTTTTGTCCTTTTGAGGTTTAAGCTTCTTCTCGGTTTCAACAGTTTCATAGGATTTGCCTTTTTTAATAAGATTATTAAGCGACAAGGCGTTTGCCACCGTAACCAGCACAGCAAAGACCAGTACAACTGCAATTATACCCTTTAAAACTTTTCTTTTTTTACCTTTTGTTTTTGCCAAAATGTGTCACTCCTTATAAATATTCTACAAGTGTATTATATCATATAATTTACCATAACAACAATCTGTTTATTAATTTTTTGTTTTTTTACTATAAATTTATAAATACCATGTAACGAGATTCAAATAGGCTGTTGTGTTTTTCGTGTAATCGTGCTAAACTTTAAACAGAGTTGAGTGGTATGATTCATCCGGAGCTGTCTAAAAGCGAGTATTTTCAAGGCTTTTCGGATTTTCGGGCTTGTAAGGTGATAACCTATCTTCTTCCTTAACACCAAAAACCATAAAATTTTCACTTTTGTGTCATAGATTTTATACTGTGCGAGTTTTTGGTCAAACAAAGCAAAAACGCTGCTGATCCTCTCGGATTTGCGAGTATTTTAATAAAATATGAGTGGAAAAGACTATCCCAAAATCTGATTCGGATATACTTTGCCCACTCTATGGAGAGTAAATATGAAAGTAAAAGAATTAACACCCGAAAAGCTACAGAAAAATCAGCTTAAACGGGAAAAAGAAATAAAGAAATGGGAAAAGGAGAAGGCCAGACCACAAAGGAATTTATATTTTATATACCTTGTCTTTATTATTTCATTGATATATGCTACGGATGAAATCGCTTCCCAAATCGGCACGCTTATGAAAACCGAAATAGCCAACGATTTGTTTTCAAGCTATGGTGAAAGCTCCGTAGGTCTTCTTGATATTTTATCAATTCTTGTTGTGCCCTTTCAGGCTATAGGTCTTTTGTACAGACCTCTTGCAGACCGCTGGGGACGTAAAAAATTTCTTATTATAAACACCTTCGGTATGAGCTTTGCCATGCTTATCATCTTCCTGTCGGGTAACCTTTTCGTCTACTTTATAGGTGCTTGTCTTGTGCAGTTTTTTATTCCTCACGATATGCACGTTGTTTATATTATGGAATCCGCTCCCTCAAAGCACAGGGCAAGAACGTATTCCTCCATTAAGTTTTTTGCAAACATAAGTGTTATGCTTATTCCCCTTTTAAGAAAATGGCTTATGACTAACGCTTCCGAATGGCGTATGGTTTACTTTATACCCGCTATTGTTGGTGTTGTAACCTGTTTTATCGCTCTTTTCACTGCGAGGGAAACAAACTCCTTTGTTGATTCCCGTCTTGCATATTTGCATATGAGTGATGAGGAACGTGCTTCGCAGAAAGCACTTAAATCTACCCAGAATGCACAAGGCGGTCTTATTCCTGCACTTAAATTCGCACTTAAGCACAAGCAACTCCGCTGGCTTTATATTACAACCGCCTTTGCAAACATCGGCTTTATAGGTACGGTTAACTATCAGGTTATAATGTCCTACGGCTATGCAGAAAACTATGTTTCAATCGGAATGTTCGCATCATTAGGAGAAGAGGTTATGAATGCGGTTAGCATCGGACCTATCACCACCGCGTTATTTATGTTCCCCGTAGGCTGTGCGGTTTCCCAGGTTATTATGGGCTTTATCTCCGACTGGAAAGGCAGAAAAACTGCCGCCATAATTACTGCCGTAAACTGCGTTTTAGCCTTCATTGGCTTTTCGGTTGGCTCAATAATGGCGTGGAATCCCTATATTGTAGGTTTCCTTTGCGGCGCTTGTATCGGCAGCTATTATTCTACAAACGATGTACTTATTATGATGATTGGTGAATCTGCACCAACGAACTTACGCTCCTCCGCAATGTCTGCCCAGTTCATTGTTACAGCTGCGGGAATAGCCATTTCCTACGGCATAGGCATCCCTCTTATCACCATACTAGGTAACACCATTACTGATACCGTTTCCCTTGCACTTCTTGTGCCCGGCTTTATACTTGCATTCTTCACCCTTATTAAGAAGACCGGTGAAACAAAGGGAATTGATATGGATACGGTTACGGGCTGCGAATGGGATTAATTAATTCAAACAAAAAATTAAAATCTGCTATTGAAATCACATCAATAGCAGATTTTTTATTTCAAAAAAATTCCTGTAAAAACCATATTATATATAAACAGAAAATGCCGGAATACGCCCTTTCTGCAACAGCATCAATTAAAAATAACGTAATCGTTTTGAGTATGGTCTTTTGCTACATAATCACTTTTTTTGATACCGTTTCTGTTTTCCTTGAATGAGGTCAGTATTTCTCTGCTCATATTTGTTAAATCATCTCTACCCAGAGCTTCCTCCACGTCGAGAAGTAAAACCTCACTGTTTTCATAGCCGTCAGTTTTAGGCTCACCCGATATGTGTTCCATTGTAAAAACGGCACACCATTGCTCACTTTTGAACTGCATAGAAAACAATTCCTTCGCATTGCAAACAACCTGCGTTTCCTCGAATATTTCCCTTTCTGCCGCTTTTGTAGGTAGCTCATTTTCCTTAACGTAGCCTCCCGGCAGAAGAATTCTGTCCTTTGCGGTACCGTATGTGTGACGTACAAGTAAAACCTTCCCGTCAATTGTAACAATTCCGCAAACAGTAAAGCATCTGTTATTCTTTTCTTTATTAGATTTATTAAAAAAACTCATAGGATGTTTCCTTTTATCAAATTTTTTGTTTACTAATATTATTTTAACACATCCACTAATATTATGTAAATACAGAGGGCTTACATTCTTTTGAAAATTCAAGCACACTATTTTAGACTTATTAATTTAAGGGCCTTCTATTATAAGAAACAAAACGAAAGCACACCTATTGGTGTGCTTTCGTTTTGTGTCTATGTTATGGAAATCAAACTACTAAAAGTCAATTTATTTCATATTTTCTTTTGCGGTGTTGATAGATTTTATCAACAAAACTCTAATAGTTGAACATAGTCTATTAAGATGTTTATATTCTTCATCTAAAATAGCCCCAGTTTTATATAACATTTCAATCCATTTACCTGTTTCTGAAGCTTCTTTAAGTGAAATTTGAAGTTTTGCAATAAAATCAGCTCTACCGTGAGCATACTTACTCTCTGCAATATTGGCACAAATACTTGTTGAGCTTCTGCTGATTTGATTCGAAATTACAGTTTCCCCTTGTTTTTTCAAAACTTTACACATATTTAAAACATCAACAGATAATTTCATTGATAATTCGCCAAGCTTATCTTCTTTCTTCATAAACACACTCCAATCACAAGTTAATTGTAGCACAAGAAACTAACTTTTACAATCCGTTTGTGCGTAGCACAACTTCATTACGCAGTACTTCATTGCATAGCGCTTCATTTATCGAAAGATAACTTCATTCATTTATGTCTTTACAATGAAGTTCAAGTTAACTTGAAATGAAGTTTGTGCCACAAATGTCACAAAATGAAGTTATGTCCTGCGGACATAAATGAAAAAAGCAAGTCTTTCGACTTGCTTTTTTGGCGCCTCAAGTAGGACTCGAACCTACGACAACCACTCTTGCGGTGCCCAAAGAAATCTTCGCACTGCTCGTTTGCTCGATTTCTTTGACCGCTACGCCATTTCGCCCTCCCTTCATCGTCCACCGGACGCGGTCGGGCTCAAAGCAGTTAACAGCGTCGACTGTCAACTCTGAATTATCGTAGGTTTAATTCTTTTTTAAGAAACAAAACAAAAAGCACACCGATTGGTGTGCTTTTGTTTTGGCGCCTCAAGTAGGACTCGAACCTACGACAACTCGGTTAACAGCCGAGTGCTCTACCGACTGAGCTATTAAGGCATATTCGCCGGATGAAAACATCCGGCATTTGTGTCGGCATCGCCCTATTTTCCCAAGCGGCTTCCCACTAAGTATCTTCGGCGCTGTTGAGCTTAACTACCGTGTTCGGGATGGGAACGGGTGGACCCTCAACGCCATCAACACCGACTGCAAAGAACTGTTCGTCCTCTG
>JAZRLZ010000028.1:0-2672 GCA_045647125.1 Acutalibacteraceae bacterium | reverse complement strand
CAGAGGACGAACAGTTCTTTGCAGTCGGTGTTGATGGCGTTGAGGGTCCACCCGTTCCCATCCCGAACACGGTAGTTAAGCTCAACAGCGCCGAAGATACTTAGTGGGAAGCCGCTTGGGAAAATAGGGCGATGCCGACACTAACAAAAGAGTAACCACCCAATAGGGTGGCTATTTTTTTTGATAAATTTACGATATGGCGTATTTGATCACACTCGATTTATATTATACTACAATACACATAAAAAAGGATAAAACCCTGTATTGAGGTTTTATCCTTTTTGTTTTAGTTAAAATAGCATTCCACTCTGTTTATGGGCACACCCATTGAAGAAAAGCGTTTTTCATATTCAGTCATAACGTTACCCTCTGCATATTCAGAGTTATGCAAATCGTATGTAAGCTTTTCCATTCTTATGCCGAAAGCTTCAAACTCCTCAAGAGAGAAATCAAAAAGACCTCGGTTATCTGTTTTAAAAAATATTCCGCCATCTTCTTTAAGAATAGTCTTGTATATAGCAAGAAAGCTTCTGTAGGTAAGGCGACGTTTTTCGTGACGTGACTTAGGCCACGGATCGGAGAAATTAAGATAAACTCTGTCAATAGAACCGGGCTCAAAAATTTCCGCAAGCTCTTTAGCATCTATACAACACACTCTTATATTATCAAGCCCCGAATTTTTAACCTTTTCAGCGGCTATAACAAGAACATCGGAAACTTTTTCCACCGCTAAAAAGTTAACGTCAGGCTCTTTCGCGGCTGTACCTACAATAAAATCACCTTTGCCGCAGCCAATTTCTATACGTAAAGGTTTATCGTTACCGAAAAGCTGACGGGAGCAATTACCTGCCGCCCTTAAATCCTTAATAACAATATCACCGCAAGCTTCAAGCCTTTCGGCACCGTGTTTTTTCTTATGTACTCTCATAATCAACCTACTTAATTTAAAATTTGCAAATCAATTATATGATTTGCGGGGGAATTTGTCAAATAAATACTTTTTATTCCTTAGTTGGACTTGTTTTTGTTTTAAATATTATGTATAATCTCAATATTATTTTTTAGAGAAGTGATATTTTGGAAAACGATAAAAAAGAGCTTGGTTTATCTCTTAACAAAAAAACAATGGTGGGTATCACCCTTGTGCTTGTGGTTTTACTTGCTTTTGCAGGTATACTGACCCAGGTTTTGCCCAGAGGTGAATACCTTATGGAAGACGGCACAATAGTTAACGGCACTTATACGGAGCTTACAGACTACACTATGCCCGTATGGAAAATACTGCTTTCCCCCATTTTGTGTTTTACAAGCAGTCAGGCGGGAACAGGACTTGCCATTATACTTATTATAGTATTAATAGGCGGCTCATTCCTGATACTCGATAAATGCGGTATACTTACTTACATTATGGCAACCCTCATCAAGAAATTCAGCGATAAAAAATATTTACTGATGGCAACAGTTATATTTGTGTGTATGCTTCTCAGCTCCACCGCAGGTATTCTCGAAGAGTCTCTGACCCTTGTTCCTATTGCCGTTGCCGTTTCCCTTGCTTTAGGATGGGATTCACTCGTCGGTCTTGGATTAAGCCTTATTTCTGTTGCATGGGGCTTCACAGCCGCAACCTTCAACCCCTTCAACGTAGTTACTGTACAAAAGCTTGCAGGACTCGAGATATTCTCAGGTCTATGGTTCAGAATACTTATTTTCATAGGCGTTTACCTTATATTATTTTTATTCTTATACACCTATGCAAAGAAGATAGAAAAAGATCCTACAAAATCACCTGTGTATGAATCAGATATGGCCCTTCGTCGCAAATACACAATGGAAAATGCTGAAGATATATTAAACAACTCTGATATAAAAAAAGGCACAAGAGCTTTTCTTTATTGTATGATAATCGACGTGTTTTTCATAATACTTGACTTCGTGTTAAGCACCGGCGGCGCACTTTCCTTACCTGCTATGGCAGTGCTTTTCACTACGGGCGGTTTGCTTGCAGGATATTTCACCGGACTTAAGGGGAAAAATCTTTTTAAAAGCTTCTTGCAAGGCGCAAAAACCATCGCACCGGCAATCCCCCTTATAGTTTTTGTCATTGCCATTTCTTACGTACTTGCAGAAGGCAAGGTAATGCACACCATATTATATAATATATATAATGTAATACAGAATGTATCACCATACACTGCAATATTTATGATGTTTAGTGTAATTGCCCTTCTTGAATTTTTTATTGGCAGTGGTACTGCAAAGGCGTTCCTTATTATCCCTCTTGTAGCACCTCTTTCCGACCTTGTTTCTGTTTCAAGGCAAAGTATGGTTACAACCTTCTGCCTTGCAGACGGCTTCACCAACCTTTTATACCCCACAAACGGACTTATGATAATCGCAATAGGTCTTGTAGGTGTTTCCTACACGAAATGGATAAAGTGGTCCTGGAAGCTTTTTGTAGGTGAATTCATTTTCTCGGCAATTGTAATGCTTCTTATGGTTTACATAAACTATAGATAAAAAACACCGCAAGGTAAAGGGAGCGTAAATTAGGGATTTATTAGGTTTTAATAAAATATTTTCCGTTAATACTTTATGAAAAATCACCGTAAGGCGTCAGCCTTGCGGTGATTTTATCATTTCGTCTAAACGAAAACTATTTAAATTAAAACTGC
>JAZRLZ010000027.1:0-78738 GCA_045647125.1 Acutalibacteraceae bacterium | reverse complement strand
CATCTTGGGAAAGTCCTTTTTTAGTTCTAAATTCAAGAATAATATCTTTTGTTTCCATAGCATTATCACCTCAATACCTATTATATCGTAAGAGTTCCAAAAAACAAGCAACCACCTGTTGCCATGAAAAATCCGCCCGATTTCTCGGACGGATAATTTTTAGTTAGGTTAAACCTGAGTTTTCCCCTTAGTCTTTAATAGCTGCCTGAGCTGCTGCGAGGCGAGCGATCGGAACACGGAAGGGAGAGCAAGAAACGTAGTTGAGGCCAATCTTGTGGCAGAATTCAACGGAAACGGGGTCGCCGCCGTGCTCACCACAGATACCGTAGTGAAGGTTCTTGCCGCTTGCCTTACCCTTTTCAACTGCCATTTCCATAAGAGCGCCTACGCCGTTCTGGTCAAGCTTTGCAAAGGGATCGTTTTCAAAGATCTTGCTGTCATAATATGCTGTAAGGAACTTACCTGCGTCATCACGGCTGAAGCCGAATGCCATCTGTGTAAGGTCGTTTGTACCGAAGCAGAAGAAGTCAGCTTCTTTTGCGATTTCGTCAGCTGTTACACAAGCTCTGGGGATCTCGATCATTGTACCAACTTCGTACTTAAGATCGATGCCTGCAGCTGCGATTTCAGCATCAGCAGTTTCTACAACTACCTTCTTAACGAACTTAAGCTCTTTAACTTCGCCAACAAGGGGAATCATAATTTCAGGAACAACGTTCCAGTCTGCATGAGCTTTCTGAACGTTGATAGCTGCACGGATAACAGCCTTTGTCTGCATTGCAGCGATTTCGGGATAAGTAACTGCAAGACGGCAGCCACGGTGACCCATCATGGGGTTGAACTCGTGAAGAGAAGCGATGAGAGCTTTGATATCTTCAACAGTTTTACCCTGTGCATCTGCAAGAGCCTTGATGTCAGCTTCTTCAGTAGGAACGAACTCATGAAGAGGTGGATCAAGGAAACGGATTGTAACGGGGTTACCTTCAAGAGCTTCATAAAGAGCCTCGAAGTCGCTCTGCTGATAAGGAAGAATCTTATCAAGAGCTGCTTCTCTCTCTGCAACTGTATCTGCACAAATCATCTCACGGAAAGCAGCGATTCTGTCTGCTTCGAAGAACATGTGCTCTGTACGGCAAAGACCAATACCTTCTGCGCCAAGCTCACGAGCTTTCTTAGCATCAGCAGGTGTATCAGCGTTTGTACGAACCTTAAGTGTTCTGTACTTGTCAGCCCAATCCATGATTCTGCCGAATTCGCCTGCGATTTCAGCGTCAACTGTGGGGATGATACCATCATAGATAGCACCTGTTGAACCATCGATTGAAATATAGTCACCCTCGTGGTAAACCTTACCTGCGAGTTCAAACTTCTTGTTTTCTTCATCCATCTTGATTTCGCCACAGCCAGATACACAGCAAGTACCCATACCACGAGCAACAACAGCTGCGTGAGATGTCATACCGCCACGAACTGTGAGGATACCCTGAGAAGCCTTCATACCTGTAATATCTTCAGGTGAAGTTTCAAGACGAACAAGAACAACCTTTTCGCCACGAGCGTTCCAGCTTTCAGCATCTTCTGCTGTGAAAACTACTTTACCGCAAGCAGCACCGGGAGATGCGCCAAGACCTCTGCCTGCAGGAGTTGCAGCCTTAAGAGCCTTTGCATCAAACTGAGGATGGAGAAGTGTATCAAGGTTACGGGGATCGATCATAGCAACAGCTTTCTTTTCATCGATCATGCCTTCATCAACAAGGTCGCAAGCGATCTTAAGAGCAGCCTTAGCTGTTCTCTTACCGTTTCTTGTCTGAAGCATATAGAGCTTACCTTCTTCAATAGTGAACTCCATATCCTGCATATCACGATAGTGATCTTCAAGAATGCCGCAAACCTCTACAAACTTAGCATAAGCTTCAGGGAATTTGTCAGCCATCTGTGCGATAGGCATTGGTGTACGAACACCAGCAACAACGTCTTCACCCTGTGCGTTAACAAGGAACTCACCCATAAGACCCTTTTCACCTGTAGCGGGGTCACGTGTGAATGCAACACCTGTACCGCAGTTGTCACCCATGTTACCGAAAGCCATAGCCTGAACGTTAACAGCAGTACCCCATGAATAAGGGATATCGTTGTCACGACGGTAAACGTTAGCACGGGGGTTGTCCCATGAACGGAAAACTGCTTCTACAGCGCCCATAAGCTGTTCTTTGGGATCGGAGGGGAAATCCTTACCGATTTTGCTCTTGTACTCAGCCTTGAACTGACCTGCAAGCTCTTTAAGATCTTCAGCAGTAAGCTCGATATCCTGAGTAACGCCCTTAGCTTCCTTCATTTCGTCGATAAGCTGTTCGAAGTACTTCTTACCAACTTCCATAACAACGTCAGAATACATCTGGATAAATCTTCTGTAGCAGTCCCAAGCCCAACGGGGGTTGCCTGATTTAGCAGACATAACTTCAACAACGTCTTCGTTAAGACCGAGGTTGAGGATTGTATCCATCATACCGGGCATTGATGCACGAGCACCTGAACGAACAGAAACAAGAAGAGGATTCTCTTTATCGCCGAACTTTTTGCCAACGATAGCTTCCATCTTGTCGATGTACTCCATAATCTCCGCCTGGATATCATCGTTGATTTTTCTACCGTCTTCATAGTACTGTGTACAAGCTTCTGTAGAAATTGTGAAGCCCTGAGGTACAGGAAGACCGATGTGTGTCATTTCAGCAAGGTTTGCACCTTTACCGCCGAGAAGCTCACGCATTGTTGCGTTACCCTCGGAGAACAAATAAACGAATTTTTTGCTCATAATTTACCTCCAAAAATAATAAAATACTATTTAGGTATATTTAACCACCGATTATTGTAACATATTAATTTCAATATTTCCATAGTTTTATTAGAAAAAACCTATATTATGCCGATGTTTTTTTTGGTGAAGATAGACAATAACCCCCTGACAATATGCTTGTCGGGGGGTTATCGCGCTAAATCATTATATTCATCAATAATTTTCTGCTTCGTAGTACTCTTGGAAATAATACGCACCGCCACCACAGAGACGCCTGTCAAGAACCTGAACATCGCCTGTGGAAACATTATAGCATTTAAGCTTTGCGTTTGCTCCGTCAACGGGTGTATTGAACATCTCACTGAAATATATGCAACCGTTTGCATAGCCGTTTATATTTTTACCGCAAAACTCCTTGGTTATTGATTCATCCTCCATTTTTTCTCTTTCGCCGTTCACTAATTTATAACCAAAAACCGAACCGTTCTGGTTCCATTCACCATTTGAAATGAAAACCTCACCATCATATATGGTTACGATTTCACCCTCTTCAGCACCGAACATCGCATTAAAATCATGAGGAGTAAATTCTGAAATCTCACCTGTTTCAAGATCCACGTACTCATAAGGCTTTTTTACTACCGAAAGATCTGTTTCACCGCTATAAAGCTTGCCGTTATCAATTATAAATCTCATACCTATACGCTGAACTTCGGATTCTGCCATATACTCATTTTTCAGTATAAGCTGACTGTCGGTGAAATCCATATTGCATTTATACAAGCTGTACGACGGTCTTTCTACATTAGCAGAACACGTTGTATAGTATATATAATCACCATAGCAAGCAAAGGCCCCTATATTCTCCTCCGATTCCACCGGTAAACCGTTAATAACCGAATCAGACGCTTTTGCCGAATAATAGCCGTATTCATCTATTGCTGTGCCTATATCCATCACTGCATAAAGTGTGCCGTTTATCATACCGATTTCCGATGAATATGTAACACCCTTCAGCTCTTCATCACTCATTACTTTAACAGGCCGGAGCTTCTCTTCCTCCACTTCAACAGACTCGGAGTTTTCTTCCTTTGCTGCATCCGTCTGTACAGTTGTATTTTCTTTTTTTACCTCTGCCCCGGAGCCCGCGTCCCCTCTCGCAAAAATAAAGCCTGCCGCCACAATAACCGCCACCAAAACCGCAATTATTATACCAATCTTGAGGCCTTTTTCCTTTCCTGCATTATTATTTTCTTTAGTCATAGTACTTTCTCCTCTTCATTTTTTCAAATCTTATATTTGCATTATACACTTTGTTGCTAATTCTGTCAATATGTAAATTCAAAAACGATGTTCATCGGGAAGATGAACACCGTTTTCAGCGTTATATTTCGTTAAAATACTTAACAATATACTCTACAACCGCACCAAACATAGGGTGACTGTGGGAATCGCAGCCGTCCCAGTTTTCCCAAAGGGTTGTGGCACCCTGCTTTTTCATATTGTAGAAGGTATTTTCCTTTTCGCTTGTAAGAAGTCGTAATGCAAGGTCCTCACAACCGTTTTCACAAAGCACCTTGATTAATAATGCCGTACCGAAGATTCCCGTATCAAACTGACCAAGCTTATTATATTTATCAACAATAGCTTTAAGAGTTTTTTTATTACCGAAACCAAGACTGTAGCCATAAGCATCGGCAGATTCCGCCGAATCGGCAAAGGTACCCTTCTCACTGTTATAATACTTATCCAGAAATGCTTTTTTCACATATTTAAGTCTTGCTTCAAGCTCCTTTGTGCTTTCACCTATAGCCCCCGAAAGCTCAATAACCTGCTGCAATGCCTTTATGTGGAAATATGTATTCACAAAAGGAATGGGTATAAGATTTTTATTTCCCGGAGAGCACCAATCACCAAGACACCAGCCCAGATGTTCCTCACTTACAACGATACCATCCTTACTGTGTGCTTGCATATAATCAAGATACAAAAGCATATTGTTATAATATTCCTTTACAAGCTCCTTATCACCGTATGCTTTATAGAAGCTATAGGGTACAAAAACAATTGCACCGCCCCAGCCTCCGGGACCGCCGCCACCACCGTAATATGGCGCAGTATGTTGAACGTGACCATTGTAAATATCCTGACTATCTGCTATATCGCGTATCCATTTGCGATACATTTTTTCCGCATCGAAGCAAAGCATTACGGTATCGGCAGTCAGCTGACCGTCACCCGTATAGCCCAATCTTTCACGATGGGGACAATCGGAGGGAATACATCCGTGCACGTTACATAGCTGGGTATTGATATATGCATCAAAAATCCACTGCATAGTTTCGTTAGAGGATTTGAATTTTACAATCTGCTTAAGGTCTGTATGTACAACACAATACGTTTTTATTTCAACGTTACCTATAACCTCAAAATATCTTGCACCATGCCAGGTAAACTGAGGATAAAGCTCACCGCATTTACCGTCATAAATAAATTTATCCTTCTGCATACGGAATGCACCGCCTGCAGACCAGAAATTCATTGAGCCGTCATCATTCAGATTTTCAGCATAACGGATTTCGCACATCTCTCCCCTGTAGGCTTTGGAGCTGAATTTAATAACAGGATATCCCGACACATTCTGACCCACATCATATATAGCGTAATCTCCACGTCTGAATATGCACTTCGGCTTTATTTCTCTTATAACCCTGTCGGGCAGACAATCCTGCAAGGATAAAACTGCCAATGGTGCTTCCACTGCCGTTGCATTAAGCCATTCGCCTTCATTATCACTTGATTTAAAATCATATCCGCCTATGCGGGTATCCTGCTCCTCACCATAATACACACTTGCACGGGTAATGTATGACTTCCTGTAAACAAGGCTTTCATCACTTGCGAGTAAAAGCTTTTTACCTGCTATGATTTTAAAGCAAAGTGTAAGGTTTCCGTAAGGTGTATTGCCCTCATTAGGACATTCGTGCTGACAATACCAGCCACCGCCAATATGGAACTCGATTTTATTTTTACCCTTTTTAACAAAATCGGTAATATCAATTTTTTCATACAAAATTCTGTATGTCATTTTATCAAATACAGGAAGATGCATATCAACCGTATTTGTCTGTCGGTAGTTTGTCCATGCAGGGGCAAGAAGTCTGTCACTTATATTTTTACCATTGACATATATATGACAATAGCCAAGTCCTGAAACGGTTATTTCCGTTTTCTCTTTTTTATCAAGACTGAATTCACCGCGTACAATCACCGCCTCGTTTTCGTTCCCGAAGGTCACCCATTCGGAATCATCAAAAATAAGATTCTGTACACATTTTATATATCTTCTGCCGTTACGCTTAAATGAAACGTTATTGTGTGGCATACCCAGACTGTGGAAAAAATCCAGATATTCTGTAGGGCATTCCGCAACGATAACCTGAGCACCCTGCTTTTTCATTACCGCTTTTACACGTTTAACAAGCTCTGTTCCTATACCGAAACGGCGGTAATCCTCACCTACAGCTACATAGGAAAGCTGAAATTCACCATTACCGTTATTATAGCCCGAAGCACAGCCTACAACTGCATCGCCTAAAAAATATGCAACGTGAACACCCGTGTTATCACGGGTGTCCTTTATAAAGCTTATTTTTTCCTTGCCCTCGTCACAAAAAACCTGACGACGAAGCTCCATTATTTTTTTGAATTCCTTACTACCGAATTCAACTGTTTTATATTCAGGTTTCATCAAATCACCTATCAGTCATTCTTTTTGGGAACAATCACAAAGTTAAAGGTCATTTCCTTTGTAGTATCAAAGGAATATTCGGGCAAAGTACGGGGACCGCAGCTGCCTGTGCCTGTTCCTCTTGTGTAACCATCTAATGTAACAAAGGTTGTTTTCTCATCGCAAAGGTCTTCCCAATGGTCGGCATTCTGCAAAGCTTCCTGTGTGTAATTATGAACACTGAAGTTAAACTTTTTGTCAGAATAGATAAGTATTTCCTCACCCTTTTCACTCATAAGCTTAAGGAATGAAACGTCTGAGTGGTTGGAGTTATCCTGTGGGCGGATATACGGCTCATGCTCATCTGCTACAAAAGATTCATAAAGACCTACGGGAGCATGGGCGTTAAAGTCGTTATAATTCTCCTTTTCACCTCTGCCGAAATACTGAATCTTCGAGAATTTCTTATCTGCCTCAAAGGTAAGACCGAGACGTGGCATACTTTCAACCTTTTCGTTGCTATCCTCTGCAGGTGCTACCGCAACCTCAATATCAAGCACACCGTTTGCACCAATAATATAAAGGATATTCGCATTGAATATAGGCTCTTCTTTGCCATAAACAGTAAAATACTCGCTTACGGAAGCAACGCCCGATTTAACCTCGGCACTTAAATCTTCAAGAACAATTTTCGGATTTCTGAGGTTATAGGAATCCCATTTCTCCTGATCCTGTCTGTCATTATCAAGGTATGCACGACAAAGGTTAAGCAGGAAGCCCTTATGCGAAACGGGAGCCTTGTTAAGCACAGACACACCGTTAGCCTTATACGAAAGCATCTCACCCGTATCCTCGGAAAAATCCGCGGAGCCGTTAGGATATTTAACGGTTATAACCTCACCGTCGGATATAATGGAAACCTTGCCCATTTCAAGTGAGGGCTGAATAAAGGGCGCCTCGGAAAGTGTAAGCTGTTCACTTGCAACCTCAAAATCACCGCAAAGGTAAGTAAGATTAAGATAAGTATTTTTATCGTAATCCACCTTGGGTAAATCAAGTTTATATACAGCCTCTTTTTCAGGCATAATGTTTGTAGCAAAGCTACCGCAGTTAAGTGTTACACCATTTTCCTGATATTCCCAATAAACCTCAATATCGGAAGAATCCTTAAATCTGTTTGTGTTAAGTATAGTAAGCTTGTTACCTGCAAGGCGTGTTGCCCTCAAGGGTCTGTATACCATTTTCATATTATATGCACCGGTGTGAGGTGTTCTGTCGGGATAGAATAATCCGTCAACGCAGAAGCAACCGTCATGAAGTGCTTCACCGTGGTCACCGCCATAGGTGTATTTATAAGGGAAACCGTCACCATCATGAAGAACAGAGTGATCTGCCCATTCCCAGATACAACCGCCAAGGAAGATATCATCAGAATAGAAAATCTGCATATATTCTTCAAGTGCACCGGGACCTGCACCCATTGCATGACAATACTCACAAAGGTAGAAAGGCACCTCATTAAATGATTTGCCATGCTTACGGCGTCTTATTTCCTTAAGATCATCGGGGTGAGTATACATCTGCGAATATACATCATAATGCTGACGCTTTGTATGTGTAACACCCTCATAATGAACAGGAATTTTCGTGCCTGTTTCTTTAAGCATCTTATAGCACTTATCGTGACATTTATAGCCCTTTGACTCGTTACCCAAGCTCCACATAATAATGCTGGGATGAGTTCTGTCGCGGAAATACATACGGCGGACTCTGTCAACGTATCTTGGTGCCCACTTCAGATCGTGGCTGATTAAATCCTCTTCACAATCAAGATTCCAAAGACCGTGAGTTTCAATATCCGCCTCATCAACAACGTAAAGACCATAGTGGTCGCAAAGCTCAAGGAAGAACGGATCGGGAGGATAGTGTGATGTACGTACGCAGTTAACGTTAAACTCCTTCATAAGACGTACATCCTTTTCCAGGTCAAGGAAATCCTCGCAATAACCCTTTGACTGATGTGTATCGTGGTGGTTTACACCCTTAAGCTTGATTTTTTTGCCGTTGAAATAGAAGGTTGTGCCGTCAATTACAATATCCTTAAAGCCTACGTACTGACGTATTGTCATAGCCTCTTTTTTGCCGTTATAAAGAGTAATATAAAGCACGTAAAGTCTGGGGATTTCCGCACTCCATTCCTGAACATCAAGCTTTTTGAGTGATAAACTGTTTTTAATCTTTGCATCAACCTGAGCCTCTGCAATAACATCCTTGCCATCACAAAGAACAGCTTTAATAACGGAATTTTTAAACGAACCGATAACCTCGACATCAATATTAAGGTTGTATTTTTTTCCTTTTTTCTCGGCTATTGCCTGGAAATCGTTGATATATGCACTTTCATATTCATAAAGAAGCACATCACGGAAAATACCGTTTTCCCTGAACATATCCTGAGCCTCAAGATATGTGCCGGTGCACCATTTATAAACAACAACAATTATTTCGTTATCACCTTGTCTTAAATACTCGGTAACGTCGAATTCATAAGAGTTGTGTGAGCCTTCGCCATAACCGACATAAATGCCGTTAATGTAAAGCTCAACGTTTGGTGAAACGCCAAGGAATGTAAGAATATATTTTTTAGATGTATCTTCGATATTAATAATCTTGCGATAAATACCGCAGGAGAAATCATCGGGAAGAACGGGTGGCTTAACGCCCTTACCCCATTCAAGGCCGAAAACGCGACCATCGAAGCCGTAGGGTGTGTTAAGATAAACCGGTGGCTCGTAGCCTGTACGCTGCCATGTTGAGGGAATATTTACCGTATCAAACTTAACCCTTGAAGTATCAAGGGTTGCGGGAAGCTTTGATTTTTTCTTATAATATTTAAACTCCCACTCACCTGACAAAACACGCACCATATCGCTGTTATAACGCTCTGTTTTGTAATCTGCCTTTTCGGCAAGCTTCTTTTTTGTGTGAGGGATACTGTAGGCACGGGGTGCTAATCTGCCCCTTTCTACGGTTTTAAAATCGTGGTGATTGTTTTTATCAAGAATATACTTCATAACAATTCCTCCGCAAAGTGTATAATATTATCTACATCTTATCATACACACCTGTTTTTTTCAATTTTTAATATAAAAAATATGTACCAAAAATATCGCAATTATTTTGATAATATGATAGAATAATAAAAATCTTTTTTTACCGGGAGTCACTATGAGCTTTGATGAAGAAAAAATAACAGGAGTTGTTGAAGAAGTCACCTTCAGAAATGAAGCAAACGGTTTTACAGTTTTAGACCTTGCTACTGAAACCGAGCTTCTCACAACAATAGGTGTTATGCCGGGTGTTAACCCGGGTGAAACCGTTACCCTTACAGGTAACTATACAACACATCCGTCTTTCGGCAGACAATTTAAAGTGACTGCCTTTTCTCGTCGTATGCCCGAAACCGTAGATCAGATTTATAAATACCTTGCCTCCGGAATAATCCGCGGTGTAGGTCCCAAAAAAGCTATGTCTATTGTTGAAAAATACGGCTCCGAAACACTTGATGTGCTTGAAAACAGCCCTGAGCTTCTTTCATCAATAAAGGGAATATCAGTTGACCAGGCTCAGGCTATAGGTGACGAATTCAAAAAGCAATACGCCGTAAGGACTGTTATGTTAGGTCTTGAAAAATACGGTTTTTCACCTGCGGAATGTGTACGTGTCTTCAAAAAAATGGGCATTAATGCCGTAGAAAAAATTGAAGATAACCCATATATGCTTTGTTCAATGGGTTTAGGTATAAGCTTTGAAAGGGCAGAAAGCATTGAATCGCTTTTGCCGAAAAAACCTGCTCCCGACCACAGAGTCAGGGAAGGTATTTTGCATGTTTGCAGATATAACTCTGCAAACAGAGGTCACACCTGTATTCCCCGTGAAAAACTGCTTAAGCCGTCATCTGACTTGTTAGAGGTATCTGAAGATACAATTGATATTGCTATAGATTCCCTGATAAACACAGGTATGTTAAAAAAAGCTGATCTTAACGGAAAAGAATTTGTATTTTTGCCATCAGCTTATCTTGCAGAAAGAAAAATTGCAGACCGAATTAATATAATCGCAAACTTTCCTCCACCCGGAGCACCACAGCTTGCAGAGTGGATTGACCATATCGAAGAAAAAAACAACATTAAATATGAAGATTATCAGCGTATGGCAATTGCCACCGCTGCTAAAAAAGGGTTGCTTGTTCTCACAGGTGGCCCGGGTACGGGTAAAACAACTACCATAAGGGGTATTATAAACATTTTTGAAAAACAAAACCTTGATATTGCCCTTGCTGCACCTACAGGCCGTGCCGCAAAGCGTATGAGCGAGGTTACGGGTATGGATGCAAAAACCATTCATCGACTTTTAGAGGTTGAATGGGATGAAGATGACCGACCCGTATTCCGTCGTAATATGCAGAATCCTCTTGACTGTAATGCTCTGATACTTGATGAGCTTTCTATGATTGATATTCACCTTTTCGCAAATCTTCTTGAAGCATTACCCTTGGGGTGCAGACTTATTCTTGTAGGTGACAGTGACCAGCTTCCTCCCGTAGGTGCAGGTAACGTTTTACAGGACCTTATAGAATCCGATATGTTGCCCGTTGTTTGTCTTGACAGAGTATTCAGACAAGCTATGGAAAGCAAAATTATCACTGCTGCTCACCGGATAGTCGGTGGTGAAGCACCTGACCTTACAAATAACGGATCAGACTTTTTCCATATGGAAAGGCCATCATCCTTTAACGCCGCACAAACAGTAGTTGAATTGTGCGCCAAAAGGCTTCCCGACGCTTACGGCTGGAACCCTATAACCGATATTCAGGTTATATGCCCCTCCAAAAAGGGTGAAACAGGTACACAGAATATGAACAGAGTCCTGCAGGATGCACTCAATCCCCAAGATTCCACAAAAAAAGAAATCACCATAGCAGGAAGAATTTTCCGCCAAGGTGACAAAATTATGCAAGTAAAAAACAATTATAGTATAGAGTGGGAATCACCTACTGAAAAAGGCTCGGGTATTTTCAATGGTGATATAGGCACGTTAACAGACATCAACAATAATACGGGTGTGGTTACAGTTTGTTTTGATAACAAGGTTGCCACCATACCGGGTGAATATTTAAGTGAGTTGGAGCTCGCTTACGCCATAACAGTTCATAAAAGTCAGGGCAGTGAGTTCAAAGCGGTAATTTTACCCCTTGTAAACGTTGTGCCCAACCTTGCATATCGTAATCTTTTATACACTGCGGTTACACGCGCCCGTGATCTGCTTGTGACTGTAGGAACTAAAGAAACAGTCACCGCTATGACTCTCAACGATAAAAAAACAAAGCGTTATTCTGCGCTATCATACTTTTTACAGGATAATACCTAATGAAAAATTTCCTTTTATCAATCTTTTTCACCCGCCGATGTATTATTTGTGACGATATTTGCTGTGTTCAACAAAACCTGTGCAGAGAATGTAAAACCAACCACTATCGTATTACAGGTGAAATCTGTTACAAATGCGGTATGCCCAAAGATGATTGCAACTGTAACAACAATTCTTTCAGGTTTTTTATGAGCATTTGCGCCCCGTTTTATTACAAAGATGGTCCCGGTAAAGCTGTAAGAAAGCTAAAACAGAACGACAATAAAAACATTGTTGACAATTTGTCAGATGAAATGGTAAACGAGATTCTGAAACGATATAAGGGCTGTGATTTCGATTATTGCACCTTTGTTCCTATGTACAAAGAGGAAGAGAAGAAAAAGGGCTTTAATCACGCACAGCTTCTTGCCGAGGCTATAGCACAAAAGCTTGCTATTCCCTGTCTTCCTTTGCTTAAAAAGGATATCAAAACAAACGCCCAGCACAAAACTCCTGCACATCTCCGTAACGGAAATATCTCTGCCGTTTTCTCTTATCGGGAAATAAATGGTGTTGATATAACAGATTCACGTATACTCTTATGTGATGACGTATTAACTACGGGAACAACCCTTAACGAATGCACAAAGGTGCTTTTGTTCAACAATGCCGCAGAGGTAAGATGTGTAACCGCTTGTATAACAAAAAGAAACGCTCCCCGATAATTATGTCGGAGAGCGTATTTTTAATTTAGTCAGAGTAATCAGAGAATGTAGATAATAACATCTCTTCTGCCCCACTGAATACATTCTGCTTCAGTATTCATATGGAGGTCGACAGTCCAGTCGACGCTGTCAATGTAGCTGCCTGTATCTGCTGCGATAGCATAGCCGTAAACGTATCTGCCGTCTGCAGAAACAATGTACATTTCTGTTCCGTAAGGAATTTCCTTGGGGTCAACCGCAACGTAGCCGTTCTGTGCAGGAACACCTGTAGATGTTTTTCTGCCGGGAAGGCTATAGGCTGTTGCCTGAGCATTGATAACCTGTCTGTAGGTTGTGGGAAGACCATTAGCACCGATAATTACGTCTGCAGGAAGAGGAATTTCACTCATAGGTGTACCTATGGGGAGAACTGCGGATGAATTTGGCTGTGGCTTTGCAATTGTGGGAATCTTCGGCTTTGTGCCTACCTGCATAACCTTGTTTGTGGGCTGTGTAAGAACAGTTTCAGAAACATAGGTTGAGGACTGAAGCTCACCATTAACGTAGCGATCCTCGTAAATAATTGCCTTTGCACCGTCAGCACCCTGTACAATAACCTTTTCTTCACCTGCGTAGAGAGTATCTGTATAGGTTTTTTCTGTTTCGAAAGGAATGCTTTCCTTTTCAGTACGTTTTTCAACCGTTACGCGGAAAACCTCAATTTTAAGGTCATCCTTAAGAACTGCTTTAAGACCGGGCTTTGTATAATCTTCTTCACCCAGCTTGATACCTGCAAATGCAAGTGCATCTGCAACTGTACCGCCTGAAAGTGTTTTGGTGATTGTTTCACCATCTGCTTCGATAGTGATATCATAGATATCGTAAATCTCAATAACCATACCGTCTTTGAGAATTTCACCTGCATCATAGTTAAGTGCAGTGCCCTCGGGAAGCTTGATGCCTGCAACCTTAAGCGCTTTACTTACTGTGCCGGAGGTGTAAACTGTGTGTGAGGTACCATCGTGATTATTGATTGTAACCTTAACACCGCGGTTGATTATTATTGTACTGCCGTTTTCAGCAGTAAAATTAGCGTAGCTTACAGAATCACCATATGCTTCGTTAACTGTGATACCTGCATTAGCAAGTACCTTTTCAGCATCGGTTTCTGCGGTAGTAACGTTAGTTACTGTTTCACCGTCGTAGATTGTAACATCGTACATTACGGGCGGTGTGGCGAAAGCTGTAGCAGATAAAAGGAATATTGTAGCCATTACCATAAGAAGTACTCTTCTGATGGGGGCTTTAACTACCTCTTCGCCTTTTTTGAAAAGTGTCATGGTATAATTTTTCTCCTTAGACAAGCAACTAACCGAAGTTTCTCCCTTTTTCAAGGGCTTGCAGATAGCCGCCGTTGTAGGCACGTTTATCACCAATAGCGGGTCGAAGTTGTCAATTTCGGCTCAATACCGACAATAAAAATGCCGCAGTTATCCTATGGCAAGTTGTATTATACTACTATAAAAATAAAAGTCAAATTTAAAAAAAGTGTATTTTTGGTCACTTTTCACAAACTTTTCACCAACATAAAACAGCACACCCCCATATTTTGTGGAATATATTGGTAATTGTCCACGATAAATTTTGTTTCTTTTGTAAAAAGTGCAGAAATTACAAACTGTAATATTTAATAGTGCACAAAAAGGGGTAATTCTATCATTTTGTAATTATTTATTGACATAAAACCTTAAAAAGACCATAATATACGTACAAAACTGAAGCGGAGTGAAACTATGATTTTAAATTTACCGAAAGAGGTTGCAACAATACTTAATCGTATAGAGGAATCCGGCTACCAAGCTTTTTGTGTTGGTGGTGCGGTACGCGACTGCATTATGGAATGTACTCCCGGTGACTGGGATATTACCACCTCCGCAACTCCACTTGAAACAAAGGAGCTTTTCAGCGATTTCAAAACTATTGATACAGGTCTTAAGCACGGCACAGTAACCGTACTTATAAATAAAACTCCCTTTGAAGTAACCACATACCGCATTGATGGTGAATATGATGACAACCGCCATCCCCTGTCGGTGGAATTTACCGCAAACCTTGAGGATGACCTTGCACGAAGGGATTTTACAATTAATGCAATTGCATATAACCCTGCAACGGGTATCAAGGATTATTTCGGCGGCACAGAGGATATAAAGAACAAAATAATAAAAACCGTGGGTGACCCGGAAAAGCGTTTCAAAGAAGATGGGCTTCGTATTATGAGAGCCTTAAGATTTTCTTCTGTTTTGGGCTTCCGGATTGAAGAAAAAACCGCACAAGCTATCCATCAGAATAAAGATTTATTAAAAAACATTTCTGCCGAAAGGCTACAAATTGAATTAACAAAGCTTGTTTGCGGAAAAAACGCCTTTAATGTGCTTATGGAATACCCTGATGTTTTATCCGTTTTTATTCCCGAAATCGCACCTGCCGTTAACCATAAGCAATATGGCAAAAAACACGCTTATGATATATGGGAGCATATCTGCCACACGGTAGATACCATTCCCGACGATAAAATTCTGCGTCTTACAATGCTTCTTCACGATTTGGGAAAGGTGCCCACACACAAGCTTAACGAAGCAGGTGACAGCACCTTTAAAAACCACGCACCTATAGGCGGTGAAATGGCAAAGGAAATCCTTAAACGGTTACGTTTTGATAAAAAGACTATTACACGTGTCAGCTTCCTTGTAGGCAACCACGATTTTGAGCCCACAGAAACTAAAATACAGCTGAAGCACCACCTTAAAACAAAAACGCCCGATGATATCCGCACACTTCTTGTAATAAAGAAAAGTGACCGAGGGGCTTTAAGTGAAAGCTACCGCGATATAAGTGAAGCTACCGCACAGAATCTTAAATGGTTAGAGGAAATAGAAACTAAAAACGAGTGTTGCACAATAGAGCAGCTCGCAATTACCGGAACAGACCTTAATGCTGCCGGCATTACAGGTGCAAAAACGGGCGAAGCCTTAAAAGCCCTTCTTGATGCGGTTATCGAGGAAAAAATCCCTAATACAAAAGCTGATTTGTTGACATACATATTATAATAGTATAGAATAGATACAATTATCAAAAGCGAGGATGTTTATATGCGAAACAAGCTTCCACTTAACTTCAGCTGGAAATACACACCGTCATTCAACGAGGAAATGATAAAACCCGATTACGATGACAGTAGTTTTCAGACTGTTGATATACCCCACGCGAATAAGGAATTGCCCCTTAACTATTTTGATGAAAAATCCTATCAATTTATAAGCTGCTACAGAAAGTCCTTTGATTATAAAAAATCAAAGGGCAAAAGGTATATCCTTCACTTTGAGGGTGCTGCGGTTTACTCTAAGGTTTATCTTAACAACGCCTTTATCGGTGAATACAAAGGTGCTTACAACAGCTTCAGCTTTGACGTTACAAGTACCTTGAAATCAGGCAACAACCTTATCTGTGTTGAGCTTGACTCCTCTGAGCGCAAAGAGATTCCGCCCTTCGGTAACGTTGTGGATTATCTCGTTTACGGCGGTATTTACCGTGAGGTCTGGCTTGAAGAGGTAAACGAGGTTTATATTGAAAACATCTTCGTTAAAACACCTGACGTTTTAAACAGTAAAAAGCTTATTGATATTGACGTTACATTATCAGAGTCAACAAGCGGCAGTCTGACCTTCTCCCTTTTCGATGGTGACGAAAAAATCGGTGAAAAAACCACACAATTCAAGGGTAAGGTTATAAACGCAAAATGGGTTGTAGAAAACGTTGAGCTTTGGGATATTGATAACCCCAGACTTTACACAATCTGCGTAAATATGAATGATACTGATTCTGTTAAAACACGTTTCGGCTTCAGGATATGCAAATTCCGTAAGGACGGTTTTTATCTTAACAACAAAAAAATTAAAATCCGCGGTCTTAACCGTCATCAAAGCTATCCCTACGTTGGCTATGCAATGCCCGAAAACGTGCAGAAAGCAGATGCAGATTTACTCAAATTCAAGCTTGGTGTGAATCTTGTAAGAACATCACACTATCCTAACAGCATACATTTCCTTGACCGCTGTGACGAAATCGGTCTTCTTGTTTTTACCGAAATGCCATCCTGGCAGCATCTGGGTGATGGTGAATGGCGTGATATCTGCAAGGATAACGTAAGAAGAATGGTGCTCCGTGACAGAAACCACCCATCAGTTATTTTGTGGGGTGTCCGCGTTAATGAGGGTATGGATTGCGATGAATTCTATACCGAAACCAACGATATCGCACGTTCTCTTGACTCTTCCCGTCAGACCGGCGGTGTACGTAATATGCCTTTCAGCCATCTTCTTGAAGATGTTTATACATACAATGATTTTATACATTCAGGCGGTGCTATAAGCCTTTTACCGCCCGCAATTGTTTCAGGCAGTTTGAACGCTCCTTACCTTGTAACCGAGCATAACGGCCATATGTTCCCGACAAAAACCTTTGACAAAGAGGGTGTTCGTGCAGAACACGCTTTACGTCACACACGTGTTCTTAATTCTGCTTACGGTAACAAGCGTACAAGCGGTGCTATTGGCTGGTGTATGTCGGATTATAACACCCACAAGGATTTCGGCAGCGGTGACAGAATCTGCTACCACGGTGTTACGGATATGTTCCGTGTACCCAAGCTTGGTGCGGCAATATACCGCTCACAGCAGGATGATTACCCCTTCCTTGAGGTTTCCTCCGCTATGGATATAGGTGAGCATCCCGGCGGATTTGTTGGTGACGTATGGGTATTTACAAACTGCGATTACGTTAAGCTTTATAAAAACGGCAAATATACAAGCACAATTTACCCATCAGAATCAAAATTCAAGAATTTGCCACACCCACCTATGATTGCTTCCGATTTTATCGGTGATTCTCTTTCAACCGATGAAAAGCTTGACCCACGTGCCGCCGCCTTACTTACAGATACACTCGTTGCGGCACAGACAAAACAATGGAAGCTTCCTCCGTCAAAATTCATTAAAGCCGGTGCGGCAATGGTTGTAGGCAAAATCCCCCTTAACCGTATGGTTGATATTTTCACCAAATATATCGGTGGTTGGGGTAATGAGCAAATCACCTATGAATTTGAGGGCTACAAAAATGACCAATGCGTTGCCAAGGTTACAAGAACTGCCGTAACAGAGCTTACACTTGATGCTTCGGCTGATTCATACACCTTAAAGCAGGGTGATACCTATGACGCAACAAGAGTTCAGCTTGTTGCCCTTGACCAGAACGGTAACAGAGTGCCCTTTGCAGACAGTACCGTAAAGGTTTCCGTAAAAGGACCTGCAAAAATTATAGGACCCGACACATTCCCCCTTATCGGTGGTGACAGAGCCTTCTGGATCCGCACAACCGACGAAAAAGGCAAAATTGTTGTTACAATTGAGGCAACGGGTCTGGGCAAGAAAAAACTTGAATTTATATCAGAATAAGTTGTATAATAACTAACAGTAATTCCAAAGGAGACATAATTATGAGCAAAAAACCCTATTACATTACTACCGCTATCGCGTACACATCGCGTAAGCCTCACATCGGAAACTCTTATGAAATCGTACTTTCCGATGCATTAGCAAGATTTAAACGAATGCAGGGTTATGACGTCTTCTTCCAGACAGGTACAGATGAGCACGGTCAGAAAATTGAGGAATACGCTGCTGCTACAGGCGTTTCTCCAAAAGAATACGTTGACAAGGTTGCAGGAGAAATCAAGGATATCTGCGACTGCCTTAACACAACCTATGACAAATTCATCCGCACAACTGACCCTGAGCACGAGGCTTGTGTTCAAAGGATTTTCAAAAAGCTTATTGATAAAGGCGACGTTTATAAAAGTGAATATGAGGGTTGGTATTGTGTTCCCTGCGAAAGCTTTTTCACAGATAGCCAGTTAGTTGACGGCAAATGCCCCGACTGTGGCAGAGAGGTACGTAAGGAAAAGGAAGAAGCATATTTCTTTAAAATGAGCAAGTACCAGAAACAGCTTGAACAGTACATTGAAGAAAACCCCAACTTCATTTACCCCGAAAGCCGTAAAAAAGAGATGATTAATAACTTCATCAAGCCCGGTCTTCAGGATTTATGCATTTCACGTTCAACCTTCAAATGGGGCATTCCCTTCCCCGAGGATGAAAAGCACGTTATTTACGTTTGGGTTGATGCATTGCTTAACTACATCACAGGTCTTGGATACGACCCTGAAAATCCCTCCGAGATGTACAACAAATATTGGCCTGCAAACGTTCACATTATAGGTAAGGATATTCTCCGTTTCCACACAATTTATTGGCCGATTATGCTTATGGCATTGGATATTCCTCTTCCAAAGCAGGTGTTTGGTCACCCCTGGCTTTTATTTGCTAACGATAAAATGAGTAAATCTCGCGGCAACGTTATTTATGCCGATGATCTTTGCGACCGTTTCGGTGTTGACGCCGTACGTTATTATCTTCTTTCAGAGATGCCCCACGCACAGGACGGAAGCATCACCTACGAAACAATTATTGAACGTTTCAACTCCGACCTTGCTAACACCTTAGGCAACCTTGTAAACCGTACTGTTGCTATGAACACCAAGTATTTCGACGGTGTTATTCAGTCTGCAGATGCTGTCGAGGATATTGATAACGAGCTTAAGGAGCTTGCCCTCGGCACATTACCTAAGGTTGAAAAGCTTCTTGACACTTACAAGGTGAGCGATGCTCTTTCTGCAGTGCTTGACCTTGCAAAGCGTTGCAATAAATACATTGATGAAACTATGCCCTGGGCACTTGCAAAGGACGAGGAAAAGAAAGCAAGACTCGGTACCGTTCTTTATAATCTTCTTGAGGGTATCCGCTTTATTGCAGTTCTTCTTAAACCCTTTATGCCCGAAACAAGTGATAAAATTCTTGAGCAGATAGGCACAGATATTAATACACTCGATTCACTCAGCACCTTCGGTGCAATTGCAAGCGGCACAAAGGTAGGCGCTGCAACTCCTCTCTTCTCACGTCTTGATGCAGAAAAGGTACTTGCAGAAATCGAGGCATCCTTGCCTCCCATTGAGGAAGAAAAGCCCGAAATCGAAGGCCTTGCAGAAATCGTTTATGATGATTTCGCAAAGGTTGAATTAAGAGTATGTGAGGTTAAAGATTGTCAGCCCATCAAAAAGGCTAAGAAGCTTCTTGAGCTCACATTAGATGACGGCACAAAAACACCTCGTACAGTTGCTTCGGGTATTGCAAAATGGTATAAACCCGAAGACCTTATCGGTAAGAAGGTTATCGTTGTTGCAAACCTTGCTCCGAGAACACTTTGCGGTGTTGAAAGCCACGGTATGATTCTTGCAGGTGAAATTTCCGAAGACGATGTTAAGGTAGCATTTGTTGACGGTCTTCCCGCAGGTACACAGTTAAGCTGATGAAGAACATTTTTGATTCACACGCTCATTATACAGACAAAGCGTTTAATGATGACCGCACAGAATTGCTCGACTCCCTTAAGGAGTCGGGCATTTGCGGTGTTATAAATTGCGGTGCAGACCTGAAAAGCTCCGAAGAAAGCCAAGCCCTTGCACAAAAATATGATTATATGTATTTTGCCTGCGGCATTCATCCCGAAGAGGTTGATGACTTGCCCGGAGATTACATTGAAACACTAAAACAATTAGCAACAGATTCCAAATGTGTTGCCATTGGTGAAATCGGACTTGATTATTATTGGCGTCAGGATAACAAGGACCTCCAGAAGGAAGTTTTTGAAGCACAACTTTTACTTGCAAAGGAACTAAATCTTCCTGTAATCATTCACGACCGTGATGCTCACGAGGATACACTTACCATACTTAAAAAGTATAAACCCAAGGGTGTTCTGCATTGCTTCAGCGGTAGTGCCGAAATGGCAAAAGAGATTTTAAAGCTCGGTATGTACATCGGTCTTGGGGGTGCATTAACCTTTAAAAATGCCCGTAAGCCCGTTGAGGTTGCTCAGATGCTTCCTTTAGACAGACTTCTTCTTGAAACTGATTGTCCGTATATGGCACCTGTACCTATGCGCGGTAAAAGAAACAACTCGGCATACATATCCTTCGTTGCGGAAAAAGTCGGTGAAATCAAGGAAATTGAAGCCCAAAAGGTTTTAGACATTACTGCAGATAATGTGAAAAAATTATTTAATATATAAAATAAGCGTTGTGTTACAAACACAACTCTTTTTCTGTACTGTATTTTTATTTTACAACCTTTTCACCGTCGAAAAGAACTATACCGAAGCCTGAGCCTGTCTTACCACCGCTGAGAACACGCTTCTTGAATGCACGGTAAAGAGAGTTTGTTTCGGGCCATTCCTCAGGTGCTTTGTAGCCTGCACCGCCATAAAGTCGCCATGCATCGTTAAACTCCGGCTTTTCCTCTGATTCAAGGATAATAAAATCATCCATAAAACGAAGAACGTTAGAGGTTTCGGGAAGGAATTCTCTGTGACCCTCATAAAGAAGCCATGAGCCGCATTTTAAAAGAAGAATACCGTCATCTCTTACCTTATCCTTAAAGAACTCATAAGCTCTTTTATAAGAGGCTATACGCTGTTCATCAGTCATTGAAACACCTGACCAGGGAATATGGAAACCTATTGCGGACTCGTCCTCTTTAATTTCGATGCCGCTTTCGGTTGTATAATCATCGCGGTCATATTCGGAATATTCGTATTGGAATCTGCCAAGGCCGAAGCGATTCATTGAGAAGAAGCCGTCAAACCAGCTTGCAACAAATGTGCCGTAAATACCCTTACAATCAAGGCATTCAAGGAATTTATAACGCATATCCATCATTGATTCCCAATAAATATCAATGCTTATGCCTTTTTCCTTATATCTTTCAAGAAGAATTTCACTGCATACCATAAAGAATACAAAGTGAACAGTATATTCGTGAACACCCATTTCCTCTGACAGCTCTGTTAAGCTTGCAAGAGCCTTGTGAACGTTATCTGCCTCGGGGTACATATAGGTGTTTTTAATATCTTCAAACTTCTCGTAAAAAGCCTTGTTATCCTCAATAAGCTTAAGTGTATTTTCGAATGTTTCCACTGCTTCCTGAGGAAGATCAAGTCTTTTTTCGAACTCCTTTAAATGTGCGTTTATGTATGACATAGTAATTCTCCTTGTTAATTCTTAAGACTGTTAAGCGGTGCAGGAATTCTGCCGCCTCTGTTTATGAAATCCTCACTGCCCTCATTGTGTACGGGCATAACGGGTGCTGTGCCTAAAAGACCGCCCATTTCGATTGAATCCCCTACCTTTTTACCGGGTGCGGGAATGATTCTTACTGCGGTTGTTTTGTTGTTGATCATACCTATTGCGGCTTCATCGGCAATAATTGCGGATATTGTTTCCGCACTTGTATCACCGGGTACTGCGATCATATCAAGACCAACTGAGCAAACGCAAGTCATTGCTTCAAGCTTATCAAGAGTAAGCACGCCTTTTTCTGCGGCAGCAATCATACCCTCATCCTCGGAAACGGGTATAAATGCACCTGAAAGACCACCAACGCTTGATGACGCCATAACACCGCCCTTTTTAACTGCATCGTTAAGCATTGCAAGGGCTGCGGTTGTGCCGTGAGTACCGCAAACGGAAACACCGATTTCCTCAAGTATACGGGCAACAGAGTCACCGATTGCAGGTGTAGGTGCAAGGCTAAGGTCTACAATACCGAATTCCGCACCAAGACGCTTTGAAGCCTCACTTGCCATAAGCTGACCCATACGTGTAATTTTAAATGCAGTCTTTTTGATAGTTTCCGCAACCACGTGGAAGGGCTCACCCTTAACATCCTTAAGGGCATTGTAAACAACACCGGGACCTGAAACACCAACGTTTATGGCACATTCAGGCTCACCCACACCGTGGAATGCACCTGCCATAAAGGGGTTGTCCTCGACCGCATTGCAGAAAACAACAAGCTTTGCACAGCCGAAGCCGTCATTATCCCTTGTTATATGTGCAGTCTTCTTGATGGTTTCACCCATAAGCTTTACCGCATCCATATTTATACCGGCTCTTGTTGAGCCTACGTTTACGGATGAACAAACGAAATCTGTTGTAGCCAAAGCCTCGGGAATAGAATTTATAAGTCTTCTGTCACCAATTGTAAAGCCCTTTTGCACCAAAGCAGAAAAACCGCCAATAAAGTTGACACCACAAGCTTTAGCGGCGTCATCCATTGCTTTTGCAAAAATTGAGTAATCCTCAGTATCGCAGCTTTCGGCAGCAATAGCAATAGGTGTTACAGAAATTCTCTTATTAATAATCGGTATGCCCATTTCTTTTTCAAGGTCTTCACCTGTTTTAACAAGATTCTGAGCATAGGTTGTGATTTTATCATACATCTTCTGTGCGCAAACCTTAGGGTCGGGATGTGCACAGTTACGCAAGGAAATACCCATTGTAATTGTACGTATATCAAGATGCTGATTATCAATCATATTAAGGGTTTCTAATATTTCACGTTGATTAATCATATTACACCTCAGATTTTATGCATTGCATCAAATATTTCTTCACGCTGGATACGGATGCTGACACCAAGACGCTCACCTTCAGCATCAAGAGCATCAACTATTTTCGCATACTCCACGTTTGCCTGAGAAATATCAACAAGCATATTCATTGTAAATATATCGTTGTGAAGAACAGTCTGGCTGATATCAAGAATGTTAACATTAACCTTCTGCAATGTTATACAAACGCCTGCCATAATGCCGACCTTATCCTTGCCCACAACAGTTATAATTGCATTCATAAAAATACCTCATAAAAAATAATTTTTAATTATTTTATCATAATAAAATAAATAATACAATAATTAATATTATAATTAACAGAATAAATACTACAATAAAAAAGCAAGGAGTTCCGCAGAACTCCTTGCATATTTTATTTAAAAGTTATTAAGCTCTTCCCAAAGATAACGGAAGATATCAAGCTCACGAAGTAATCTTACGATTGTATCGGGAACAAGACTTGCTACCCACCAGAAATCGTTGAAATCGGTTTTGTTTTCGTACTCGGGAGCATCCTCATATTCAAGAAGGAATGCCTGAGTATAAACTATACCGCCTTCACCGAAAATCTCTGCTCTTACATAAGCACCAATATCCTCGCTATACTCGTTAAGCTCAAGCACGTCGCCCCAACCGATTGTTTTACCGTTGGAAATCCAACGAACACAATACTCGTTTTCAACATCGAGAACGATTGTATCAGTATCGTCATTAACAATTGCTGAGTTAACCCAGGGTGCTTCCACGTCATAGGGTGCTTCATACTTTGCATTGTAATCCTCAGCCTGACTGTCGAGAATTTCCTGAGCTACTGCCTTTGCATCGTCACTGCCGTTTTCGAGAAGGTAGTCTGCATATTCAGCTAACTCATCATGGTTACCAAGGCATCTGCTTGCTGCGAAGAATTCACCCTTCTGCATACAATTCTGTAATGCTTCAGATGAAAGCTCGGGCATAAGCATTCTTGTGTAGCCTGTGTATGCCGCAGATACTCTGTGAGCATCACTTGTAGCAATAGCTGAAACATTTCTGCCCATAGGAGCAAGATCCATAAGCATAATGTCCCAAAGCTTTCTGTCAAAGCGTGTTCTTGAGTCACCCTTTGAGTTGATATCAATACCTATACAGGAAGGATATTTGATAAGAAGATTTTCAAACTTATCAATATAGTAAGTATAATCCTCGTTATAAGCGTCTGCAGTTGTCTTTTCATCACGTGCATTTGTGTATTCACCAGGATGGTTGATAACTGAAAGACCGCCAAGCTCGTCAACAGCCTTGATAGGTGTTTCGTAATCACTTGTGCCGCCTACTACACCGTGACCGTAATCAACGAACCAAGTGTTAACGTGAGCGTTGTTAAGTGATGTGGGATTCTGCTCGTTTGCATAAGGAACACGAAGCATTTTGTGACCCTCTGTGCCATCCTCTGCAACCTGATAGTAATAATCATCACCGTTTTCGGAAACAACGTTATACTCAAGACCCTCAAATGTAAGGCCATTCTTTTCAAGAGGAACTATTTCTGCACCGGGATTTTTGATATCAAGGAAAAGCTTAAGCTCCTCGATAACTTCCTGCTCAGTCCAGCTATAGCTTGTTGTTCCGTGATCGGAAACTGCATAAATATCAAAATCGTAGTCATAGTTAACTTCGATCATTGATTTGAGTGTGTCGTCACCATCAGAAGCAGTAGTGTGACTATGAAGATCAGTTTTGTACTGCTTCCATGACCAATCAACATCAGCATAAGGATTGGTTATTGTATAATCAACCCTTGTTGATGCATCTGCCGCTAAGCCAACTGTTGAAAACGCACCGATAAGTAATGCGATGCAACAAACAACAGAAACTATTTTCTTTGTTTTGTACATAAAATCCATCTCCATTTCAATTAAAAAGACTTCATTTGATTTTATGCTGCTGTATCTTCTTCAATCTTGCTGAGAAGATTCATAAATGCATTTGTAAATGTTGCACCGGCTGTTGTGCTTACAACGTTAACCTCTTCGTTTTCGCTGAGAAGTGAGTGGTACTCATTATCTCTGAGAACGTAACCTGCCTGGTCGTTGCAAAGGCCGAATACCATAATTTTTTCGCACTTTGTGAAATCTGCAAAGGGAGGCATACCCCATTCGCCGCCCATCCATGCAGCGTCACCTGATTCGGGACCACCGTAAACAAGGATAGGATCGAACTCACCGGGACAAAGGAAAACGCCAACCTCGTTGCCTAATTCCATATAACCGATTTCAGAAATAATCTTATAGCCCTTACCGGATTTAACAATAACTGTATTAAGGATATCCTCACGTGCAGCAAGAGTAAGAATTTCGTTATCAACATCAAGAACAACTTCCTGATGAGCAATGTTAAGAACAGGTTTAAGCTCTTCGTCATTGTCAATGCTCAAAATCTTTGAAGCAAGAGTATAACCATAGTCGATAAGATCGAAATGCTCTTCACCCTCGTGGATATTTAATCTGTTCCACTCATCAACTGTAGCTGCATAATCTGTTGCATCCTCTGTTGTGAAATCAGAGTCATCATCAGCAACAGTCTTTTTGCCGCACTCGGGGCAGCCGATAGTGTACATACCGCCATCCTCTTCGGGCTTGTTGATTTCTGCAACTGCATCACAGTCCTTGCAAAGATATACAGTACGCATACCTACAGCAAGCTCTGCACCAAGTACAAATACAACGTTTGCACCTGCTTCTTCATTGATTTTTTCTTCAATATAGTAGGGATAGTCTGCAGTAAGAACATCGCCACCTGCACCGTTACCTGTACAGTGGATAGCACCCTCAAGAATCCATGTTTCCTGAGATGAAACATCATCGGGAACGAAACGGAGTCTGTTGATGTTGGGGTTGATTGTCTGGGGATCACGCTTATCTCTGATGTAGTCTGAAACATCTACAGAGCCGAAGTAAAGCTTGCCTTCTTCCATAGATTTAACTGCTCTCTTGATAGCGTAAACTGTCTTTGTGTAAACAGCTTCCATAAACTTAGCATTCTTCTGAACCTTTGAGCCTTCAATGATACCGCCTGATGCAGCATTACCTGTGTTAGCAATAAGACCCTTAAGAAGCGGAATGTTCATACCGAGTGTGTCGATGCAGGAGTGCTGATGAAGAACTGAAACGTTGATTGAAACAACATTGTTTTCTTCAGCAAAAGCTGCTAATCTTTCACGGATAACATTAACATCACCACGGGGAAGACCGAAGCCGTCGATAACTGCATGAACAACTGTGCCGCCTGTGCCGTCGCTGATAGCGTAAACGCGTACACGCTGATCGTCAAGCACTTTTACAGGTACACGACCTGCTGCTATTTCGAGTGAACCTGCAAGGAAATACTCGCCGTTCATAACGTCGATACCGTCAAGGAGTGATGCACCCCAATAACCTACCTGCCATTTGGAAGCATCTGTAACCTCAGTTTCAAATGCTGTATCACCGGCATAGAAGTTTTCGGGCTCATATTCCTCCTCTGTGGACCAATCATCCTCATAGCCCGGCCAGAACATATTAAGCCAAGAAAGAACATAATGAATAAGCTTATCAATGAATAAATTGATAGCATTCTCAAAGCTTGTTTCGGGGAGAGAAATATCTGCAGCACCAACGGGAACTGCTACCACCGAAAAAGCAAGTACGAGTGACAGTACAACTGCCAATACTTTTTTAGACATAGGAAAGCCTCCTTATATTTATACGGATTAATTATATAACTTTTTTTTGCAATAATCAATAATTATTTTACACGCCATATCACTTTGGTATTTTTAGCTAATTAACACCACGAGAATTTGTTTATATTGCCTCTCTTTTTTCTGTTTACCAATATAAAAATAATATTTTCATCCCACACCGCATAAACAAAGGGGGTTCGCGCTGTCAAACGGAAAGTTCAAGCCTAAATTTTGCATTTTGTATTGAAAAAAACAAAGAATGAATGTATAATGGGTTAAATTGATAAAACAAGCGGGGTGTTTTGTATGGCTAAACGAAGCGACTATATCTCCTGGGATGAGTTTTTTATGGGTGCAGCTATGCTTTGTGCAAAACGAAGCAAAGATCCTAACACACAGGTAGGTGCCTGTATAGTCAATAACGAAAACAGAATCCTTTCCGTTGGCTACAACGGCTTCCCTTCCGGTTGTGATGACGATGTTTTCCCCTGGGAAAGAAGCGCCGAAGATTCCTACGACACAAAATATCCTTACGTTTGCCACGCTGAGCTTAACGCAATACTTAATTGTCGCGGCAGAAGCCTTGAGGGCAGCCGTATTTATGTTGCTTTGTTCCCTTGCAACGAATGTGCAAAAGCTATTATACAAAGCGGCATTTCAGAAGTTGTTTACCTTTCCGACAAATACGCAGAAACATCATCAACACGTGCTTCAAAGCGTATGTTTGATGCGGCAGGGGTGAAATATAAGCAGTTGATTCCCGCAAGTAATGAAATCCTTCTTGACTTAAGGGAAGAGAATGTTTAAATCAGTTAAAAATTATTTTACATAGGAGTGTTAAAAATGGCTTTAGTTAACGCAAAAGAAATGCTCACAAAAGCAAAAGCAGGCCACTATGCAGTTGGTCAGTTCAACATCAACAACCTTGAATGGACAAAATCCATTCTTCTCACCGCACAGGAAATGAATTCACCTGTTATCCTCGGTGTTTCCGAAGGCGCAGGTAAATATATGTGCGGCTTCAAGACTGTTGCTGATATGGTTAAGGCTATGATCGATGATCTTGGCATCACAGTTCCCGTTGCACTTCATCTTGACCACGGTTCATACGAAGGTGCAAAGGCTTGTATCGAAGCAGGCTTCTCATCAATTATGTTCGATGGCTCACACTATCCCATCGACGAAAACATTGCAAAAACAAAAGAGCTTGTTGCTATCTGCGAGGAAAAAGGTCTTTCCATTGAAGCTGAGGTTGGTTCTATCGGCGGCGAGGAAGACGGCGTTGTTGGTGCAGGTGAATGTGCTGACCCCGACGAGTGCAAAATGATTGCTGACCTTGGTGTAACAATGCTTGCAGCAGGTATCGGTAACATCCACGGCAAATATCCCGAAAACTGGGCAGGTCTTTCATTCGAAACTCTTGCAGCAGTTCAGGAAAAAACAGGCACAATGCCTCTCGTTCTTCATGGTGGTACAGGTATCCCTGCAGAAATGGTTAAAAAAGCTATTACTCTCGGCGTTTCAAAAATCAACGTTAACACAGAGTGCCAGCTTGCTTTTGCAGAAGCTACAAGAAAATATATCGAGGCTGACAAAGACCTTCAGGGTAAGGGCTTTGACCCCAGAAAGCTTCTTGCACCCGGCTGCGAAGCTATCAAAGAAACTGTCCGTGAAAAAATCGAGCTCTTCGGTTCAAAGGACAAAGCTTAATTTCAAATTTAAAGCCGTACCCTATGAGTACGGCTTTTTTACAGGAGTTTAAAATGTCTGATAACAAGAAATCAAACAAGGTAAGACTTGTTTTGCGAATATTTTTTGCACTGGTTGCAATAGGTGCTTTGGTGGTGGCTATTCTTATTTCCCCATTGGGTGCTAAATTGCGTGGTAACAAGGATAATACAACCACCACTCAGGTACAGGTTGTTGAAACCACAACAGAAAAAACAGAGCCTTCAACGGAAGAAAAAAGCGAGGAGGATACCTCCATCGCAGGAGAGTCTGCTGAAAGCACAGACACATCCGTTACCATTCCTCCGCCCACAACGGCACAGGAAAATATTTACAAAAATTACACCTTGTTTATAAACACCTATGATTTCACCTATACAGAGTCAAAGGGTGTCACAACAGTTGTACGCAAGGATAATGCAGATATTACAATGGTTATTACGCCTACGGGTGAAACAAGCTACCTTGAGCTTTGCGACACCGCAAAGGCTTCTCTCGGTGACGAGGACACAGACAAAAAGCTTCCCATACAGAGCCTTAACTCCTGCTACTCATCACAGAATGGTGAAACTGTGACAACAATTTATTGTATTGATGACGGCAAGGGCGGAAGCATTGAGGTTAAATGCCAATACCCCGCTTCCGACGAAAAAGCCGAGGGTCAATTCCAACTTATGCTTTCAATGTTTAAGGTGACGAAATAAATTAATAAGCATCAGTAAAAATTATTAAAGGGTTTCTTACAGATTATTTCTGCAAGAAACCCTTAATTTTTATTTATTCACCCATTCTTATGGTCATTTCAATAATACGCTTAACGCATAATTCAAGATGTGCCCTTGTAAGAATACCCTTTTTGTAGCCCTCCATAAGGTCATCGGGGTATCCCACGTGCATTTTCATATCATTACCTGCAAGCACCTCTTTAACCGGGTCATTTTTTACACCCCAATCGGTGGTAACCATATTTTTGAATCCCCACTCATTACGGAGAATGCCTGTAAGAAGCTCGTAGCTTTCGGAGGTATGCTGACCGTTAATAAGGTTATATGATGACATAACTGTCCATGGATTTGCCTCTTTAACGCAAATTTCGAAGCCTTTAAGATAAATCTCACGAAGCGCCCTTTGAGAAAGACGTGAGTCACTACCCATTCTGTTAGCCTCTTTATTGTTACAGGCAAAGTGCTTCATGGAAACAGCCACCTTCTGTGACTGTATTCCTCGCATCTGTGATGCACACATTTTGCCCGAAATCAACGGATCCTCGGAAAAATACTCAAAGTTTCTGCCGCAAAGGGGGTTACGGTGAATATTAAGTGCAGGTGCCAACCATATACCTATGTTATTTTCACGGATTTCTGCACCACCGCCAACACCTACCTGATATGCAAGGTCTTCATCCCAGGAACAAGCAATAAGTGTAGCACAAGGCCATGCTGTTGTGGGAATACCCGTTTCGGGATTAAGTCGAAGACCTGCAGGTCCGTCAGCTGTAGGAATAGGCGGAATATCAAGACGCTTCATACCACCGAAGCAGCCCGTATTTGCAACACCCGTAGGCTCCTTACCGCCTACAAAATCCATAAGCTCTTCCAATGTAAACTGAGCAATAAATTCATCTATTGTGGCTTTTGTGCCTATATCATCAAACAAGACAGTTTCATCGGGAGCTTTTGCACCGGAAGACTCAACCGCACCGTAATAATAACTTTCCTCTCCCATAGGAAGTTCTTCATAAGAACCATCGGAAACCATACGCTTTGCAAGTTTAAAGGGCTTGCACCAAGGCTTTAACTGATCGGTTACTGTATCAGCTTCAACAATATATTCAAAATCCAGCTTTTCAGCATCTCTTACAGAAGTACCCAGATAGAAGCAATATGCACCTTTTTCAAGAACGTAAGCCGCTTCCTTGATTTTTCCCAGATCATCAAAGCTTGCCATATCATTTATATCAAAAGTAAGTGCAAGAGTTTCACTTTCACCGGGTGCAAGAAGCTTTGTTTTTCTGAAAGCACCAAGCTCCCTCGCAGGTTTACCCAGTTTACCGCAGGGTGCACCGTAATAAAGCTGAACTACCTCTTTACCCGCAACATCGCCCGTATTAGTAACTGTAACTACCGCAACAATTTTATTATCACTCTTACAACAAGCCTTACCCGTAAGCTCAAAGCTTGTATATGAAAGTCCGTAGCCGAAGGGATATCTTACCTTATCCTTTGCACCGGGAATCGTTTCAAAATAACGATAGCCAACGTAAATATCCTCGCTGTAATTCACATACTCGAAGCTTTCGTTAAAATCATCTGTGCCGGGGTAATCCTCGTAGGATTTTGCAAATGTATCCGCAAGCTTACCTGAGGGGCAAACGTCACCGCAAAGTATATCGGCAACGGCTGCACCGCCCTCCATACCTCCCTGCCATCCGAAAAGGATAGCCTTTACCTGAGGCTTGTTTTCAAGATATTCACAATCTACAATTCCGCCTGAGTTTATAACAACAATAACCTTTTGGAAAAGCTCACAGCAATTATCAACAAGGCCTTTTTCAAGGTCGGAAAGGTAATAGTCACCGCCGTTTGCACGTCTGTCAACACCCTCGGCGGAAAAACGGCTTATTGTAATAACCGCAGTCTGTGCCCAAAGGGAAGCATCCTTTATAAGATTATATGGTACTTCAGGCTCCGGCACGTGCATTCTTGCAAAAGTTTCATAAGTAACCTCATCACGATTGCGGTCATCAAACTCAGGAATATCGGTAAAGAAATCATTAGCATTAACTATATTCCATATACCGTCAATTTCCTTTTGTGAAAGCACGTTTTTCTGCTCTTCCTTAACGTATTCCTTATAAAAATCCACAAGGGGCATATAAAGGGACATACCCTTCATATCGAAGCCCTCATAAATATTGCGGATATATGGTGTGTTAACGTCACCGCTACCGCCGCCGCCTTTGATATATTCAATAGTAGCCTTGCCGAAAAGGGCAAGCTTTTCGTTTTTATCCAAAGGCAACGCCTTATCGGTATTTTTAAGAAGCACCATACCCTCTGTTGCGGCTCTTCTCGATAACTGAGTGTGCTCCGGTGAAGCAGTAACCCTTTTGCCATCTTTACCTAAAGGTAAACAAGGCTGGTATCTGAATCTTGCAAATCTATCCATTAAAATCCATCCTGTCCTGACTGATATTTTTTATGAAACGGCTTTGTTGACTATTGACTGATAGTCCTCCGCGGTAATGGTGCCGTCACCATTTATATCCCCCGCCTCGTATTTTGCTTCTTCAAGAGTGCCTCTATTGACGGATGCTCTCTGAACATCCACACAATCAAGCACGTCGCAAACACTGTCGCCGTTTGTATCCCCGTTGACTACAAGTGTATATTCACCTATGTAGTCATTGCGGAATTCAACCTCAATAACCGTACCCGTACCCATAAGCTCTGTACTGCCGTTTTTATACGAAGGATAAACCCACACATAGGAATCGGTCATTTCGTTTACAAGGCCATAAATATTTGCACAAAGCTCTTCGCTTGTGTACACATACATACTGTCGTGGTCAATTACCGTATCACCCTTGCCATCAATCCCTATTAATACAAAATCAATATTGTTATTTTCGGCATAGGTGTGTGCCACGCTACCGCTGAAGCAATATATTGTTCCCTCAAAGTCCGCAAAGGCCTGTGTTCCTATTGTTTTTACACTATAGGGAATGGTAACCTTTTCAAGTGATGAGCAACCCCTAAAGGCATTGCTTCCTATAGAGGAAACACCTTTAGCAATTTTAACCGATAATATATTGGTGTTGTTTTCAAAGCAACCGTCACCAACAGATATTACCCTTTTGCCGTTGTATTCCGAAGGAATTAATATTTGCTTCTGCGTTCCGTTATATGAATCAAGAACATATTTGTTTTCCGTAAGGGTAACGGAATAATTACATTCAATACAAGAGGAATCGTAGGGCGATTCACTTTTCTGCACATAACAACGTGAGCATTCATATTTTTCTGTATGGGGATGGTAGCCTATAGCCTCCATCACCTGATAATCGTGACCCAAGGGAGGAACCTCTCCCGAAATATACTCACCGCATCCGGAGCAGTTTTTGTGACCCGTACCACCTGTAGTGCAGGTTGGTGCTTCGTCATAAATCCAGTCATTTTTTATAATATGTTCAAGGAAAAGCTCACCCTCAATATCCGGGTTACAGTATCTTGAAAATACGTATTCCGCCATTAATAATCCGGGCTCACTTTTGGGTATACTTTCCCCATCCTCAACTCCGTATTCAATGCAACGAATTTCAACCTCCGCTTCCTCACATTCATCGGAAACGAACTCAAAATGCAAGGTTACAAAGTCCTGGGGGGCAGTATTTATCGTCATACCCGACAAGCTGATAAAAACAACCGAATATGCGGTTTTATCGGCGGTTACACCATCCATATATAACTGATTAAGCACCTTATCACCGTATTCAACACCCGTACACTCAAGCACAGAGGTATCGTAATACGCCCTGACATTAACCCCCGTAACCTTATCGGCAACATTTTTGAAATCTATATCCACCTGAAAATCCTCACCACGTGAGGCGGTAATATTGAAGGGCAGATAATCCTCTGAAGAGGCGTTACCTACACATACAGAGCTGAAAAGAAGCACAATGCTTAAAGCAACCGACAAAAGCCTTTTTGCAAAAGTGCCGTTAACACACCCATTTTTTAAATAAAAATTCCTTGCCTTTCCCATTCAGCTCACCTTCCTTTTTTGGATTTTTCAAGAAATTATGCAAGATGCTCGGTGTTATTAAGGTAATCAAACACTACGTCACCGTATCTGTTTGTACCCTCTTTATAAAATTTGATTTTTGTAACACCCGTATTGAAAAAGTTTATATCAAATGCAGGATCTTCCGTAAAGCCCATAATATGAAATACTATGTAAGTTATAAATGCGGCGTGACTTACCACCGCAATTCTTTCACCCTTATTATACCTTTTGCGGAAATAATCAATAACGCTCTGTGCCCTGCTGTAAAGCTCCTCAGCATTTGCGGAGTCAGAGGGCATAACGGTAAAGCCCTCGGGGTCTATACCCTGTGCCATAACCACATTTTTGTTTATTTCCCTCAGCTCATCAAGGGTTGCTCCCGTATAATCCTCACCAATACCCACTTCTGTAAGATGAGGTAATATTTCGAGAAGTTTTCCTTCTTCCTTATATTTTAAAATGCCCGTTGCGGTTTCTACGGCACGTCCGAGACCGCTGGCAAAAACACCATCGAATTGAATATCCTTTAAATATCTGCCCAAAGCATCCGCCTGAAGAAGACCTTTTTCGGTAAGACCCGGGTCCGCCAACTCCTTATTATCAAAGCCCTCACTGCTTGTACGCACGTTTCCGCGACTTTCACCGTGACGGATAAGATACATTTCCAAATCAATAACAGGTTTATTTGACATAATTATTCCGCCTTTTTCTTTCTGTCGTGTATTATCATACCTGCAATTGTAAACAGTAACAACGGAATATGTGTGAAAAGGGCACCGTATGATTTTGAAACGATATCATATATACCCCACATAACCACGTTTACAATTGTCCAGAAGCGGTATTTCGCACCGCTTTTCTGACCGATGCACATAATAAAAGTAAGGGATGCAAGTATTGCAAGTATGCAAAGGAAGTTTACACCTGCAACCCAGATATTTACACCGATAAATGCCAAAGCATATACTGCAACAAGCCATTTCGGTAAGGGCTTGTTTTTAGAGTCAAAGAAGTAGTTTATTATTGACTGAGCACCGCCTATAAAGCAGGATGCCGCACCGTTAATTCCGCTACCGCCTAAAAGATAGCTTAAGGCAACGGAAATGTTACCGCAAAAAACAAGAATTAAAATAACTTTCATACTTCTGCCTTTAACAAGTGATGCGGCAATCATTGACGCAAGACCGATAAGGCTTAAAACATAAGACAAAATTTCCATAATCTCACCACGAAAAACAATTTTTAAACATTGTAACACAAAACATTTAATTATACAACAAGGCACGGACATACTTTCTAAAGAATTCAGTCTGCTTTTGCATAAAAAAGGCACACTCTAGGGAGTGTGCCGTATTTTTTCATCTGACAATATCAGCCCATCTTTGTAAGATTAAGCTCACTGTCTGCAGTCATAAATCTGGGATATTCCGGGAACATATCAACAGTAGGCTGAACGTCACTTTCCAGCAATGTGAAGGTGAAGTTACTGTATTCTGTGCCGTAATCAGATGCAACGTGTGGAGCATCCTTAATAAACCATGTGTATTCGGGGAAAAGTGCGGTAGAAGCATCAATAACTCTGTCGGCAGAAACATATTTTCTGTCAGCTGAATCCAGGTATTCCTCGGAAAGAGTGCCGCCTAAGGGTGCAACAGTTGCAAAGTTTGAGGTAAGCTCTGTTTCAAGCACCATATCACCATTATAGTTTGCTCTGTCATAAACGGGAACAAGACCTATATCATAATGTGAAGCAAAGGAAAGCTTAACACCATTTTCTTTTGCTTTCATAAGAGTTTCCTCTGTGCTGAAAACGAATTCCTTTGTTTCATCAAGCTTTTCAAGTAATACGGGATATTCTTCCTCGTAACCGCCGAAAATGGTTTCAACACCGCTTTCGAAGTCTTCATCGGGGCATAATGCCCAGAATCCGCAAAGAGTACCCATACAATCACGAAGAACTATATCGTTAGCATCCTGGAAGCTTGTGTCAACAATATCGTTAAGCACGCCTGCAAGGAAATCAACTGCACCGATTGCATCAAAGAGCCATACAAAAAGACGAAGAACAACGTTGTTTTCATTAGTACTGTTTATAAGCTCAACAAGTGTATCACCGTCAAAGCCTACTCTACCGTTGAGAGCGTCACCGCAAACGTAAGTGCCGTTTTGCGCACCTGAAAGATAAACCGCACTGTTAATACTGTCGGTACCGTGATAATACATATAAGCGGTTGTTACCATACAACCCATTGAACAGCAGATAATGTTAACCTTTGCCTTTCCGCTGTCACGCTTTGCAGTATCAACGAAGGATTTAAGCTCATCGGCTAATTCAAGAGGCTGTTTACGCCAGTCATAGGTGAAGAAATATGTGTTTTCCGCACCATAGCGTTCAATAGCAGTTTTAACAATGCCGTGCTCACTTCCGTCACCGAGAGATGCAACAAAATCAGGGTGATTTGCCATAGAGCCGGGGTACTGCACCATTGAAACGGGCTCAACAGAGTTACCCTCCTTATCGCAGGCAATAGGTGAAAGAATACCGTTAGCCGCTTCAAAAACGCAATTCATAACCGCGTGCTTATCCTTGATATTGAACTTACCGAGGAAAGACTCAACAAGCACCGACATAATATCTGATGCACCGAAGGTAAGAGCCTTTGAGCCGTCGGCATAGGTAAGACCCGCAAAATCAATACCTCTTACGATAATTACGGGTGTACCGTCATAATTCTGTGCAGTGACAGTTGTCTGAGCACCGAATGCCGGCACCATAAGACCAACCACAAGCACAACGGATAATACTACAGAAATTAATTTTTTCATAATATAATCTCTCTCATTCCATAAATTTACTTCTACGATTGTAGCATACCACAAAGGAATTGTCAAAATTCCGGATACAGATTAAATTTTTCCGCCAAAAATATCTGATTCAATAAAATCCACACCGAAGGCACGACAATAGTTAAGCACAAAAATGTTATTCGCAGTCCATGCACCGACTTTAAGTCCTCTGCTGTGGAAATCCTCAACCATCTTTTTATCAAGCACTTTATAATCGGTATCTATATCGAATCCGTATTCAAGGCATTCCGAATAATCCATTCCCTTACCGTAAGTAAGCATTATTTTTAAATCGGGAAAAGCCTTATGGGCTTTTACAAGATTAGGAAATTCAAAAGATTGAAGCTGACACATCTTCAAATCATAGACCTCTTGTGCAAGTGTAAAAACGCCGTTAATCTGCTCGTCGGTATACTCACCCTTAAGCTCAATGAAACAAATCAGGTTATTATCACGACATATTTCAAGATAACGTTCAAATGTGCATATGTAGGTATCTTCTTTTGTTTTGTCATTTTTTATAGGCTTTGCCGTAAGCTCCTCCAGCGTGGAATCAGCTACCACAAGGCTTGTACCATCCTTGAAAACAACGTCATCGTTATGATTTGCCACAAAAACTCCGTCAGCGGTAACGCGGATATCTGTTTCTATACCGCCCGAGCCGTTTTTGACCGCACCTAAAAATGCCGGCTCTGTGTTGTCGGGGTATTTTGAGCTGTAGCCTCGGTGGGCAATCATACATATATCTTTATGCAAAGCTTTATTGACAAAATGCAATGCAGCTGCCGAAACACCTGCACCTGCAACAGCTTTAGCTATACCTTTAACTATTTTTGACATAAAAACACCTCTTTTCCAATGATAGAAATATACTAAACCTTTTGTTTTTATATGTCAATAAATTTACAGTACATAAGACATATCTTTTGCACTTTGTATTTACTTATTAAAAAACAAGTAGTATAATTATTGCAGATTATTGAAGAAAGGATTCTCCTATTATGAAGTATATCGGTATTGCTTTGCTTGTTATTCTTGCAATAATAATTCTTCTTATTGTTATTGCCGCAATCAAAGCCGCAAAAATCAAAGCTAAGCCTAACACAAACACACCTGCCATTAATCCTACTGAGGAAGAGGCAGCTGATTATGCACAAAAGCTTTCCGAAATGATTAAGGTACCCACTATTTCCCTCCGCGGAAATACTGACCTTACACAATTCTATAAGCTCCACGAGGTAATGAAAAAGAATTTCCCTCTTGTTTTTTCAAAGCTTGAGGTAACAGAAATAGAGGGTAACCTGATTTTACGTTGGCCCGGCAAGGACCCCAAGCGTAACGGTCTTCTTCTTACAGGTCATCAGGATGTTGTTACTGCAGATGAGCCTAACTGGGAGCGTGAGCCCTTTTCAGGTGAAATTGCCGATGGCAACATTCACGGAAGAGGCTCTATGGACTGCAAATCAACAGTTTTCTCTGAATTCCAGGCTATTGAAGAGCTACTCGCAGAAGGCTTCGAGCCACCCTGCGACGTGTATCTCGCAACCGCTATTGACGAAGAAATTTCAGGCGACGGTGCTCCAAAGCTTGTAAACTACCTTAAATCAAAGGGTGTTCACCTTGACGTTGCAATGGACGAGGGCGGCGCAATTCTCAAAGACCAGTTACCCACTATGGAGGGCTGGTGTGCCGCTATTGGTATTCTTGAAAAAGGCTACATCGACCTTAAGGTTATTGCAAAGGGCAAGGGCGGTCACTCCTCCACACCGAAGAGCAACTCTCCCCTTGCAAGACTTTCAAAATTCGTTGCAGATATCGAAAAAGACAAGCCCTTCAAGGCGGAAATTTCAGGTCCCGTTTATGCAATGCTTAACGAAGCCGCTCCCTATCTTGGTTTCCCCTTAAGAATGGTGTTGGGAAATATGTGGCTTTTCAAAGGCTTACTTACAAAGGTACTTCCTATGGTTTCACCTATGTGCAACGCTTTTGTAAAAACAACCTTCTGCTGCACAATGGCGGAGGGCTCACAGACACCAAACGTTATTCCATCAGAGGCTTACGTTGTATGCAACCTCCGTCCCTCACCCCACCAGAATGCAGAGCAGTCACTTGAGGTATTGAAAAAATATGCCGATAAATATGATTTGGAATTCGAAATAATCCATTCAAGAAGTGCGTCCGGCTGTGTTGACTACAAGGGCGAGGAATTCGGCTACCTTAAAAAATGCCTTAACGAGTGCTATCCCGATGCAAGTGTTATCCCCTACCTTATGACCGGCGGTACAGACTGCAGACACTACGAGGCGGTTGCTGATAACTGCTTACGCTTCTGCCCCATAAAAATGAGCAATGAACAGCTTGCCGCTATGCACGCCGCAAACGAAAGCATCGGTGTTAATGAGGTTGCAAACTGTGTAAAATTCTATAAATACTACATCAAAAACCACAAATAAAATTCTATTCGGAATTACAAAAAGGCTTCTTACAGATTTTCTTTCTGCAAGAAGCCTTGATTTTTATTTATTCTGTTTTATGCGGTCTGCGCTTTTTAACAGCCCGAAATTTATTCTTTAGCAGCCTCTTGTGCCTTTTTTCTTTCTAATTTCTTTTTACGTGCTTTGTAGGAATTGAATTCCTGAACACATTCATCGGGAAGGTCGCAATCACCGACGGAAACAACAGTTTTGTTGTAAAGACCCTTGAAGTTAGAGCCGCCTGTGGTAAGAATTTTTTTCTTCTTTGCATATTTTGCAAAAGCAACTTTTTCTTCCGCAGTTAAATCGGGTGAATAAATTTCGATACCGTCAAGACCTGCTTCAACAAGCTGATCAAGAAGCTTATCGTTTTTGCACTTCTGGGGGTTAGCGAGAACTGCAATACCGCCTGCCTCGTGGATGGCATCAAGGATGCTGAATATATCCTCATAATCGGGAACGTGGTTTATATTACCTTCTCTGTCAGGTGAGAAAAGCTCTTTATAAAGGTCACCGTAAATTCTGTCTGCAAAGCCGTTTTCAATAAGAGCCTGCATAATGTGAACCTTGAACACGTTTGTTGAGCCGGTTGCACATTTAACAACGAATTCGGGAGTTATAGGATATTTCTGTGCAGTTTTAAGTGTCATAAGATGGGAGGATTTTTTCCTGATGAGAGAACTGCGACGGCAAAGACCCTCTAACCTGTCAGGGAAATCGGGCTTGTAACAAATCATATGTATTTCCTGACCGTTGGTTTTATCTGTGCCCGAAAGCTCAACTGCAGGAATAACCGTTACGCCGTGTCTTTCACCAATAACCTTGCCTCTTACTGTACCTGCAAGGCAGTCGTGGTCTGTAATTGCGATTGTTGTAACGCCACGCTTCTTAGCAAGTAAAATAAGATCCTCAATGCCTAAAGAACCATTTGATAATCGTGTATGGCAATGTAAATCTGCTGACAAAAAAATCCTTCCTTCCATACCTTTCCCACAAGAAAGTTTATCCATATCTACCTACCTGAAACCACTTCGGAAATTTTGCCGATTTATACCGAAAAATGTATAATATGCATTTTTTGGCATAAAATAGCGGAAATGCCCCGAATATAGTATCTATAACAATATATTACTACTTTGTTAATAAAAAAGCAAGTATATTTTTACATTTTAGCAATAAAAAACTTGTATTTCTACACATAATATGAACATATAATTGCTTTTTTGATAAATCTGTGATATTATCGCATTATGGATAATTTGGTTTATGTTGCATTAAGCGGTGGCGTAGATTCTGCAGCTGCCGCCATACTGTTGAAGCAACGCGGGTACAACGTCCGCGGCGTTACCTTACGCCTTAAACCCGAAAACCTTGCAGATGACGATATACGTGATGCTCAGGCGGTGGCGGATGCTCTTGAAATTCCACTTGAAATTCTTGACCGTCGCAAGGAGTTTGAAGCAATAACCCATTACTTCTGCAAATCATATATTGACGGACTTACCCCTAACCCCTGCGTTGTATGTAACCCTACCATAAAAATTGGTGAGCTTGTAAAGCACGCCAAGGAAAACGGGGCGGATTTCGTCGCAACGGGTCATTATTCCACCATTGTGGAAAAAGACGGGGTATTTTACATCCGCAGAAACCCCTCGGGAAAGGACCAAAGCTACTTCCTTTGCGGACTTAATCAGGAGCTTTTGTCTTACGTAAGATTTCCATTAAGTAACCTTACGAAGGATGAGATACGCTCCCTTTGTGAGGAATACAACGTTCCGGTAGCACACAAGAAGGATAGCCAGGAAGTATGCTTTATACCCGATAACGATTATATCGGGTTTATCGAAAAAAATCTTCAGCCCCATGCAAAGCCCGGTGATTTTATTTCTGTTACCGGTGAGAAGCTGGGTACACATTCAGGCATTTATAAATACACAATAGGTCAACGCAAAGGTCTTGGTGCTTTCGGCAAGCCTATGTATGTGTTAAGCATAAACAAATCACAAAACACCGTTACAATAGGTGATAACTGTGATTTATTCAAAGAAAAAATAAAAATCGAAAACATTCACTTTCTCGCAGGTAAGCCACCTGCAGAGGAATTTGCCTGTCAGGTTAAAATAAGATGTGCCGCACGTCCTGCAGAAGCTTATGTCGTTATTAACGATGACGTGGCAGAAATCACATTTTCACAACCTCAACGAGCAGCGGCTCCCGGTCAGACTGCCGCAATTTATATAGACGATATCCTTTATGGCGGAGGTACTATATGCAATCCTTAAAAAAATTGTATAAAGTCGGTATAGGTCCATCAAGCTCACACACCATGGGTCCCCAATATGCCGCTGAATATGTTAACGAGCATTATCCTCAGGCAGCCTTTGTAAAGGTGATTTTATACGGCTCACTTGCCCTTACAGGTGAAGGTCACGGTACTCACACCGCACTTTCATCTACCCTTAAGGCAGAAAACGCCATCACCTTTAACACTACGGAAACTGACCTTCCTCATCCAAACACCCTTGATTTTATAATTTATGACGAATCAAAGGCGGAAATCGGCAAGGTACGTGCCATGAGCATCGGCGGCGGTGAAATCCGCATCGAAGGTCAGCCTCAGGTTACTGCACCGGAGGTTTATCCCCAGAAGAATTTCGAAGAAATCAAGGATTACTGCCTTATGCACCACTTAAGGCTCAGCGACTACGTTGCGAATTACGAGGGCGAGGAAATCTTTGTTTTCCTTAAAACCATCTGGGAAAGAATGAAGCTTACCGTACGCGAGGGCTTATCTCAGGAGGGTGTCTTACCCGGCGGACTTGAGGTTGAAAGAAAAGCAAAATTCCTATATGCCCAGCGTCATATGGATGAAACGCCCGAAACACGTGAAAACCGCCTTGTTTGTGCCTATGCTTTTGCCGCAAGTGAACAAAACGCAGGCGGCGGTATGATAACAACCGCACCTACCTGCGGTGCTTCAGGCGTACTTCCTGCGGTGCTTTACTATATGCAGGAGAAAAAAGGTTTTACAGATTTTGAAATAGCAAAGGCTCTTGCCGCTGCAGGTGTTATAGGCAATGTTGTTAAGCAAAACGCATCCATAAGCGGTGCCGAGGCAGGATGCCAGGCAGAAATAGGTACAGCCTGCTGTATGGCGGCCGCCGCACTTTCGGAGCTTCATTTCATGGACCTTGACCAGATAGAATATGCGGCAGAAAATGCAATGGAGCATTATTTAGGTCTTACCTGCGACCCTGTATGCGGTCTTGTGCAGATACCCTGTATTGAGCGTAATGCCGTCGCCGCAATGAGAGCAATAAACGCTTTGTCCCTTGCAAACTTTTTAACATCAACACGTAAGGTTAAGTTTGATACTGTTGTTGACACAATGTATCAGACCGGCAAGGACCTTATGCATAAATATCGTGAAACAAGTGAAGGCGGCCTTGCCGCTAACTACGAGGCTTAAAGGAGTGTTATCATTGGCAAAAAACAAAACCAAAGAAATCAACGAACATCCTAACAGAATAGGCTTCAAGGATGTTGCAGGTTACACAACGGCAGAAGCCGCAAATATGTTTAACCTTACATATATAACAAGTTACCTTAAGGTATTCCTTACAAATGTTCTCGGTATACCCTCACTTAAGGTTGCCATAATGTTTGTTGTTACCCGTTTGTGGGATGTTGTAAACGACCCTCTCTGGGGTGCAATCGTTGCAAAAAGAAAACCGGGCAAGGACGGTAAATTCCGTCAATATTTAAGATTGGTAGCAATACCTTTAGGTATTTCAACCATAATCTGCTTCCTCCCGTATTCCGATCCGAATTCCATATTTTACAACGAAGCACTTGCTTCAAACCAGAATCTTCTTTTTGCAGTATGCATAATAACCTACCTTATTTACTGCACAATGTACACCGCAATGAACATTCCCTTCGGCTCACTTGCTTCAGTTATTACCGATGACCCCAAGGGAAGAACCGTTCTTTCCACAGCCCGTTCATTAGGCTCGGGTGTAGGCGGCGCAGTTGTTTTGCTTGTTGCGCCTATGTTCATTTATAAGAACAACGTTGCCGACGGTAACCGTATGTTCTTCTATGCACTCCTTATGGGTGTAATGTCAATTGCATTCTACCTTATAGGTCACAGAAATCTTAAGGAAAGAGTTCCTGCTTTCGATGAAGAAAAAGCAGATCTTAAGGGCGTTTACAAGGGACTTTTCAAATCACGTCCCTTCGTTATGATTACAATTTCAGGCGTTCTTATAAGCGGTCAGCTTCAGTTTAATTCCTTTAACTCCTACCTTTATCAGAACTATTTTGAGGATGCAGGCTTACTCAGCACATTAGGAACTATATGCACATATCTTCCTATGGCGGCAATGATGCTCTTCACCCCGAAATTAGCCGCTAAATTCGGTAAGAAAGAGCTTTGCGGAAGAATGTCCGTAATCGCTGCTGCCGCATCAGTTTTCCTTGCAGTTACCGCCAACAGCCCCGCATTTATCAATATGGTTAACCCCGGCACAGGCAGATACCCCGCATGGTTGTTTATGGCATGCTTGTTCCTTATCGGCTTCGGCTACACCTTCGTAAGCCTTACCTGCTGGGCAGTTGTTATGGACGTTATCGACTACCAGGAATGGAAAACCGGCGTAAGAAATGAAAGTGCGGTTTACTCTGCTTACACCTTCGGCAGACAGTTTGGTCAGGCAATTGCCGATGCAGGCGGACTTTTCCTTTTGGAGCATATCGGTTATTCCGAATCAAATACAGCAAACTGGGCAGCAATCCAGAATGGTCAGTTTGTTCCGGGCATCAGTGAAAAGCTTATGCTTATATGCACAATTATTCCTGCTTTTGTTTACACAGGTGTATGGCTTATCTTCCGTTTCGGCTATCCCCTTACCAAAGAAAAGCTTGCTCCCATTTATGCGGATTTACAGGAAAAGCATCAGTCAGAGCTTAAGGAAACTGCCGACAATTAAATCAAAGCATAGAATCATCGGGTCTGTAGAAATTTACAGACCCGATTTTATATTTCCACTTGTTTTAGATTATCTGTTCTGCTATACTGTAATATGTATATTTTTATATTATTTTTACGGAAGTGTATATATGAAGAAAACAGTAATCAAAGCCCTTTCATTAATGCTTGTGCTTTGCTTTTTCACATCTGCTTTAACATCCTGCAGCACAACCTCCTCCGTTGTTACAATGAAGGTTAATGATAAGCCTATTTCCGAGGATGTTTTTGTGTATTTCCTTGATTATGCAACGGTAACTCTCGGTACAACTGCAGATTACGAAACACTTAAAGAGCACACGATGGCTCTTATAAACAAATACTACAAAACCAATTCTCTGGCACATGCTGAGGGCATTGCTCTTTCTACCGCACAAAAGGCTGAGGTTTCACAGCAGGTAAACTCTACCTGGACAATTTTCGGTGATTATTATACCCACATAGGTATCACCCGTGAAACGCTTACAAAGGTTTATACCGCCGATGCTTACCGTGATGCCATTCTTCTTAAATATTATGGTCAGGGCGGTCCCCGTGAAATCAGCGAGACACGTCTTTACGCTTCATTCCACACAAACTACGTTGTTTTCCAGGCAATTACCGGCTATCTTACGGAAATTGATGAAAATGGCAATAAAAAACCTTTAAGCAAAGGCGAAGCAGAAACTCTGCTTCTTAAATTCCAGAATATTCTTGCCGCAGTCAATGCGGGTGAGCAATCTATGGAGCAGGCTTCACTTCACCTTGCATCAACAGGTGTTCAAAGCTCTGTGCAGACTGTTGTGCTTCACAAAGATGACACAACCTATCCCCAAGGCTTTTTTGAAAAAATACAGAATCTTAAGGCAAAAAACGCTTCCGTTATTGCTACTAACGAATATATTTTCCTGGTGCTTCGAGGCGAAACAAACATAAAAAGCCAGTATTTCCAGGATAAAAAGACGGAAATAGTAAAGGCGGTTGCCGCCCAGGAGGTTGACAACCTTATAAGCAAGGCATACGTTGTTAACAGTACGATTAACGATGATATGATGGAAAGCTACCTTTCCATTATACAAACGGAAAAAGGATTCGGTACACAGTATGAATAACATAATTGATTGCATATTGTCACGTCAGACAATACGGGAATACACCTCGGAGCAAGTTCCTGACGATTTGCTTCAGGTTGTTCTTGATGCGGCAATACGTGCCCCAAGCGGACGAAACACCCAACCCTGCCATCTGCGTGTTTTAAGAAATCCCGAATTACTTGACGAAATGAACACAGATTTCAAAAACATTGTAGGCTGGGATACCCCTGCATATACGGGATGGGATATACGCCCCGTTTACCATAATGCACCCACCTTTATTTTTATAGTAGCACCCACAAAGGACGGTATGTCTGCAGGTCTTATGGCAGAAAACATTGCTCTTGCAGCACATGCAGTAGGCTTAGGCTCTTGTATGATAGGCTCATTAGGTGCACTTTTCGATGACGAAAAGGGTGCAGAAAAATGGAAGAAAATTATTGATATCCCTGAAGATTGGGAGTTTGTGTTAGGTATGACTCTTGGCTACCCTAACGAAAAGCCTCCTTTCAAACCCAGGGAAGACGGACACATTAAATTTATAGGATAACAAGGCGATAAAATATGAGTTATTTTGCAGGTAATTATGATGTTGCAGTAATAGGCGCAGGTCATGCAGGCATTGAGGCAGCGTTGGCAAGTGCCCGTTTAGGTGCATCTACAATAGTTTTTACCGTAAACCTTGACTGGATAGGTAATATGGCGTGTAACCCCTCCATAGGCGGCACATCAAAAGGACACCTTGTAAGAGAAATTGATGCCTTAGGCGGTGAAATGGGTAAAGCGGCAGACAAAACACTTATTCAGAGCCGAATACTCAATTTAGGCAAAGGTCCTGCGGTACATTCCTTAAGGGCACAGATAGACCGCAAGGAATACACACAATATATGAAGCAATGCCTTGAAAACCAGGAAAATCTTGATTTAAAACAGGCAGAAATTGTTTCTTTAATAAAAACAGATGATGGCTTATGGGAATTTGCTACACAATTTGGTGCTACTTATAAAGCACAATGTGTAATTATTGCAACAGGCACCTTCCTTAAAGGTAAAATTTTTGTGGGTGACTGTGTTTTTGAAAGCGGTCCCGACGGAATGTTTCCTGCAAACGACCTTTCACAGTCACTTCTTGACCTTAATATCCCTTTAAGAAGATTTAAAACGGGCACTCCGCCGCGTGTTAACAGACGAAGTGTTGATTTTTCAGGATTAGAGGAGCAAATCGGTGACCAGCATATTACACCATTCTCCTTCTCAACCCCCGAAAACACCTTAGAAAACAAGGCAGTCTGCCATATAACCTACACCAACCTTGATACCAAGCAGGTTATTCTTGATAACCTCCACCGTTCACCCCTTTATTCCAACAAAATTGAGGGCGTAGGACCCCGATACTGTCCAAGCATTGAGGATAAAATCGTTCGTTTCTCCGAAAAGGAGCGTCACCAGATATTTATCGAACCATGCGGACTCAATACGGAGGAGTTATACTTGCAGGGCTTGTCCTCATCATTGCCCGAGGATGTTCAGCTGCAGATTTTAAGAAGCATAAAGGGACTTGAAAACGTAAAGGTTATGCGCACCGCTTATGCAATAGAGTATGACTGTGTTGATCCCCTTGCGCTTAAATCCACACTTGAATTCACGGAACTTCCCGGTCTTTACGGTGCAGGTCAGTTTAACGGCTCTTCAGGTTATGAAGAAGCCGCCGCACAAGGACTTATTGCAGGTATAAATGCTGCACGCAAGACAAAAGGCATGGATGAATTCACTCTCGACAGAAGCACCTCATACATAGGTACACTTATTGATGACCTTGTTACAAAAGGATGCCGTGACCCCTACCGTATGATGACCTCAAGAAGTGAATACCGCCTTATTCTCCGGGAGGATAATGCAGATTTGCGTCTTACAGAGTTAGGCTACAAGGTCGGACTTGTAAGTGAAGAGGCATACAACAGACTTCAGGAAAAAATAAGGCTTATTGAAGAGGAAACAAGCCGTATTTCACGTGTGGGAATAGCACCCTCACCGGAGCTTAACAAAGCACTTGAAGAAGCCGGCACTGCTCCTCTTGTTACCGGATGTAAGCTGTGTGAATTAATTAAACGTCCTCAGCTTTCCTATAAGATACTTGAGCCATTTGACAAAAAACGTCCCGACCTTCCGCGAGAGGTTTTTGAGCAGGTTGAAATCAATTTTAAATACGAAGGTTATATTAAGCGTCAGTTAGCTCAGGTGCAGGAACAAAAACGCCTTGAGGTAAAAAAGATTCCTGCAGATATCGACTATGACAAAATCACCAATCTCAGACTTGAGGCTATAGAAAAGCTTAAGAAAATAAAACCCGAAACAATAGGTCAGGCTTCACGTATAAGTGGTGTTTCACCTGCTGATATCGCGGTGCTTTTGATATATTTAAAATAAAGGAGTTTTTACTATGATACCAAGAAACGAGCATCCTAATCCCGGATTTTATCGTGAAAACTACATAAATCTTAACGGTGAATGGGATTTTGAATTTGATTTCAGCAACAGTGGTCTTGAAAGACAGCTTTTCAAGAACGATGTTGAGTTTACTAAAAAAATCATTGTCCCCTTCTGCCCCGAAAGTGAGCTTTCAGGCTTAGGCTACAAGGATTTTATGGCGGCTGTATGGTACAAACGCACAGTAACCGTTACAAAAGAACAGGCTTCCATGAAATCATTTATCGTTTTCGGTGCTGTTGATTTCCATGCTCGTGTATACGTAAACGGTGAATTTGCGGGTGAGCATTTCGGCGGATACACTTCCTTCCGTATAGATGCTTCCAAATTCATTAAAGAGGGCGACAACACCATTACGGTTTATGCCGAGGATGATGTAAGAGATTATCATCAGGCTCGCGGCAAACAGAGTGAGGAATATTATTCTCACGATTGTGACTACACCCGCACAACAGGTATCTGGCAGACAGTATATATGGAATTCTGCCCCGTAAATTACATCAAGAGCTTCAAGGTATTCCCCAACGTTGCAAAGGGCTCCGTTACAATTCAGAGTGAGGTTTGCGGTGACGGTACATTATGTGCAAAGGCTTATTGGGAAAATAAAGAGGTTGGCTCCGTTTGTGCTCAGGCTCAGGGTCAGACCGTTTCATTTACCGTTGACCTTGAAGAAAAGCATCTCTGGGAGGTTGGCAAAGGCGGACTTTATGCACTCGAGCTTTCTTTCGGTGAGGATACTGTAAAAAGCTACTTCGGTCTTCGCGAGGTTAAGCTTACGGACAAATGTATTAACATCAACGGCAAGCCCGTATTCCAGCGTCTTATTCTTGACCAGGGCTTCTACCCCGACGGAATATATACCGCACCCTCTGCAGAAGCACTTAAAAATGATATTCTTCTTTCAATGAAAGCAGGCTTCAATGGTGCAAGACTTCATCAGAAAATCTTCGAGCCTCTTTTCCTCCACTACTGTGATGAGTTAGGCTACATTGTATGGGGTGAGCACGGCAACTGGGGACTTGACTGGTCAAAGTTTGACTCAATCCGTTATTTCCTCCTTGAGCTTGAGGAAGAAATCGAGCGTGATTTTAACCATCCCTCACTTATCGGCTGGTGTCCCTACAACGAAACCTGGGATTATGACGGCAGAAAGCAGGATGATGACGTTCTGAAGGTTGTTTACCGCACAATCAAAGCACTTGATAACACACGTCCCTGCATTGATACAAGCGGTAACTATCACGTGGAAACCGATATTTTCGATGTTCACGATTATGACCAGGATTGCGAGGTTTTCAGAAACCACTATAAAGACCTTGCGGAAAAGAACGTTCTTTTCGACCATCAGGGTCACCGTCAGGATTGGAAGGGTGAGCCCGTATTTATGAGTGAATACGGCGGAATCCGTGTTGAGCTTGCAACCCACGAAGAAAATGACAAGAAAAAGGCGTGGGGCTACGGCAACGCCGCTACAAGTCTTGAAGAATTCTATGCAAGATACGAGGGTCTTACAACTGCGCTTATTGATAACCCCAAAATGCTTGGCTTCTGCTACACACAGCTTACTGACGTTGAGCAGGAATTAAACGGCATTTACAGATATGACCGCTCAGAAAAATTCGATGCGGAAATACTTTACAGAATCAATACAAAGAAAGCTGCAATTGAAGAATAAATCATAAAAGCAGGAGGTTTTTCCTCCTGCTTCTTGTTTTGCACTCTGCTCTTCTCACGTTACCATCAAAGTGACTTTATTATCTTTTCACCTATATCATTTATAACTTCAAAATCCGTTGCTTTGATATAGTATTCTTCAAGTCTGTCGTGTAAATCAAGGGCAACGGAAAGCTTTCTTACGGCTTCGTCAATAAGCTCTTTTTTTGCTTTTTTCTGGAACTGTAGTTTTTCTTTTATGCCTTTTATTCCCTCTTTATCAACAAATCGACCTGCGTGAATGGTTTTTCCCGTTTCATCAATAGAAAGGTGGTAGCTGTTTTCGGTAAAAACTGCAGTTTTAAGCTGAGGAATAATTATATGCTCAACCTTAAAATCAGGGAACAAGGGACAAAAGCATTTATAAACGTCATATCCCATACTTAAGGCATAATCACCTACGTTTTTAACAATATACGGGGCAACAAGACTATATTCATCTTCAATGGTTATAATATTTTCCGAAAGTGCAACAATACTATCGTATTGCACAACAACACCATCGGGGGTTACCGCCGACAAAAACCGTTTATGTTCTTTGGGTGCAGTACCCGTTATGCCCGACGGAACAATCTTTTTCTGTAGCCTTGTTATATATCTGTTAACCTTATCTTTGTCAACAAAAGGCTCACACATAATAACGCTTTGGGTTTCGAAGCATGCTGCCACCTTAAGAAATTCCGCCACCTTTTTATGCTGTGCTTTATTGGACAAGGTCAGTTCACATATCTCCTTGTAATGCCTTTTAAGATAAGTTCTGTCCCACGCCACACCTAAATCTACAATATGCTGACTTACTCCGGGTAAAACCGGATCAATAATATGTGGTGAGGTTCCGTCTGATATAGAAAAATTGATTTCGGGAGCATACACCATATCCAAAGACTGCGGATCGGCACTGCAATAGCCACGTTCTATATAATATCCCTTTTTTTCGAGCCTTTCGGCAACCTTTTTCATTAAGGTTGATTTCCCCGTTCCCGGTCCACCCTTAAGGATAAGATGCTTACCCTGATTATAAGAGCCGCAGATATTATCGTATAACGAGCAATAGCCGGAGTAATTGTTTGCACCAAAGAAAAAAGCTACAGGCAACACAGTTTTTGTCATAATAAGCCCTCCGATAAAGATGTTTACAAAGCATATTATGAAAAAACAGAAAATTTGTTACTCTGTTCATTGACTTTTTCTTCTGTGAATTATATACTTAATTTGATTGGTTTAAAGCTTCAGAAAAGAGGTTATATTATGTCAAGATACGAGGAAGCAAAAAAGATTTATGCAAAATTCGGTATCGACACCGAAAGTGCTTTGAACACACTCAAAAACGTTACTGTTTCGGTACATTGCTGGCAGGGTGATGACGTTACCGGATTCGACAGTCCTGCGGCGCTCAGCGGCGGTATTCAGACCACAGGCAATTATCCCGGTAAGGCTACTAATCCCGAAGAGCTTATGGCAGACATTGACAAAGCTTTTTCACTTGTGCCCGGCAAAAAGAAGCTTAATCTTCACGCAAGCTACGCTATTTTTGAAAATGGTGAATTTTGCGACAGAGATGCTATTGAGCCAAAGCACTTCCAAAAGTGGGTTGACTTTGCAAAAGAGAGAAATATGGGTATTGATTTTAATCCCACATATTTTTCTCACAGTATGGTCAAGGATGGTCTTACTCTTTCTTCACCCGATGAAGAAACACGTGCTTTCTGGGTACGTCATGGTATTTGTTGTCTTAAAATTGCCGAGTATTTCGCAAACGAAACAGGTGTTCCTTGCGTTATGAATATCTGGATTCCCGATGGTTATAAGGATATCCCTGCAGACCGTCTTGGTCCCAGATCCCGTTTCAAAAAATCCCTTGATGAAATATTAGACACACCCTATGACAAATCAAAGGTTTACGTAACGCTTGAGTCAAAGGTTTTCGGCATCGGTCTTGAAAGCTACACAGTAGGCTCTGCGGAATTCTGCCTTTCATACTCCACAAAAAAAGGCATAACTCCCCTTATGGATAACGGTCATTATCACCCAACCGAGCTTGTATCGGATAAAATCTCCTCGCTTCTTGTTTTCAACGAGAAAATCGCTTTGCACGTTACAAGGGCAGTAAGATGGGACTCTGACCATGTTGTTATTCTTGATGACGAAACCAAAGAAATTGCAAAAGAAATTGTGGCACATAATGCTCTTGACCGAGTATTTATTGCAACAGACTATTTTGATGCATCAATAAACAGAATTTCCGCCTGGGTAACAGGTCTCAGAAATGTACAAAAGGCTTTGCTTAATGCATTGCTTACTCCTCACGATACATTCAAAAAGCTTCAGGAGGAAAACAACTTCACCGAGCTTATGTATTTGCAGGAGGAAATAAAAACTGCGCCTTTAGGTGATATCTGGGCAGAATATCTTGCAAGAGAGGGTATAAATGCCGACTATCTTGCAGAAATTAAAGAATATGAAGAAAAGGTTTTGATGAAAAGATGAAAAATATTTTAAATGCACCATTTGTTGAAGAAATGAAAAGAGCTACCGCTAATATGTACCGCCTTGGCTGGGACGAAAGAAACGGCGGTAACATCAGCTATATGCTTGAAGAGGATCAGGTTGCTGAATACCTTGACCTTAACAACGTTATCCGCACAATTCCCACAGGTTTTAATGCACAGTCACTTATCGGCAAAATATTTATAGTTACCGGTACAGGCAAATACTTCAAAAACGTTGAGGTTGATCCCGAAAGCAATCTTGGTATTATCCGTATTGCTGAAGACGGCACAACTGCAGAGCTTCTCTGGGGCTACAATGACGGCGGCAAATTCACATCCGAGCTTCCCGCTCACCTTATGAGCCATATGGCAAGACTTAAGGTTAACCCCAACAACCGCGTTATTATGCACTCACACCCCACATATACTCTTGCAATGAATCACATCCACGAGCTTGATGAGAAAAAGCTTACTCACACGCTTTGGGAAATGTGCACAGAGTGTATCGTTGTTTTCCCCGAGGGCATCGGTGTTCTTCCCTGGATGGTTTGCGGCAATAACGAAATCGGCATTGCTACCGCAGAAAAGATGAACGACTATAGACTTGTTGTTTGGGGACTTCACGGCATTTACGGTGCAGGTAATGATATGGACGAGGCATTCGGTCTTATTGAAACTGTTGAAAAAGCTGCTCAGCTTTATATGCTTGCAACCGCAAGCGGTAAACGCATCAACACAATTACAGATGAAAATCTTTGGGCAATTGTTGAGCGTTTCTCACTTCAGGACGTTTGCAAAAAAGAATTCCTTGACCTTTAATTTAGAATTAATCTGAAATTTATATTTTTAACCTCTTTGTATTTTATACTCAGAGGTTAATTTTTTTACTTAATAAAAAAGATGGCTGATTCTAAGAATCAACCATCTTTTGCTTATGTCAAAATTATTTTGCTTTTCTCTGCTCAATTTCTGCAACCATTTCTGCCTGACGCTTTTCAGTAATTGTGTAGAAGAGCATAGGAATGATTGTACCAACCATACTGATAGCACCTGCAAGAATAAGGATATTCCAGAGAAGCTGTTCACCTTCAGGCTGAATTGCAGGAGTTGCTTCGGGGTTAATACCTGCCCAGCTGAATGCCATAACGCCGATGAATGCACCAACAGCCATACCAACCTTGTTGATAAGAGTCTGCATAGCGAAGCAGATACCCTCACCGCGTTCACCTGTTTTCCACTCGAGGTAGTCAACTGTGTCACCGATCATAGCGTAAGTGATGATGTTATTTACACCCTGAGGAATACCGAGAAGGATAAGACCGATAGCACAAACAACAAGCTTCCAGGGTGCATCATAGCCGATGAAGTACATTGCAAACATTACAACCGCACCAAGCACGTGAACACCGATATATGCCCATTTCTTTGTGAATTTCTTTGTCATCCAGGGAACAAGAATTGATGCAATAAGACCACCGGGAACAACAAGAAGAGTAATAACACTGTACAAGCCTTCGTTCTTAAGAACATATTTTGCAAAGTAAAGACCGCCTGTGTATGTATAAACCATTCTTGCGCCACCGAGAATACCGGAAATAACAATAAGGAGAAGCTCTTTGTTCTTGAAAAGAAGCTTGATGTTGTGACCGAAGCTGGGTGGATCATCATCTGTTGTGAAACGCTCTCTTGTGTTTTTGAAGCCATAGAAGAACATGGGGACTGCAATAACTGTGAATACAACAGCACAGATGAAATATGTCCACTTAAGAGTGTCTGCATTCTGCTGAATGAACTGGGGTAAAACGTTACCGTCAGCATCACGGAACTTTGCAGTAACTGCATTTGTAAGAATCGGAACACCAACTGTTACGATACCTGCACCAAGTGTACATACAAGACGAGTGATTGTAAGCATATTACCGCGAACAACAGTATCGTTTGTAAGGCAGGTTGAAAGTCCCCAATAAGGAACGTCGGCAATTGTGTAAGCAACTGACCAAACTGTGTAAACAACAGCAACAACGATAAATGTTGACAATGCTTTTGACTCAAAGGGTAAGAAGCAGGCAATTGTCATCATGGCAATCGGTATTGCAGTCCATTTAAGATAAGGACGGCATTTACCCCATTTTGTACGGGTTTTGTCAACAACCGAGCCCATAATCGGATCGTTGAATGCGTCAAAAATACGAACACCGAGCATAAGGAATGCAACTGCAGTAGCACCATCCAATGCGCCGAAAATGCTTCCCTTCTGAATAGCACCGAAAAGAAGTGCATCTGTAAGGAAGATTGTAAGATATGAACCAATGATGGTGCATATAAAGTTCTGACCGAATCCGGTCACCGCATAAGCAATGGCTTCCTTAGGCTGAAGGCTTTCTTTATCTTCAGGATTAGTACCATAAACCTTATGCAAAAGAGCGTTGATTTTACTCATTTTACTCTCTCCTTTGTTATGTATTTATTCAAATAATTTCAACCGTTTTCATAACGATAGGCTCAACGGGAACTGAACGCTCACCGCCAAAACTCATTCGTCTTTCAATTTTGAGGAAGTCATCAACAACCTCCATACCCTCGGTCACCTTACCGAATGCTGCATACTGACCGTCAAGGAAGGTGCAGTCATCATAGCAGATGAAGAACTGACTGCTTGCAGAGTCAGGGTTTGAGGAACGTGCCATAGAAATCACACCGCGGGTATGTGACAAGGTGTTGTTAACACCGTTCAGTCTGAACTCGCCCTTGATATTTTTATCGCTACCGCCACAGCCTGTACCCTCCGGGTCACCGCCCTGAGCCATAAAGCCATCAATAACACGATGGAATGTAAGCCCATTATAAAAGCCCGATTTAACAAGAGTTAAAAAGTTCTCACAGGTGATAGGTGCCTGCTCGGGGCAAAGCTCAATAACAAAGCTGCCGCCTGATTCCATTGTAACTTTGATTTTTTCCATAATAAACCGCCTTAAACTATTATTCCTCCACTACACCCATAACGTAATTTTCATTAACGTTTGTTGTTGTGGTTGTTTTCATAACAAGGTCAGAACCTTCTTCCTTAGCTGCTGTAACATTTGAAATGTAAGTGTAATTATAGTCAGCAGTTAAGATTTCCTCTGTTGCCATATCAACTTCAATGGTAATTTTACCGTTGCGGAATTCCATTTTGTTAACGGTTGAGCCGTCACTTTCATCAAGTGCAGGTAAATTGAAAGCCTTACCGTAGGGAAGCTCCTGCCTTTTGCTGAATCCGCTTGAGCCAGTGGGATAATCGTTGCCGTTGTATACGTAGTTATCCATATTAACAGTAATAACAAGCTTTTCACCATCAACTGCACAGCTTACTGATTTTACATCATTAACAGTAAGCTTACTTGCCCAACCAAGGTTATTTACCGGGAAGTGTGTGAAATGTGTGTTATATGTAGCATAAACCGTCTTTTTTGAAACCTGAGGCTTATATACGTCAACAGCGGACTGCTTCATTGCATTAAGATCATCTTTAATATCGTCACCTGCAAGGCTTCCGAGACCTTCAACAACGCCCACAAATTTATCTACGTACTGGTTATATTCCATATTAGTAACGTTAAGGCTGCTCATAGGTGCACCGGATGTTGTAACCTTAATTGAGGGGCAAACAACGGTTGCAACCTTGTTGAAGCCGGGACGCTTTGATTTAACTGAGTTTATCTGCTGATTGAAAATCTCAAGAGCATCCTTTTTGGAAACAACGCTGTCCACACCGGCTATAACACCGAGTAATCTTTTGGCATCGCTTACGGATACAGCACCATCTGCATCAACGTCATGTTCTTCTTTAGGTTCAACAATTCCTGCCGCCGCCTTAAGTAAAAGGATGGCATCATCTGTTGAATACTGCGAGTCCTTATTAACGTCAGCACGCTCCATAGCCAATACTGCTTTCTGCATAGCGGTATAGCTTGTTGGTTCAGATACTGCCGCAACAGATGTTATGCTAAAGCAGGAAACAAGCATTACAACTACAAGAACACCTGCTAAAATCTTTTTCAAAATAATCACCTTTCCTTTATTTGAAATTAAACGCCGCTTTAAGGAACAATAAGGTTTGCTCCACTATCAATTCATCACTATCTTCAATCTGTTTACCTGTGTAGATGAAAAATCTTTCCTTATAGTAAGGACAAGCTGCAGAAAACTGAAGCATCATAAAAACATTATCCAGAAGGAATGCGAAGAAAGCAGGGTTAATATCCTTACGAACTTCACCCGTTTCCTGTGCAATACTGATGGTCTGGGTATAAATAGATGCCGTTACCGCTTCAATACGCTGGGAAAGAAGATTCAAAAACTCCGAATTCCCGCCTGTTGTCAACGAACAATAAAGCTGAACAAGCTCCGGCTTTTCCTTGGAGAACTCAAGCAAAGATCTGATAATCTTTTCCGCCTTTATGAGGATATCCTCTTCTGACGGGGCAAGCTTCATAAGCACATCTTCAAGTACCGATAAACCATCCTGCATAATGTAGGAAAACAATTGCTCTTTGTTATCGAAATACTTGTAAACCGAGCCAACGCTGATATTGGATTTTTTTGCTATTCGCTGAATGGATGTGTTTTCAAACCCGTTTTCGGCAAATTCTACACGTGCAACCGTAAGGATGCGTTGCCTTTTTTCTTCAGGCAAATTGTAAAAGGCTGCCTTGCACAAGGGCTTATTGCTAACAGACATTTTCCACCTCTTGGTACAGTAATCCATATTTACACCTTATAATACCACACATTGCACCTTAATTGCAATGATAAACTTAAAATCCCCCGTCAAAAATCCTCATCAATTTTTGTTAAGTCTTTATAAAAATACCGCACAGGTCAACAATATGTTCATTTCTTATTAACACCTCTACAATTTTTGCAACATATTTTTATCTATGGATAAAAACAATTCACAATTTGTTATTGAATTCTCATTTATAATGAATTATAATATATCCGTATATTTATACTCACTTTTCATGGAGGTTCTTATATGAAACAGAGATGTTTTAAAGCAAAAGTGTTCATCACACTTCTTGCAACCTTAATATTATTGGGTGCGTTGTGCAGCTTTGCTTTTGCCGCCGACGTGTACAAGCCCGTTAACGGTGCTTACGGTCAGGCTGTGCCCACTAATAAAAATTATGAGGATGAAATCACTCACTATAATTTCTATGGTGATGAGGCAACCTTACACATTATGCAGATAAGTGCAGGAAAAAAGGGTGCTTACTATGCGGTAGAGATTTATTCCGACAAGGAATATACAAACCGCATCAGAACTCTTAATATGGAATTCCCCAAGGAAAAGGGTCGTTCCACAATAGAAATCAACTGGCCCTTCAAGGATACCGAAAGCGGCACATATTTCGGTAAATGCTATTCCTATATCAAAACTACTGACAGCAACGGTGAAGAGAACAAAACCATTGACTCAACAACAATGTCAGAGTTTACTGTAAACATCAACCGTGTTGGCAAAAAAACCGTTAAGCTTACAGGCATTACAAATGCAGCAAAGGGTGTTAAGGTTTCATGGGAAAAATTCCCTACCGCAAAATCCTACCTCATCTACAGAAAAGGCTCCGGTGATAAGAGCTGGAAATTAATTGATACCGTTAAGGGCAGCAAATCATATTTCGTTGACTCAACTGCAAAAAGCGGCAAAACCTACACTTACACAGTTAAATGTAAGGATATCAAATATACAAGTAAGTATGACAAAAAGGGTCTTACCATAAAATACCTTGCAATGCCCACACCTACACTCACTGCCACAGGCGTTAACGGCTACGCTACACTTAAGTGGACAAAGGTAAGCGGCGCAGCAGGTTACTATGTTTACCGTAAGGGCGGCTCTTTAAGTAACTACACATGGGAAAAGATTGCTACAATCAAAAACCCGAAAACACTTACCTATACCGATAAAAAGGCTACTAATCCCGGTTGGGCATACACCTACACAGTAAAAGCTTATAAGGATAAAGCAGAAAGCGGCTACCTTGCAACCGGCGTTGACTTTAACTACCTTAAGGCTCCCGTTATCAAGAAGATTGCAAACTATGACGGCGGCTTGAAAATAAGCTGGTCATACAGCGATGCCGATGCTATAAAATACACCGTATACCGTAAAGACGGCAAAAAGTGGAAAAAGATAGGCGAAACAGCAAGCAAGTATTTCATAGATACAAAGGCTGCTGCAGGCGTTAAAAATACCTACACAGTTAAGGCGGTTGCCGAAACAAACGTAGGCGCATACAACGATAAGGGTGTTAGTGAAAAATACATTCCCACGCCCAAGCCCACAAAGCCCGTATTCAATAACAAATACCATGCAACAATAACATGGAATTCCGTTAAAGGCGCTACCGGCTACTATATCTACAAAAAAGTAGGTGAAACCGGCAACTATAAAAAGATTGATACAGTTAAGGGCAAGGATACCACAACCTACACCGATAAGGCTAACAAAACAGCCAACAAGGCATATACCTACACAGTAAGAGCCTTTGATAAAAAAGGTCTTATGAGTGCATACGATAAGAAGGGTGCAACAACAGTTTGCCTTGTTATGCCCGTTGTTACTCTCACCCAGATAAGCACCGAGGATACTTCACTTCAGATAAACATCTCCTGGAAAGCAATCAAGGGTGCAGAAAAATACAACGTTTACAGACGTATTGAGGGTAGCAAAAACTGGAAGCTCATCAAAAAAGGAACAACCCAGACCACCTTCGTTGATGTAAAAGATATTTTATCAAGCACAACCTATGAATATGCCGTAAGAGCTATACACGCAAATGGTGATATGAGCTCCTACCGTAACCCTAAAAAAATCACTCCCTTACAGATGCCGAAGATACTTGACCTTACCGCATCAAAGGATGAAGGCACAACACTGAGCTGGAACTCAATTGCAGCTTCCTGCTACAACGTATACCGCCTTCCTGCACAGGGTGCAGATACAGATTGGGAAAAGGTAGGCACAGTAGAAACAACATCCTTCACCGATAAAAAGACTGATGGTCTTGGTCAGCAGTTCTATTATGCAGTTACTGCAGTATTCGGCAACAAGGAAAGTATAAAATCAATTGCCGTTGCAAACTTTGTAGAGCTTACTGCAGAAAGCAAGGTTGTAGAAGATGAAAACGGCTCATTCGATATCGTTATCAACTGGATCTGCCCGGAGGGTGCAAAAATCACTCTTGAAAAAGCAAAGGTTGAAGACGAAATCGTCGGTGAATTTGCTCCTATCACCACATTCGGTGAGCTTACAGAAAACGAATACGTTGATATGTACGCTGAAAAGGGCTGCACATACGCATACAAAGTAATAGCAGAGCTTGACGGCAGACTTGCAAACTATGCAACAACAACCTGCAAGCGTCTTTACGACAGACTTCCTGCCGCAACAGTAACTGTTTCCGCAGACAATGACGAGGATAGCAGTGCAGTATTCACCATTACATGGGACAGAATCGCAAATGCAGAGGAATACATTGTTATGCGTTCCGAGGATATGGAAACCTGGACAGAGGTTGTTTCCATCCCCGCAGACGAGGATACTTCATACCAGGATACAGGTCTTGAATTAGATAAGGAATACTATTATAAAGTAATAGCTAAAAACGAAACCGAAGACAGACCCGAATCAGAATCCGAGGTAAGATTTGCAAAAGCGTATGCACCTGTTGGTTCTATAACCGATTTCAATGGTATACAGCAGGCAGGTTCTAACACAGTTAAGCTCAGCTGGAAAGCCATTAAATACGCAGAAAGCTGTGAGATTTACCGCAAAAATAGTAGCGGTGAATGGGACCTTCTGGAAGTAATTAAAGTTGATGAAGACGGTATTCTTCTCGCAGAATATTTCGATTCAACCCTTACCGCTGACGGAACATATGAATACAAGATTGTTGCAAAGGCAGAAAACCGTGACAGCAGTGAAGCTACCATCTCAGTTGTTGTAAAAATAATCGAAAAAGATACAACCGAAGAGGATAAGCCTGCAGAATCCGACCCTGAGGCTACAGAGCCTGATTCAAAGGAAGATACTGAAGCTTAAAACTTTTCACAATATTAAAGAGGTGACACTCATTTGAGTGTCACCTCTGTTTTTTATTTACTCTTCGATATAATCGGGTAATTCAAGGACCATATTTGATTCACCCGAATCGATTTCTTCAACTGTGCGGAGCTTTTTCTGAATCATATCGTTACGATGCTTTGCCTCGTCAAGAGTTTTGCCTGCCTCGTCGATTTTCTTTTTAGCCTTTTCAAGCACTGTGCCGAAGGTTTCGTATTGGGATTTTGCCGCACCTAAAACCTTGCGGACCTCGTCGGCTTTTTCGTTAATGGCAATTGCCTTGAAGCCCATTGCAAAGGAGTTAAGCAGTGCAGTAATTGTAGAAGGACCTGCAACCATAACATTTTGTGCCTGAAGCTTTTCTGCAATTCCGCTTTTTGAAGAAGCTATTTCTGCATACAGTCCCTCGGTTGCAAGGTAAAGCACCGCAAAGGGAGTTGTTTTCGGTACACAGATATATTTTTTAATATCCCTTGCCTCAGCAAGTACCCTGTCCTCAAGGGCCTTTCGTGCCACTTTAAGAGCTTCGGGGTCTGCATTATCGGCGGCATCGCACACACGGACATAATCCTCAAGAGGGAATTTTGAGTCGATGGGCAGGTAGATATCCTCGCCCTTTTTGTCACTGTTGGGGAAACGTATTGCAAACTCAACACGCTCCGAATTATTTTTCGGTGAATAGTTCTTTTCATAAAGGCCGGGAATTGTCTGGTCAAGTATTGATTCCAGCTGTACCTCCGCCCATGTGCCACGAGCCTTAACGTTTGTAAGTATGCGGTTAAGGGAGGTTACGTTGGAGGTTACCCCCTGGGAAAGCTCCTTCATTTCACCAAGTGATTTGTAAACGTTTTCAAGCTGCTCGGAAACAGTTTTGAAGGAGGAATTAAGACGTGTTGTAAGGGTTGAGGTAAGCTTTTCGTCAACAGTAAGTCGCATTTGCTCAAGCTTTGTTTCGTTGCTTTCCTGCATTTTGGAAATGGACTCGGCAATAATCTTCGTCTGCTTGTCGGAGCTTTGAGCATTCTGCTCCTGAATTGATTTAAGTGACTCACCGATTTTTTCGGTTAAATTAATACGTGATTCGTAGTTTTCTTTAACCATATCGTTAAGCTTATTTTCAATTTTTCCAAGGGCTGCGGTGGTTTCGGTACGGGCTTCCTTATTTGACTGTGCAAGCTCCTGACGGTTGCGGCGGAATTCTTCAAAAATCCCGTCATTGTTACCGTTCTTTTTCAAGGAAAGCACAAGCACGATGCAAATGATGGAAAGCACTATGCTGACCGCCCCGAGAATTACAATTAAAATATCCATAATACTCCTTTACGAGTGTTTTTATTTTTAAATGGCATTGCAGGTGTGCCGTGTTTGCAGTCTTACAAGCCGACGGCGTATGCAGATACGTCTAGGTGTTCAAAACACAAACTCTACACCAACCTGCCAAGAAGTAATTTTCCTTAGATTGTGCCGTGTTTGCAGTTTTACAAGCCGACGGCGTATGCAGATACGTCGAGGTATTCAAAACTCAAACTCTACACCAACCTGCCAAGAAGTAATTTTTCTTAGATTGTGCCGTATTTGCAGTTTTACGAGCCGAAGGCGTACAAGGGTACGTCGAGGTGAACTATTCATAAAACTCCACAATCTTTATGAGAAGTAATTTTTCTTAGATTGTACCGTATTTGCAGTTTTACGAGCCGAAGGCGTACAAGGGTACGTCGAGGCGAGTAAAACAAAAAGACGGTACAAGATAAGGAAAATTAATGTTCTTCCCAGTCGGAGGAACGTTTAACAGCCCTATGCCATCCCTTAAGCATTTTCTCTTTGGTTTCTATGTCAATGGCGGGAACAAAAATGCGGTCTACTTCACGATCTCTTTCGATTTCGTCAAAATCCCTCCAGAAGCCTACGGCAAGACCTGCCATATATGCGGCACCAAGGGCGGTTGTTTCAACAAGCTTGGGACGGTTAACCTTGGCAGATGTAAGGTCCGCCTGAATCTGGAGCATAACGTTGCTTACGGAAGCACCTCCGTCAACACGCATTTCACTCATAATAATATTACTGTCTTTAGACATTGCTTCAACAAGGTCGGTTACCTGGTATGCAATACTTTCAAGGACTGCCCTCGCAAAATGGGCACGATTTGTGCCTCGGGTAAGTCCGCAGATACAACCACGGGCGTACATATCCCAATAAGGGGCACCAAGACCGGTAAAGGCAGGTACAAGGTACATTCCGTTGGAATCGGGTACACTTTCTGCAAGGAAGTCACATTCACTTGGCTCGGAAATAAGTCTTAATTCATCACGAAGCCATTTGATAACAGAGCCTGCATTGAAAGCACTACCCTCAAGGTCATAGGTAATTTTACCATTGATACCCCAGGCAATACCCTCAATAAGGTTATTCTGTGAATGGATACGCTTATCGCCTGTGTTCATAAGAAGGAAACAGCCTGTGCCGTATGTATTCTTTGCCTGACCGGCATTAAAGCAAGCCTGACCGAAAAGGGCTGCCTGCTGGTCTCCGATAGCACCTGAAATAGGAATACCTGCAAGCTCCTTAAGTCCGGGTACATCTTCACTTACATAGCCGTAAACGGAGCTGCACTCACAAACCTCGGGCAGAATGCTCATAGGTATACCAAGCTTCTGACAAAGGTATTCATCCCAGCAAAGCTTTTCAATATCAAAAAGCATTGTTCTTGCAGCATTACTGTAATCGGTGATATGCACCTGCTTATTAGTAAGATTCCAGATAAGCCAGGTTTCCACAGTACCGAAAAGAAGCTTACCCTCTGCGGCAAGTGTTCGTGCCTCGGGAACATTATCAAGAATCCATTTTATTTTTGTTGCGCTGAAATAAGCATCAATAAGAAGACCTGTATGCTCTTTGACGTATTCGTTAAGGCCCTCCTCCTTAAGCTTTTCGCAAATGGGTGCAGTACGACGACACTGCCACACTATTGCATTATATACGGGCTTACCCGTTTCTTTATCCCAGAGGATAGTTGTTTCACGCTGGTTTGTTATACCGATAGCGGCAATTTCATCTGCTTTTATTTTGCCCTGTGACAAGGCAACGGAAAGTGACCTTAATTGCGAATCGAGTATTTCGTAGGGATTATGCTCTACCCAGCCTGAGCTTGGGTAAATCTGTTCAAACTCAAACTGAGCCTTGGAAACAATCGAGCCTTTTTTGTCAAAAACTATTGTTCTTGAGGATGTTGTACCCTGGTCAAGAGCAAGAACGTATTTTTTCATTTTAAGCACCCCTTTTTAAATATCTCCCCATTGGAAGTTATCGTAAACTACTTCGGTTTTTGTTCTGTATTCCACGTCTTTAAGCTCTGCAGAAAGACGATTTGTTAGTTTGAAAACAGAGTCGTTAAGCTTCATACTTGTAACGTATGAGGTTTTGTATGAAACAACGTTGCCGGTAGCCGTATCAAATGTCATTGTAACAACACCATCAAGAAGGTTTTTGTTTTTATCGTCGGCTGATGTGTTAGCACCAAAAACGTTTTCTATAACAGACTGTGATTCCTCCTGAATAATTGCTGAATTGAACACGTCACCATAAGCAGTCTGTGTAATATTTTCCACTCCGCAGTTTGCAAGAGCTACGGAGATTGTAATTGTGTTAGCCTCTTCGGTTTCCTCGTGGGTAACCTTTATGCCGTATACATCATCGGCAGAAAGCTTTGAAACGTAATTTTCCTTTTCTACTGACATCACGTTATCACAATTTTCGTCTCGGACTGAAATTATAGGCTCATCAGGCTCAATTTCCGTAACAAGCATTTCCTTGATCATAGAGGAAACCTCCTCAGAAGTTGTACCGAAGGGAATGCCTAAAAATTCAACGTCCTTTATTGTGAAATCAAGCACCGCACTGTAATTTGTTCTGGTAAAACCGGGCTTTTCACTTTTTATACGGTTAAGAAGGCTGTTGAATAATACGATTGCCGCATCCTCACTCTGAATACTCCACTCGTCATAGGAGCAACCCTCAAAGCCGTAGAATGCACCATCCGGCTGAAGAATAGCCGTACCTGCACCGCCGCGAAGAATCTGTCGGGCATCGTAAAGAGTTATTGAGCCGTCACCGTTTACGTCACCTTTTTTGAAGGTTTCGGTGTCAGATATGCTTTCAAGACCCGAAGCAACCTTAAGTGCACGTATTGCATCTTTGGTAGAAACAACGCCATCACCTGTAATATCACCGTAAACCAGGGTGTTGTCAATTACCGCAGAGCCGGTTACACCCAGGGCAGATGCTGATATAACAAGAGTAAGGGCAAGTAAAATACTGATTAATCTTTTTCTCATAATGTTGCTCCTTTATTTAATAGCTTCAAGAATATCCTTAACCGAATCAAGAATATAATCGGGCTTTACATCGGAATTTTTGTAATCCTCCATAGTTGTTTCACCTGAAAGAACAAGGATTGAGGTAACGCCTGCATTTATGCCGGTTTTAACATCGGTGTAAATTCTGTCACCAACCATAGCAATGTTTTCATAAGGTACACCCTGTGCCTTCGCGATTATATCAATCATTGTGCGGTCAGGCTTACCAAGGAATCGGGGGCGTCGTTTAACCGCCTCATAAAACATATTTGCAAAGCTGCCGCAATCGGGCAGATATCTGCCACCCTCAATGGGGCAGACCATATCTATATTGGTTGCATAGTAATCTGCACCGCCGTCAAGCAAATCGCATACTGTGCGGATTTTTTTATAATCAAGCTCGGTATCGTAGCCCAGAAGGACTGTATCTGCCTCCTTACCGGTTTCGTCGATGCAAACATCGTAATTGCCAAGCTCATTTATGAGTGATTTTGTTCCGCAAACGTAAACCTTGTGACCTTTTTTGTTTTCCTCAAGGAACATACCTGCCGCCATACCAGAGGTGAAAACATTCTCACTTTCGCAAGGGAAATCAAGGGAACGCATTTTTTCAACGTAATCAGATTTGCTTTTTGATGAGTTGTTTGTAAGGAAAATAAAATCCTTCCCTTGTGCTTTCAGGGTTTCAAGGAATTCCTTCGCACCGTCAATAGGATCGTATCCCAAGTTAACCGTGCCATCCATATCAAGTAAAAATAAAGTGATGTCTTTTAAATCTGCCATAATTACCTTCCGTAAATTCTGTTAAGATAACTGTATTTTTGTGTGCTGATAAGCTCCAGCTGTTCTTTGGTTATGCGATAGGACCAGTTGCCCTCCGCAAGACCGGGAATGTTAAGCCGGGTATCGTTGCCGTAGCCCAACAAATCCTGAATGGGGAAAATCGTAAGCCCCGCACTGCTTTGCATAATAGTTCTGATTATTGCATCACAGCCCTGCTCATTCCAGCTATCGGGGTTACAAGCACAATATCGCATTATATCGTGCTTTATATCCATAGGCGTTTCCCATAAATAGCCCAGAAGCGTATTATTATCGTGGGTGCCTGAATATGCTATGCAATTATTTATGTAGTTGTGTGGCTTATGGGGTGTTTCACCACCAAGGAAGCCGAATTGGAAAACCCTCATACCGGGGAAGCCGCTTTCTTCCACAAGCTTTATAACTTCATCGGTAATATCGCCTAAATCCTCGGCAATAATAAGCTTATCACCTGCAACGGATTTAATAGCGTTTATAAGTGCCATACCCGGACCCTTTATCCATTTGCCCTCTTTGGCTGTTTTTGCCTTACCATCAACTGCCCAGAAGCTTTCAAAGGCTCTGAAATGGTCAATACGTACACCATCAAAAAGCTCTAAGGCGTGACTGATTCTGTCCTTCCACCAGCGGTAATCCTGCCTTGCCATTGCATCCCAATCATATAAGGGGTTGCCCCAAAGCTGACCATCCTCCGCAAAATAATCGGGCGGTACACCTGCCACATCAGTAAGGCGGTTATTATCCATCATAAACAGCTCTTTGTTGAAATACACGTCAGATGAATCAAATGAAACGTAGATGGGTATATCACCAATAAGCTTTATGCCTTTTTTGTTAGCGTATGTTTTGACTCTCTGCCATTGATTAAAAAACTCGTATTGAATGAAACGCCAGCCAAACTCAACATCTGAAGAAAAATCATCGTTTTTCCATTCGGTCCATTCTGCATCACCATTAGCATACTTAAGTGCCATAAAGCGGCAGAAGTCTGCAAGGTGCTTTTTAGAATCAATGAAAGCATTAATTTCTTTTTTTGTTTTCTCGTCTGCACGTGACGATGCCTTCAAAAGTAAGGCTACCCTTTCTTTACGCAAACGGTCAAACTCACAGGAATATGGTGTTTTTTGCTTTGCCGCCTCCAATTCCTCCGAAGTAATAAGACCCTTATGAAAAAGTGTGGGTAAATCTATAAAATAGGGGTTACCGCCAAAGGTTGAATATGATTTGTAGGGGGAATTACATTCATCAACAAGACCGAAAGGAAGCACCTGCCAAAAGGAGAATCCCCCTTCCGCAAGGAAATCTGCAAATTTTTCAGCGGAGTCGCCGAAGCTACCGCAGGAATAATCTCCCCACAGTGATGAAATGTGCATAAGCACACCGCTTTTTCGTTCCATACGATACACCCCCTGATTTTAGTGATATATACTGTATTATAACATAATAATATAAATATTGTAAATAGACAAAAATTACATTTGTGTGAACAAATACGGATTGTTGCCCCAAAAATATAAAGGAGCCGTAAAAACATAGTTTTCACGGCTCTTCAGCTTCATTTTTCCGCCTTACCCTCAAGTGTATCGCGGTAATATTGTGTATGTGTTTTCGGGTGGGGGTTATTATCCCACAAATCCTTTGCAACGGGTGCCCACGCCTTGCTGAAATCATCGCATTTACCGCAAAGCTCGTCAACAGTTTCCTTTTCGATAAAGTCGGTTGATTTTGCACCTGTTTTATTTATAATCTCCCTTAGAATATGGGGATTTTCAAGCATGGGACAAGGCATAAGATGGTTATCATTAAAGGGCTGACCTTTTCTGTATGCCATAAAAAGCGGCTTATTAAGAGCCTCAAACAACGTATCCTTCCTGATATTTGAATCGGAAAAGTGGATAAATACACAAGGCTCAATATCACCATTAGAGTTTATGTGGAAGTAGTTTCTGCCGCCTGCAATACAACCGCCAACATACTCACCATCATCCTGGAAATCCATAACAAACAAGGGTTTACCCGTATGACTGTTACGCATTTTCTTCATCCAGTAATACATATACTTACGCTGGGAGGGAGTTGGTATAAGCTCCTTTATTGCATCTTTACCCACGGGCATATAGTTAAAATAAAAAGCATATTTTACACCCGAGGAAACCATACTATCAATAAACTCCTCGGAGGTCACCTCGTTAACGTTTGCCGAGGTGTAGCATACGGAAATGCCGAAAAGCAGCTTTTCCTCCTTAAGGAGCTTCATAGCCTCAATAGTGGTTTTGTATGCACCCTCACCGCGACGGCTGTCGTTATGGCACTCGTCACCCTCAATGGAAAGGGCAAGTGTTATGTTGCCGCAACGCTTTATATCGTCACAAAGCTTTTTATCAATAAGTGTTGCATTTGTATATATAAGGAAAGTGCACTCGGGATTTTCCGAAGCAAGGGTGATGATGTCCGCCTTGCGGATAAGAGGCTCACCGCCCGTAAGCATATAGAAATGTGTGCCGAGAGCCCTGCCCTGGGACACGATACTACGCATTTCGTCAAGAGAAAGCTGCATACTGTGTCCATACTCTGCCGCCCAACAGCCCTTGCATTTAAGATTGCAGGCGCTTGTGGGGTCAAAAAGAATTGTGAAAGGAATATTGCAATTATATTTGTCGCGGTTTGCACGTACGGTTTTTGTACCATAGTAGCCCGCGTGAACACCCATAGATATAAGTAAGGATTTAACAAGCTGACGGTCAACATCCGTAAGTATGTTTTTCGCAAGCTGCATATAAACGTTATCCTTATCGGAAACGGCTTTCTTCATGCTCTCAAAGTTTTTCTGCGGAAAAAACTTAAAATGCTTTTCTGCTACCTTAAGAATTTTTAACAAATTCTCTTCAGGTGCTTTATCCACGTATTTAAGAACTCTGTCCAAAGCGGTTTTTGCCGCAAAATGCACCAATGCGTGTTCCATTATAGCCGCCTCCTTTCACAAAAAACAATGTAAAAAATATGATAACACAACTATTCAAATTTGTAAATATTCACATATTCATTTTATTGTAAAATTATTGTCAATTGACCATCTTTTATTCACTCATATAAACTTGACACGATATATTTTTATATTTATAATGAATTTATGTAATTTTTTCAGTAAGGAGTTTTTTTATGAAAAAAAGTAAAACAAGCCCCCTTGCAACAGACAAGCTCTCGTTATTAAACTGGTTTAATGTTTGCTTGTTCTGTCTTATAGGTAATATCGCATGGAACCTTGAGAATATGTATTTCAATACATTTCTTTACAACGAGGTTTATTCAACCGCTACCAAGGAAGCTGTTTCAGGCGCAATGGCACCCTCAACTGCGGTCAGCCGAATGGTTGCCCTTTCCGCAGTTACTGCCGTTGTTACAACCTTCATTATGGGTACCTTCAGCGACAGAATGAAAAACCGCAAGGTTTTCATTTCCATCGGCTACATCCTCTGGGGTGGCGTGACCGCACTTTTCGGTTTTATAACAAAAGAAAATATTTCAGAGCTCTTTAACCTTAGTGAGGCTGCTAAAATCCTTACCTTTACCGTATGGACAGTTATCATTATGGATATGGTTATGACTTTTATGGGCTCCACAAGTAATGACTCCGCCTTCAACGCCTGGGTTACCGATATCACTACACCCTCTGTAAGACCTAAGGTTGAAACAACCTTTACTATTGTTGGCTTTGTTGCTACAGGTATTGTTATGGGTGCAGGTACTGTTACACAGACCGGCAAGGTTTCATACAAGCTCTTCTTCGGTGTTCTCGGTCTTTTGGTTGCTATCGCCGGTATCGTCGGCCTTTTCACCCTCAAGGAGCCTGAACATATCGTTAAGGAAAAGAAGAAGAAAACAAGCTATTGGGCAGACCTTTTCTATGGCTTCAAACCATCTGTTATCAAAGAAAACTCCACTCTTTACCTTGTACTTGCGGCAATGTGCATTTTCAACTGTGCATTCCAGGTTTTCTTCCCTTATCTTATAGTTTATCTTCAGTACGTAATACTTGGAGATGCGGCAAACCAAGCAATTTTAGATTCTTCACTTCCCAAGGTTATTATTCTTGGTGTTATTGCAGTCGCAGTTCTTTTAGCAGGTGTTATTATCCTTATGAAGCTTGCAACAAAGAAAAAGCTTCTTGCTTTTATTCCTGCTATAGCATCTCTTATTATAGGTCTTCTCCTCCTTTCAACTTCCAACAGCATTTACTCTTTACTTGCGGGTATAGGACCCACATTTATCGGCTACCTTGTGCTTACAATTCAGTTCGGTGCAACTATCCGCGATTTCACACCGCCTGAAAAAACAGGTCTTTTCCAGGGTATTCGTATGATATTCTTCGTGCTTATTCCTATGATTGTAGGTCCTGCAATCGGTGACTACGCTTGCAGAAGTGCGGGTGCAACCTATGAGCAGATAAACATCGTTGCAGGTGAAGAGGTTGTAACTCAATTATCGGTACCCGATGCAAAAATGTTCCTTTACAGTGCAATTGTTGCAGCATTCGTATTCATACCACTCTTTATTCTCAGAAAAAGAGGCTTGGATAAAAGGGAGAATTAATTATGAAAACAAAGCTTTTATCTTCTCTTACAAAAGTGTTCAGGGATGTTTCACCTAACTTCCCTGATTTCACAAAGGGTACCTGCTTAAGCAACGAGGTTTTTTCCTTTCAGGCTTCGATTTATGCCGAAGCTAAAGAGGAAGCCGATATCACCTTAAGCATTGATTCCCCTCTTAAAGACAGAATCAACACTTATATCGTAAAAAATATTCCTGCAGGAATTAACGGATACGAGGATTCCGACTCCTTCCGTTATGATCCTGAACGCAAGGAATTCCCCGAATTATTGATGCCTTGCGGTAATCAGATTACAATTCCCGAAAAGGAATATCACTCAATCTGGTTCGAGGTTTCACCAAAAGGCTTGTCAGGTGAACAAAAAATCAACATAAATCTATCAGCAAACGGCAAGGAAAGTGAGCTTTGCTTTGTGCTTCACGTTATTGATGCAGAATTGCCCGAACAGAAGCTTCTGTACACAAACTGGTTCCATAACGACTGCCTTTGCACCTGGTACAAGGTTGAACCTTTTTCCGACAAATATTGGGAAATTGCAGAAAACTATATCAAAAACGCTTCGGAGCATGGTCTTAATTTGCTTATGACTCCCGTGTTCACTCCTCCGCTTGACACCGCTGTTGGCGGAGAGCGTCCTACCTTCCAGCTTGTTAAGGTTTCGAAGGATGGTAACGATTACACCTTCGATTTCAAGGATTTTGAGCGTTACATTGATATAGGCTTAAGAAACAACATAAAGGCTTTTGAAATATCCCACCTCTTCACTCAATGGGGTGCAACCTCCGCACCTAAGATTATGGTTACGGTTAACGGCAAGGAAGAAAAGCTTTTCGGATGGGATACTGATGCTAACGGTGAGGAATACATACACTTCTTGGAATGCTTTGCAGAAGCATTTGATAAAGAGGTTACTTCACTCGGTATAAAAGAGCTTTGCTGGTTACACGTTTCAGACGAGCCCAGCCTTGAACAGATAGAAAACTACAAAAAAGCTGCATCAACTCTTCAGCGTATTTTCCCGGATTACAAAATGCTTGATGCTTTATCAGACATTGATTTTTATCACACAGGACTTGTGAAAACACCAATACCCAACGAGCACGAGGCAGACAAATTCAAGCCCTTTGTCAAAGAATTCTGGACTTACCATTGTTGTGCACAGACACATAGCTTTTTACCCAACAGATTGTTTGCACATCCAAGCCAGCGTAACCGAGTTATCGGTGTTTTGCTGTACAAATACGATGCTCACGGCTTTTTACAATGGGGTCACAACTTCTGGTATTCACAATATTCAGTAAAAGAGATTAACCCATTCGAAATTACCGATGCAATAAACGCTTTCCCCTCGGGTGACAGCTTTGTGGTATATCCCGGTGAAGACGGAAAGCCCCTCAACTCCTTAAGGCATCTTGTTTTTGCAGATGCAATGCAGGATTTGAGAGCTCTTCAGCTTTTGGAAAAGCTTACCTCAAGGGAATACACTATGGAATTAATCGAAGAAGGTCTTGATCTTCCTCTTTCCTTCCATACATACCCCCACGAGCAAGGGTGGCTTCTCGATTTAAGAGAAAGAATTAACCTTGCAATAAAAAATCACAGTTAACAAAAAGGGGCTGTAAAAAAACGAAAGTTTTTTTACAGCCTCTTTTTAGGGGATAGGAAAAAATGATGCAGAACGGACAAAACGAGCAAAAACTTGTTTTTGGTAACCGAAGGCGTACAAGGGTACGTCGAGGCGAGTTTTGTTCGTAATATAAAACAATTATTTTTCTACAATTGACTGCTTCACATTATTAAAAGACTTCTTACAGAATTTTATTCCTGCAAGAAGTCTTGTTTTATACGGTCTGCGCTTTTTTTACATCCCCTTAATTTTATATCTCGAAAACAACAAGCTTGTGTAAGGCTCGTGTTGATGCAAGGTAAAGATAATTCTCACAGCCCGATGCCGTAAAGCCTTTGTTTTTATCTGCAATAATCACGGTGTCAAACTCCAGACCCTTTGTCAATGAAAGGGGCATAACAACAGGAGCGCCCGAAAGCTCACAGGATTTATTATCGCAAAGCCTGAGTGCAGGAATATGAGCCTTAAGCGTGTTATAAAACTCACGTGCCTCATCAGATGTTTTTGTTATTACACAAATAGTTTTTTTGCTTTCTGATTCTTCCTTTATAAGACTGCAAAGGTCATTTGTGCTTCCCGAAAGAAACTCTACATCCTCACCCTGACGGTCAAATACCTCATATTGCTTTTCCTTCGGCAAAAGCTTCACCGCAAAGTCATTTATCTGTACTGTTGAACGGTAGCTTTTGTTAAGATAAAGTGTTTTTGCCGAATAAATACGCGAAAGCTCTTCTTCATCTGCAGTATTAAGTCCGGGAATTATAGCCTGATTAGTATCCGCAAGAAGAGTCACCTTTGCACGGGGAAACATTTTTTGTAAAATTCTGTGCTGAATGAGTGACAAATCCTGAGCCTCATCTATAAGCATATGCTTAACACCCGAAATAACCGCTGATGTGCCTAACACAGTTTTTACGTAAACAATACCCAGGGCATCCTCGAATTCCACTATGCCATCCTTAAGTCTTTGTGCGGTTTCGAGAAGCTGCGGCATAGCCTTTTCCTCTGCATACTCCTTAAGAAGCTTATAATAAATTAAACAGGGGTCAACAAGCACCGCTCTGCGTATCATTTCCACACAAGCCTGCTTAGTTTCCCGACGTTTTGCCTTTACAATTTTTGCGGTATCCTCATCTATAGAAGTATCCTCATCAAGTCGTGCATATATTTCCGCCTTGTTTTCCCTAAAATACTCTTCAATCATATTCTGGGCAAAGGCAACAAGTCTTTCACCTCTTGCCTTTGGAGTATCCTCAAAATCGTAATTATATCTGTCCAGAAGCGCCTTTGAAGAAACAACTGTCTCCCCCAAGAATAAAATATCAGAAAATTCAGGCTCCACCGAAGCAGCCGCACAATCCAGATAATTGATAAAATCATCACCCATTTTTACCGAAGCGGCATCAAGACGTGATTTATCACCGCTTATAACTGCATCTGCCAACGAGTAATAGTCACCTACGTTAAGCGTGGGAAGCTCTGCGGCAAAAATACTGTAAAAAGATGCATAGTTTATGGGCATTTCACCAAGCTCCGGAATAATATCCGCAACATAGCTCGAAAAAATATCGTTATTGGAAAACATAATTATTTCCGCTGACGATAATTCCGCACGATTCCGATACAGTAAATATGCAAGTCGATGGAAGCCTACCGAGGTTTTGCCGCTTCCTGCAGGACCTGAAACAAGCATATTTTCATCCCGTGCATATCGCACGACCTTATTCTGCTCACGCTGAATACTGTTAACAATAACCTTAAGGTGATCACCCGATGTGGAGGAAAGAACATCACGAAGAATGTCATCATCTATTTTCACATCGTTATCAATATAATATTTAAGCTGCCCATCCTGGAATTTATACTGCCTTTTCAGAAGCAGCTTGCCGTACATTTTGCCTCGGGGAGCATCAAACCATGCCTTATCCTCAAAATCCTCATAAAAAAGCGAAGCTATGGGAGCACGCCAGTCGCAAACATACATCTCAAATGTATCAGGATCCTGCAAGGTACGAAGTCCGATATAAACGGTTTTTTCCTTTAATGCACCATCCGCCTTGAAATCAACTCTTGCAAAATATGGCGAAAGACGCAGCCTTTTATAAAAATGAATATCTCTTGCCGCTTCCTCGGAATAAATCATCTTTTTTTCCATATCATAATGGATTTCCGTAAGCTCCATACCCGAGTACATACCGCCGTTAGGATTATCCATATTGAAGTCGCTACCCTGAGCTTTGATATCATCCTTATATTCCTTTATAAGAAGCTCAAGGCGTTGGGTTTCCGTATCAAGAAATTGCTGAACATTATAAAATTTTATCTGCTCTGCATTCATATCCTTTGAAAACACAGTATACTCCCCTTCATTTTCAATATACTTGGAATTCTACTATATAAACACTTGTTAATCAAGTCTTGTTTTATCTGTTAATATGTGCTATACTTGTTACATAGAAAAAAGCGGTTACTCCGCAAAATAATATTAATAAAATAAGCTCTTGCAGGAAAGATACCTGTAAGAGCTTTTAATTTTTTCGGAAAGCAAAGCGGGAATCCGCATTTCCCTTAATTTTTTTCTTTTTTTCTGAAAACCGCGGAATCCAGCTTTTCTGTTAAGAAATCAAATACAACCGCAAGGAACACAGTTGCAAAGAAGCTTACCACAACGTAAAAAACTATGTTTTTATGAAGACCGAAGTGCTTCAGTATTATCATAGGTATACGTTGTAAAATAAAGAAGCTGAAAATATGCCCACTGAAAAAGTCAAGCACCGAGCTTTTTATATTCACCTTCATCAACAGAATAAGAAGCGTAATAACAAAAAATACTACAAACAGCTGATAACAGAGAAAATTCCAACGGCGGATGCTTGAAAATACCGCAAACCCTGTAAAGCCCAATGCAAAAAACAGATGCCATAAAACATCATTTTTCATCATAAGCTTATCGAATTTCGGCTTTATAAGTGAGAAAAGCATACCCAGAGGGAAGCAGATAATTGTGTTATACCAATGACTGCCCTTACCCATATAGCAAAGCCAACCCGCAAGCCCTGCAGAAAGAGCAACAGTAAGTAATAACGGCGGTATTTTACGGTTTTTAAATATTGCAAAGGATATAATGATAATTATATACATTGCAAACGTGACAAACATATACCAGTTACTGTTACCGTAAGACGTGTAGCCTATAAGTGCGAGAAGCTGGTGCAGGGGTGAATAGCTGCAACCCCGCAAAAACATTGATATCATTGCATAAATGCAAACAACAATCGCAAAATGATACCACAAGCGGAATAAACGGTTTTTAGGCATAGCCTTTATGTAATTGAAACCTTTTCTTTTATATGATTCCATAATGCCGTAGCCTGAAAACAAAAGATATGTTACTACAACAAGCTGACCCATAAATGACTGGAAGCTTTTATAGGGTAAATCAAACACTCCCCGACACTCCACGTAATTATAGGCGTGGCTAAGAAAAATAAGTATTGAGAAAACAGCATTGATTGTGCCCGTATTTTTCGGTGAGCAATAATCGGAATAAAACTCACCCTTTTTGGCTACAGTCAAGCCGGAGCATATTATAGCCACAAGAATCAAAAGGAAAACAAGCATTTTTACACCTCACAGACCTTTATAGCCTTATTATAACAGACGTGTACGTCTTTAGCAACAAAAAAGGAGTGTAAGCAAAAAGCTTACACTCCCCAAAATTCAATTAATAGTATCTTACCAAAGCAACAACCTTGCCAAGAATAACTACCTCGTTAGTTATTATAGGCTCAAACTCATCGTTTTCCGGTTGTAAGCGGAAATGACCGTTTTCTTTATAAAAACGTTTAACCGTTGCTTCATCCTCAAGCAAAGCAACAACAATCTCACCATTTGCAGCATAAGGTGTTTTTTCCGCAATAACAATGTCACCGTTATGAATACCTGCCCAAAGCATACTTTCACCCTTTACCTTAAGGGCAAAAAGGGGCTTATCACGTGAAACCCTGCCTGTATAGGGTATATATCCTTCAATCTGCTCAACGGCAAGAATAGGCATACCTGCGGTAACTGTACCGAGAAGCGGCACCTGAGTAATATTTTCCGCCTGACCCAGAATACGTATTGAACGCTTGAGAAGAGGGTCACGCATTATATAACCTGCTTTTTCAAGAGCATCCAGATTAGCCTGGACAGAAGATGTTGACCTGAGCCCTACTGCCGCACCGATTTCCCTTACTGACGGGGGTACACCATCCTGTGAACGCTCCACTAAAAATTCGTATATCTTCTTTTGTGTATCATTAATAGGTTCCACAAAATCACCTTCCGAACAAATTTTCTGTTTTCTATATAATAACACACTCTTTTGAAAAAAGCAAACATTTGTTTGCAAAAAACCGAAAAAAATTTCATATACTGTAAAAAACACAAAGGAAATGGTGCTATGTTCAAGGTTTTCGGGTACAAACAGCTTCTGCTTATTACATTGGTTTTATGCTTTATGATGCTTATGGGGGCATTTCTTAACACAATTTCACCATATGTTACTGCGTTATCACAAAACTGCGTAAATCTTCCTATAGTAATGTATCATCAGATAAGTGAAACCGGCAATTATGGTGACTATATTTTACCACTTGATGTTCTGGAGGAGGATTTCAGATATTTTAAAGACAACAACATTAATCCCGTATCCTTCAAACAGCTTCTTGCTTTTTGTAAGGCAGGTATCCCCCTTCCGCCCAATCCCGTAATAATAACCTTTGATGATGGGGAAAGAAGCTTTATTACAAAGGTTGTTCCCTTGCTGGAAAAATATCGCTACCCGGCTAACGTGAATATTATCGGCTCACTTACAGACCTTTACACCAAAAACGGAGATACAAATGATGCTTATGCCTACCTGAATTACAATGATATTGAAATACTTCATAACCACAGCCTTGTGGAAATGGGGTGCCATACCTATAACCTTCACTCATTAAAGCAACGCAGGGGAGTTTCAATTCTCAAGGGTGAAACCGAGACACAGTATCTCGGAACAATAAGCAGGGATATAAATAAATTTAATAATATGTATAAGAATATAACCGGTGACAGTCTTTTTATTTTTGCATACCCCTATGGAATAAAGAATGACTTGATTGCAGAATATCTAAATGAATCAGGATATAAAATAACCTTAACTTCACGAGAAAGCGTAAACAGACTTTCGCCGGGAAGCACCCTTGCAGATTTAGGCAGATTTAACCGTCCATACGGAATAAACTCTGCAGATTTTTTTAAAAAGCTTTTTTAGGTTGCAAAAAAGAATATATGTTGATATAATTACTTTGATTGAGACAAATTTCTTAAGCGAGGTGTTCTGTATGGGTGAAAACAAGAAAAAGCAGCAGCCCAAGTGGTTCAAGCTTGATAATGCCGGTATTCTTTTCCCCGGCCAGAACAGTAATAAATGGTCAAACATATTCAGGTTTTCTGCAGAGCTTAAGGAGGATATTGACCCCGACCTTCTGCAAAAAGCCATAGAGAATATTATGCCCCGATTCCCCTGCTACGACGTAAGGCTTCGTCGAGGACTTTTCTGGTATTATCTTGAAGAAAATCCCCTGAAAGCACCTACGGTAAGGGCAGATATACAAAACCCCTGCTACCGCGTAAATTATTACGAGGGCGACAGATTCTTATTCCGCGTTTACTACCACGGCAGAAGAATTTCCGTTGACCTTTTCCACGCCTTGGCCGACGGCTACGGCAACGCTACACTTTCCTGCACACTTATTGCAGAATACCTGCGATTGAAGGGTTATGAAATAGAGCCCTACGGCTTTGTTAAGGATATTAACGAAAAGCCGTCAGTTGAAGAGCTTGAAGATTCGTTTCCACGATTTGCCACATCAAAGGGTAAGGCAACTATTATGGAAAACCGCACCTATTACCCAAAAGGAACACGCGTGCCAAAGCACAGCGTTAACCTTACCTCAGGTACTATGCCTTTTTCTGCAATTCATAAATTATCAAAGGAAAAGGGTGTTACAGTTACAGAGTTTTTCACCGCTGTTCTTTTAGACGTTCATTGCAAGCGTCAGCTCCGCGAAAGAACGAAGAAAAAAGAAGTGGCAGTACAAGTACCCATTAATTTGAGGAACGTTTACCCTACAGAAACATTGCGCAACTTCTCAATTTGCCTTAAGGTTAAGGTTGATCCGAGTCTTGGAGAATATTCCTTTGACGAACTTTTACAGCAAGCCGCTTTGCAATTGCGACTTGCCCGTGATGAAAAGAAAATCAATGCTACCATCACCCATAACCTTGGATTTCAAAAGAATCCTGCAATAAGAATTCTACCCCTTTTTGTAAAAGACATTGCATTAGGTATTGTAAGAATTGTTGGTGCCGAGCAATCCACCTCCGCTTACCTTTCAAATCTGGGACCGCTGAAATTACCCGAAAGTATGAACAAGCATATCGAGAAAATTATGTTTACCCCCGGACCGGGACTACATACCCCGGCTCGATGCGGTATAGCAACACATAACGACAACCTTGTTTTTACTTTTGCAAGTATCCTCGAAGAGGCAGATATTGAGCGTGAATTCTTCACCACACTTGTAAAAATGGGTGTTCCCGTAAAAATAGAAAGTAACAGAAAATAAATTTCAGGAGTTTAATATGTCATACTGTGTTAATTGCGGTGTGGAGCTTGATAAAAGCGCCCGTAAATGTGTGCTTTGCAACACACCCGTATATAACCCCAACGAAAAAACCGAGCTGACAGCAAGTACCCCCTTCGCACAAACGCCTATTGAAATCGGCTCGGGTGTCAAGCGTAAATTTATAGCTATAGTTATCAGCTTCATTTTGCTTATTCCTAACATTATCTGTTCGTTAGTTAATATCTTTTTTATGCCGGACAACCTTTGGTTTATATTTGTTGTTTCAAGCAGCTTTCTTGTTTGGGTTGTTTTTGTTTTCCCGTTTATTACCAAAAAGCCGAAGCCTTATCTGATGTGGGGCTTTGACACACTTGTCACCGCTTTATATATTTTCGTGTTTTACGCCACTGATTTAGGCGGTGAAAAATGGTATGTAGGCATTGCTTTACCAACCATTGCTATAGTTTCTGCCTGCTGTCTTTATTACATCTATTGGTTCCGCCAAAGAAAGCGTCATTGGACTTCAAAAATACTCCACATTTTTGTTGACCTTGTTATATGCCTTTCGGTCACAAGCCTTTGCCTTATGCTTAATAACCACACAAAAGGTTCTCAGCTTACTTTCCTTGCTGATATGTGTTGTTTGGGTCTTTTATTCTTCTGGTTATATGCAAACAAAAGTAAAAAGGTACGTGCATGGCTTGCCAAAAAGATGTTTGTATAAAAATTAAAACAAAATTAAAAACGGGCTTCCAAAAAGGGAGCGTAAATTAGGGATTTATCAGGTTTTAATAAAATATTTTCCGCTAATACTTTATGAAAAATCACCGTAAGGCGTCAGCCTTGCGGTGATTTTATCATTTCGTCTAAACGAAAACTATTTAAATTAAAACTGCTTTGCACCTTAAATCTTTTAAATTTGGATGCAGAGCAAGACACAAATGTGCAGAAACCCTGACGGGTTTCAAGCA
>JAZRLZ010000026.1:0-25265 GCA_045647125.1 Acutalibacteraceae bacterium | reverse complement strand
TTGCACCTTAAATCTTTTAAATTTGGATGCAGAGCAAGACACAAATGTGCAGAAACCCTGACGGGTTTCAAGCATTTTAACATAGCTATGCGCCAAAGTTAATGATTTAAGGCTATTAAATCCCTGATTTACACTCCCTAAGCCCGTTTTGTTATTTCAAATAAAACCTATTGTGCAATTATATCCGAAATACAGGTATCCTGATAATCTGACCCACTATACACCTCAAGCACCGTAACTGTAACAGAAGAGCTACCCTGTGAATCACTTACGCTTATTTCCTGATACGCATTGTAAACGTCAGAAAGATGAGCGACAATTGTTTTGCCGTTATCGAATTTTATTTCCACCTTTTTAGGTCTGTTGTTTTTGAAATACAAGGTTTCATCCTTACAATAGCCCGGTTTGATTTTTATTGAGGTAACCTGACAGTCAGGATACAAATCGAAAGTAATGCTTTCTCCTATACCGTCACCGCTTACACCTTCGCACCAAGCAGTTGAATTATCTTTATCAAGAAGGTTACTGCTTCCGTAATAGTAACCGTCCATTGAATCAAGTTCACTTGAAGAGGATACATCTGTAAGCAGGTTATCCACACCAAGAGTTGCCGCGTCCTCAACAATAACAGCTTCCACCTGCGGCTCTTTTTCTTTAAATTCTTCCTTAAAAGCCTTACTTGCGGCAGAAACCAAAACGGCAATCAATAAAATTGCACCGACTATAACACCGATTGTAACAACCGCAATATTGGCTTTTGATTTCTCAGGTGCAGGAATCGGTATTATTTCTGGTCCCCTTCTTTGTGCTTTTGAAGAATTATCATAAACACTTTTAATAACGGTGTTGCATACATTACACACCTTACTGTTGTCGGGAATTTGTGCTCCGCATCTTGGACAAAACATATTATTAACCCCTTTTTCTTGTGTTATAAATTGATTATATTCTTTAATTAAGACTCCGACCTCATATATGATACGTCAGGCTGAAGGTCACTTGTGTGCAAAAAGCAGGAATTTCACATTATCCAGGCAGAATTTGTATCGCTTCCAAGATTTTCCGCACCGTATAAGTATAAAACCTCGGTAATCCCGTTGTCTTTAACAAGATTGGAAAGAGGTTTGCGGTAATAACGCATATCCACCATATAAATCTCGGAATATTGCTCCGCAAGGAAGCAGGTGAAAATATGTGCGAAGGAATCCTTTACAACAAGTATTTTTCCGCCCTTGGCTGAGGGATTTGTTATTTTCACAAACGTGTGGTTTCCGTCAAGGAAAACAGTATATTTATCCGCCTCCTCAAGTCTGTTTTCAAAAAACAGAGAATCGGACTTAACGATAGCCTTACCCGGCTCAACAATTTCCACGTTAGCTTTAAGATCTTTATTTTTCCACATTTCAATTGTGTCATCAGGTGTTAACCAATAACCGCTTTTTGAATATGCAGTACCGTAAAATCCGCTTTTTGTTACCACGTCATATTGTGCAGTTGGCTTAATATTTTTAGTATCGAGGAAATTCTCATACATCTTATATGCCCCTGCTGTGGTTACGTGATGGTCGGTTTTATAATAAAGCTGAATTTTATCCTTATTATCTCTGAAGCTCTGACGAAGGTCGACATACTCCATATCGCCCTTTACCTTTTCAGCAGAATCAAAAACCACATCATCATTATATGATTTATGCTTTTCCGGCAAAACATCTTCCATAATATATCCGCTTGTGGGTACAAGCATAAGAGTTGCCTCAAGCTTATTATCCCTTGCGAATTCACTGAATTTTTTCACGTTTGCTTCCGTTTGCTCTCCGCTTACCTTACCGGGTGCACTTATAAGGTAATTATCCTTACAATAATACACATCGGAAGCACAATTTCTGCCGCAAAGCAAATTAAAATATGCGTTAACTCCCACAAAAGCATCTCTTAAAGGGAAATGGTCAGAAACGTAAACCTCCAACTCCTCGGTAAATTTTCCTTGAGCAATAGCCTCAACACTTACCTCCGGAGAATCTGCAAGCAAGCGTTTTTCGTTTTCGGAATATGACTCCTTAGGGCAAATAACAAGTGCACCTGCCAGAATAAACACCGTAAGTAAAAATGCCACAGAGGGCAATATACGTTTTAATTTTTTAAACATAATACCACCCCGTCAGAATCTGAAGTAAAGGAAGGGATTGTAGCTTGAGCTTACAAGTGATGCTATGCAAAGAATAAGCACCGCCACGCAGGCAACACCCTCAAGAATCCAACCGCCCTTTACGGAAAATAATTTAAGTACAAGTCTTCTTGCAACTGGCAAGGATACAAAGCCGCCTGCAACAAGAAGCGGAAGATAACCGAGGACTACAGGCAACGCATCTGCACTTATAAAGCCGTTATCAAGGCTGAACATTGCCTTTATGTAGCCACCCATAGCCGACATATCGGTAAAATCAAAAATTGCCCATCCGAGAACAATAAAAAACAAGGCATAAAGATGAGAAATAATTGCAGGAAGCTTATTAAGAAGCTTTGAAATAAAATATTTCTCCAATATAAGAAGTACTCCGAAATATACTCCCCACAGAACAAAGTTCCATGATGCACCATGCCACAAGCCCGTAAGGAACCATACGGTCATCAAATTGAAAATGTGACGGACCTTACTGCAACGGTTACCGCCCAGGGGGATGTAGACATATTCTCTGAACCAGGTGCCAAGGGACATATGCCATCTGCGCCAGAATTCAGTAATACTTTTTGAAACGTAGGGGAAATCGAAGTTTTTGAGGAACTCGAACCCAAACATATTACCAAGACCGCAAGCCATATCACTATAGCCTGAAAAATCGAAATAAATTTGTAAAGTAAATGCAATAATGCCAATCCATGCACCTGCAATACCACTTTCCGTATCAGGCTTCAGCTGTGCCCAAAGCAAACCGAACTGATTGGCAAAAAGCACCTTTTTCGCCATACCCACAAGGAAAAGCTTTACACCGCGGTTAAATAAATCCCAATTTTCCTTACGGTGAGTAAGCTGATGCTCAACATCAACGTATCTTACAATAGGTCCTGCTATAAGCTGAGGGAAAAGAGCAACATAAGCACCTAAAGCAACAAAGTTTTTCTGCACCTTACAGTGACCTCTGTATACGTCAATTGTGTATGACATAGTCTGGAAGGTGTAGAAGGAAATGCCTATGGGCAAGGGGATTTCGGGTGTTTCCAGACCGCCGAAAGCAGGTATAAGCTTCAATGTATCAACAAAGAATGAAGCATATTTGAAGAAACCGAGAAGTGCCAGATTGATTATAACGTTCAATACAATAAGCACCTTGGCTTTTTTTCTGTTTTCCTGAGTCTTGTCTATCAGAATACCGAATATGTAGTTCATTGCCACCGAGAAAATCATCAAGACAACAAAAATCGGCTCACCATAGCCATAAAAAACAAGGCTTACTATAAAAAGAAAAAGGTTTCTCCCCTTTTTCGGCATTACATAGTAAACCGTCATTACAATGCTCAGATAAACAAAAATGAATATCAGGCTTGAAAAAACCAAAACAATCCCTCCGTAATATGACGAAAAAGCGTTTGCAACGGACAGATGCCCGACAGCAAACGCCTTGAATTTCTGTTAATTAAAAATAGCTGTTATAGATTTCTTCCATTTCTGCACCGTCTTCGGAGAAGAACATTGCAACATAGTTACCCTCGGTAATTACGTGGCATGCCTGAGCAAGCTCGTAGCTTTCGGGGTCATAGGATTTTGACTGTGCCATAAGGCTTTCAAGTCTTGTGTTAAGTTTTTCGGTAATATCCTTTGCCGCTGCCTCATCGACTGCTTCAACCATTATGATTTCTGCAGGGAAAAGACCTGTCTGAACAATAAAGCAACCATGTGCTACCATTGCATCCTCTGCAATACCATACTGGTTAAGGAGCAATGCCTCGTTCATTTCAATAGCATCGGTAAGCTCGAATTTCTTTATAAATTCATCCTTTATTGCTACAACGTCAACTGCACCGGTTGACTCTTTTTTTGTTTCTTCCTCTGCAACAGCCTCTGTAGTCTGTGCTTCCGCAGTTGTTTCTTTTTCAGTTTCACCACCGCAAGCAGCAAAGCTGAAAATCATAAAAGCAACCAATAATACTGCAAGTACCTTTTTCATAATAAAAACCTCTTATTTATCTTTCTTTGTTTTTTCTTTTTCTGTTTCTTTTGTGGTTTCTTTGTTCTTATTCTCTGATTTTTCTTCCGTTGATTCTTCAACTGCAACGGCTTCAATAATGGTTGTATCAACCTTTGTTGATTCGGGTGCGGTTGTACTTTCGGGAATATCTACGTTAAAGTCAAAAATAGTCGGTTGAGGAACAGGTACGGTACCCTCTGCAGGGGCGTGGGTATAAAGGTAATCCACCCACATTTTACAAGCCTCATTATTGAAATGTATTCCCATACCGCCGGGGTCACTGCAGTATTTCTCGGGAAGGTGTCCCGTTTCATCCCTGAACATAGATGCAACATCTATAAAATACCAGCCACGCTCACGACAAGTTTCTGAAAGTCGGGCATTATATTCATTTATAAGCTCCGTATTAAGCTGACCTCGTTCATAAGAAAGCGGTGTTACGGACTGCATATAAAACATAACATCGGGAGATTTCTGCAAAATGGCATCGGTAACCTTAAGAAGACTTCCGAGACAAGTTTCTGCATCAACCCAGCCAAGCTCGTTAACACCAAGCATAATGTAAACTTTTTTCTTACCTGACAATGCAACGCCATCATACAAATAGACCTTTGAGCCCTGATAAAGAGGGTGGTATGCATTAGGATCGTTTAAATCCCAAAGGGCATTACCTGCACTAAGACTGCTAGATGATAGGAATAACGCCTGACCAAAGGAGCCTTGTGCCATATTATAATATTTTAAGGTTTCCGTAACCGAGTCACCTATAAATACCGCATTATCAAAATACTCGGGACCTACACGATCGGAATATGGAACGTAATAGTTGACGTTAGGTGATCTGCGTTCACCATGCTCATCGGGCTTCGCTACACTGTTAAACCCAACGAGCTCCGGCTTCGTAGGTTCAATAATAAGCGGCTCCGTTGACGGAGGCACTGTTGTCGGCTCGGCAGTTACAACGGTAACATCCTCTTCCAATTTAAAATCACCACAGGAAGAGAAGGAGCAAACTATAATAACAATGCACACAAGTACAGAGAAAAAACGCCCTGCACCGGATTTTGCAATTTCTGTCATTCTTATTCCCTCGCAAAGTAATTTTGTCGTAAAACGTCATATATTATATAATACCTATTTATGTGTAGAGTGTCAATAAATATAGCGGATTTTTTTATGAAAAATCCGCTATATTTTGTGTTTTATTAAATTTTAAATACTATATGAGCAAATCAACCCTCATATTGGAATTTAGATTTATGCGTTCCGCTTTCGAAATCATAATCCTCACCATCAAGGTAAAGGGTTGCGTGTGAGCCCTTGGGTACTGTAAAACTGAATTCACACTCATTTCCGTTGCCTGTATACTCCCAGGAGGAAACAATTTCACCTGCTTCGGTAAGTATACGTGCCTTCGCGTAGCCTAACTCTTTATTTGGTAAGGGTCTGAATATAATGTGCTTATATGCAGGCTCATCAAAGTCGCTGTCAATACCTGCAACGGTTGTATAGAGCCAGTCACCCACAGAGCCGTAAGCATAATGGTTGAAGGAGTTCATCTCGGGTGTTGCGAAGGAGCCGTCAACCTTCATTCCGTCCCAACGCTCCCACATAGTTGTGGCACCCTTTGTTACGGGGAAGAGCCATGAGGGGAAATCCTTTTTTAATAAAAGCTTGTATGCAATATCACTTCTGCCGATTTTTGTAAGGGCATGGAGTAAATAAGGAGTACCCACGAAGCCCGTTTTAAGGTGACCGCATTCCTCAATATCCTTAACAAGCTTTGCACCCTCGCGGTAAATATCATCCGAAAGGTCAAAATAAATTGCAAGAACGTTGGCAGTCTGTGTTTCGTGCTCGGGCTTACCGGAGTTAATATATTTTTTGCGATATTCTCTTATTGAGCACTCATAAAGCTCCTCAAAATATGACATATCCTCACCGATAACCTTACCCATTTTTATGAAAAGGCTGTTTGAATATGCAAGGTATGCGGAGCCGATAAGATTCTTATCAGTATAACCACCTGTTGCCTCATCACCTGCATCAAGTGAAAGCCAATCACCGAAGTGGCAGTCGTGCATATCGAAAAGACCACGCACAGAGCCTTTTGATTCCATAAAAAGAATCCACTTTTTCATTGAATCGAACTGGTCGCGGATTATTTCTGTATCACCAAAAGTGCGATAAACCCAATAGGGAACAATAACCGCCACATCTGCCCATGCAGATGAGCCCTCACTTCCCCAATCGTGCAAATCAGGTACAACATCAGTAACCGCACCGTTTGCACGCTGGTCGGCAGCTACGTCGTGCATCCATTTTTTGAAGAATTTCAATGTTCTGTAGTTGATGGAGGCTGTTCTTGCGAACACCTGAGCATCACCTGTCCAACCGAAACGTTCATCACGCTGGTTACAATCGGTGGGTACATCAAGGAAATTACCCCTCTGACCCCACACAATATTTTCATAAAGCTGTTGAACAAGGTCATCACCGCAGGCAAAATAGCCTGTACGCTTCATATCCGAGAAAACAACTATTGCCTTGAAGTTATCAAGGTTAATTTCTGATTTTTCAAAGCCCTCAAGCCTTATATAGCGGAAGCCCTGATATGAAAAATGGGGCTTATAAACTCTTTCGTTGCCGTCGGAAATAACCTTGATTTCTGCCTTTGCACCACGAAGATTTTCTGTATAAAAGTTGCCGTCCTTATCAAGAATTTCCGAATGGCTAAGCTTGTATTCATTACCTTTTTTTGCAGGTACAACCCACTCCACATAACCGGTAAGATTCTGACCGAAGTCAATAACAAATTCGCCCTTTGGTGTGGTTATAAGCTCCAAAGCATCAAGACGTGCCATCTCTTTAGTCTGCTCACCCTCGGTAGGGATAAGGATTTTTGTATCAATATCATCAAGTACTTTTACGGGATATGTATCATCTGTATTTGCAGTAAAATCAACAGTTTCACCGTTATAAACATGGGAATAGATTATATTGCTTTTTGCACACTCCCATGATGAATCTGTAGGATAAAAATCTGTTGTACCGTCCTCATATTCAACGAGAAGTGCCGCAATAAGTGCTTCTTCCCTGTCGGTAATACTCTCATAATGCTCGTGAGGGTTACCATGGTAACGTCTGCCGTTACCTAAAGCGATATCAATGGTGTTGCATTCCTCAACCAAATGTGTAACGTCATACTCCTGATACTGAATACGCTTCCCGTAGCTTGTCCAACCGGGAGCAAAAATAAATTTACCTACACGGTTATTATTAAAATACGCCTCATAATAGCCTAAGGCAGAGCAACAAAGGGTAGCCTTTATTACTTTTTTATCCGCCCACACAACTTTTTTGAACACCGGGCGGATATCACCGAAATCCGCACCCTGACGGATAAATTTTGCATCTTTTATTGTATTCATAGAAGCACTCCTTCATAACAGCACAAAGTTTTTTGTACTGACATTGACATTCACAAATCAAATTGTATAATAAATATATTATATCAACAGTTGCTTTTTTTCAACTCTTTTAGGAGGCTAAAATGAAAAATCTTTCCGATATTTCTGTTATAAAAAGCGTTATGGCTCGTCACGGAGTAACATTCAATAAAGGTCTTGGGCAGAATTTTCTTATTGACCCTATGGTATGTCCGCAAATGGCGGAAAATGCTGACCTTGACGAAAACACCTGTGCCATAGAAATAGGCCCCGGCGTGGGTGTTCTTACGGCAGAGCTGGCAAAACGTGCAGGCAAGGTCTTAAGCTTTGAGCTTGACGACAGACTTTTGCCCGTACTGGCAGAAACTCTGGCAGAATTCGATAATGTGGAAATAATTAATCAGGATATATTGAAGGCAAACCTGCCCGAAATTATTGAAGAAAAATGCAAGGGTATGGATATTGTTGTATGTGCCAATCTGCCATATTACATAACCTCACCCATAATAATGCTTTTCCTTGAAAGCAAGCTTCCCGTAAAATCAATAACCGTTATGGTGCAGAAGGAAGCCGCTGACAGACTTTGTGCAGAGGTAGGCAGCCGTGACGGTGGTGCGGTTACCGTTGCAGTATCATATTACGCCCACAGTGAGGAACTATTCTTTGTACCGAGGGAATCATTTTTGCCTCCGCCGAAGGTAAACAGCGCGGTTATAAAGCTGACAGTAAGGGATAACCCACCTATAACGGTGGATAACGAAGAATTCTTTTTCAAGCTTGTAAAAGCAGCTTTTTCACAAAGAAGAAAAACTGCAGAAAACTCCATAAGTGCAGGACTTGGCATACCTAAACCACAGGTTGCAAAATCACTTGAGGACGCAGGTCTTGAAAAAACAGTAAGAGCCGAAAAGCTGACTATGACCGACTTCGAAGCCCTTGCAAAATTGCTGGGATGAGAAAAACAGTTGCAATGAAAATTGCAACTGTTTTTTAAATGCAAAATTGAAAATTTAAAATTCATAATTTAGGGGCAAAACCGATTTTAAGATGCCTTTGCGGGGTCAAATTCTTTTTCAACCTCGTAGGAAATGGTATCCTGATAATGCCACCACTCTGCAGAATATGGTTGGAAGCCGTTTTCCACCATAGTATTGAAAAGAAGCTGAGCATTTTTCTTTACCTCGGGTGGATCATCGCTGAAATCGGTGCTTGCCGCAGTTGAAAACTCATCGAAATCTGTGGGCATTTCAAGAAGCTCACCTGTTTTAAGGTCACAAAGTGTAACGTCAACCGTATTGCCTCGGCAATGAGGTCCGCCTGCCTCGGGCTTTGCCACGTAATTAGGATCGGGATATGCCTCCCACAAGGCACGCTGACCTGAAACGGGTCGGAATGCATCCCATATTACAAGACCCACGCCATGCTCTGCCAGATCCTCCTGAACAGCTATAAGCTTTTTCATAGTACCGTAACGGATATATGCATCCTCGAAATCATAAACAACCTGTTTTGTAAAGTTATCTTTTGTAGCGTATGCAAGCTCCTGACGGATTGTGGGTGCATAATCTATAATTTTTACAAAGTCATCGTCATCTAACTCTTCAGATGATTTGGTTTCTTCCACTTTTTCCGTAACTACCTCTGCCGTAACCTCCTGCGGAGCAGTTGTTTCCGCCTTTGCGGTGGTATCTTCCACAGTAGCTTCAGTTGTCTTTTCCGACTTCTGCACCTTGATTTGTGTACTTGCTCTGCCTGCAATAAAGCCCACCACAAATGAGATTAAACAGGCAACCGCAACAATCAATATTGTATAAATAAGTTTTTTATCTGTAGGCTTCTTTTCAGGCTTTTTGTTAACACTCTCCTTAAATTCCGGTGTTTTTGCTTTGTTATTTTCCATACTCACATATCCTCCCTATATCTGACTAATTTTTTTCTATATAATACACGCCGTTTATCTGTGCAGGGTAGGTTTCCTGTATCTGCCCGTCGTAGGCAATTGTGATACTGTCGCCTTTTTTAAATTCCTCTGCACCATCGGGTATATTCACGTATATTTTATCACTTGATTTAATTTCTGCCGTATTTTTATCGGGTTTTACAAGAAGCAGACCCTCCGACTTTTCAATAACCCTTGCAGAAAAAATAACAACCTCATTACGGGAATCCACAATAATTGCGGTTGGACCGTCTGCACCGCCGATTATACCCATATCAAAGGAATTAAAATAGTTGCTTAAGGCATAAATTACACCGACTGTGATCACCACAACCGCCACAAAGACCGATACAGCAATAATCAGCACCTTTTTCTTTTTCATTCAATCACCTCAATAATCTGCCCTTATTGCCCATCTCATTTTTGTTGATTTACTGCGGCTGTTACGGAAGCATTCCTCCTGAGAGGGACGTATAACGTCTCTGGCAACATCACTGTAAATGCCCATATTCTTAAGAGCCTTAAAGGATTTTTTCACAAGGCGATCTTCTCCCGAATGGAAGGTAAGCACCGCTACCCTGCCGCCCGGTGCCAGCACGTCGGGAAGCTTTTCCAGAAATTCGTAAAGCACCTCAAACTCACTGTTAACATCTATGCGTATAGCCTGAAATGTACGTTGGCAGGATTTTTTCACCGCCTCCTTCTGCTCACCCTTCGGCAAAAATGAAAGTGCCTCGGTTATGCAGGTGCGAAGCTGCGTTGTGGTATCGATAGCTTTACCCATACTACGCCACTTTATTATATTCCTTGCTATTTTATCGGCATAGGGCTCGTCTGCATTTTCAATAAGCATACCCTCAATTTCGGCTAAAGTCAACTGACGCAGACGCTCTGCACCGCTTATGCCCTTTTGGGGGTTAAGACGTAAATCCAAGGGTCCGTCGGTTTTATAGGAAAATCCCCTTTCGGGATTATCTATCTGCATAGAGCTTACGCCAAGATCTGCAAGAATAAAATTAAATTTGCAGTTTTCTTCCGCAGCCACCTTATCAATATCCTTGAAATTCTGCAACCTTACTGTAAGAATATCCTCACCGAAGCCTGCATCTGCAAGTCTTTTTTTAGTTTTTTCTGACTCAATGGGATCAACATCAAGAGCATATATATGACCCTTGCCCTCCAATTTCCCGAGCATAGCCTTTGTGTGACCGCCATAACCCAGGGTGGCATCAAGACCAATCTGCCCCGGCTGAATCTGTAAAAAATCGATAATTTCCTGCACCATAATAGAAATGTGCATACCTGCAGGCGTTGCACCGCGTGATATTATATGCGCCACATCATCTGCATATTTTTCCGGATTAAGCTCCTTGTATTTTTCCGAAAATTTTCTGGGATGAGTCCCCGAATACCTTTTTCGGCGTTGGTGCTTTACCTCGGTAACCGCTGTATTTTCTTTGTTTTCCATAAATTTATTTTGCCACCTTCGGATATATTTCGTAAAGATGTGTGATTTTTATATCCTCATCCATATCAAGCCCGTGTGATCCGCTTTCACCGTCTATTTCGTGACAGCCGTGATCCATTGCAAAGCCCACAAGTGTGTTATGACTTTGCCAATATTTTTTTATAAGTACGCTGAAAAGACCAAAAACCTCTGAATTTGCCCTAAGCTCTGACAAGGCATTTATACCCTCAGGACCCCATTTGTGCATAAGTGAATCGTAGTTTCCGTTATACACAACCACGAAATCATACTTATCCTCCATAATGACCTGAGCCGCTTTTGCATTGACCTCTTCAATAGTATCATAAATGAAATAATCCATATCTCTTTCAAGGAAAATTTCGGCAATACTGCATTTTGATTCGGCTATAATCACCGGCTTTTTCCCTGCACGGATCAACGCATCAAATATGGTATCTGTTGTAAGCACCGGCTTTTCATATTTCCTTATACCATGCACCTGAGGTTGTGTGCCCGTATACATTGTTGCAAAGCAAACCGGTGTTACCGACGGCATAACGCTGTCAAGCTCAACACAGAGGTCGGTATACCTCGTTGCCTCCTTTAAAAGCTGAGGATATTTATTGTATATCCACCTTGCAATAGCATCGGGGTTATACATAAACACTCTGTCGGCTTTTTTACCCTTAAGCCTGTCTTTTGCATAATTTATAAGGGTGGGATTGCCCTCATTTGCGGTTTCCGGTGGCGTAACACCCATTATTTCGCACAATGCACCGCAAATTGTATCTAAAGAATAACTGTTTTCCATAACTTCACCATCATCTTTTCGAATATATGCAACCGCAATAATCCTGACGATAAAGATTATATTGGTCGGAAAGCTGACAAGACCTTTTGTAGCCCTCTTTTTTCTTGAAATCGGATTGCAGATAACTGATATTATATTTTTCCGAAAGCTCTATACCGATTTCGTTAAGCCATGCGGCATTTTTATAAGGGCTTACAGTAAGCGTTGTGGTTACGTAATCAAACCCGTTGCGGCTGCCGTATTCAACAGTTTTTTCCAACCGCTGAGCGTAACAAAGCTTACATCTTGCACCGCCCTCAGGTATATCCTCAAGTCCCTTTGCAAGCTGAGTAAACTCATCACCGTTATATTCGGGTGCAATAATCTCAATATCTCTGTCAGTTTCCGCAAGAAATCTTTCAAGCTCCCGAAGACGGTAATCAAACTCCTCCTCGGGTGCGATATTCGGGTTGTAAAAGAAAATTGTTATATCGAAAACCTTTTCCAGCACCTCAAGCACCGCACTTGAGCAAGGGGCACAGCAAACGTGCAGAAGAAGCTTCGGCTTTATTTGTGATTTTCGGATTTTTTCAAACTCCGCTTCCATTATTAATTGGTAATTAACTTTCATATATCTTCCCTGTTTTTATAACCCTGAATACCTGCTCCGCAGTATCAGTAAGATTTTTTGAAGCATAGGAGCTTTCCATAGCCTTTTTGATATCGCAAGGCTCTTTTGTTATAGAAAAAACTGCATCTATGCCATGATTGTTACATTCCTGAAATCCCTCGCCCAGACATCCGCAAAAAGCAACAACGGGCTTCCCGTATTTTTTTGCAACTGATGCCACACCTACAGGTGCCTTACCCATAGCGGTCTGTCGGTCAATTCTGCCCTCACCCGTTATGACGAAGTGGCTGTTTTTTATTTTCTCATCCATATTTGTAAGCGAAACAATAAGGTCAATACCCCTTACCAATTCACCGCCCAAAAAGGACCTAAAAGCAAAACCCATTCCCCCTGCAGCACCTGCACCGGGGAAATCCGCATCCGAGCAGGGAAAAACAGATTTCACTATACGGGCATATTCACGAAGGCTTTTATCCATAGACTCTACCGCATCTGCAGATGCACCCTTCTGGGGTCCGTAAACTGCACTGCATCCGTTTTCACCACAAAGAGGATTAGTAACGTCACAAGCAATACGGAAGCTGCATTCACGAAGCTCGGGCAATGCACCCTCGGTTTTTATATGTTTTATATCCTTTATTCCGTCACCGCCACGGCTGACCGGATTATTATTTTCGTCAAGAAACTGAAAGCCAAGAGCCTCCAGCATACCTGCACCACCATCATTTGTGGCACTTCCGCCAATGCCGATGATAAATTTACGGCATCCCTTTTTTATTGCGGAAAGAATAATCTGCCCCACACCATAGGTTGTTGTATTAAGGGGATTACGCTCGTTATCCTTAAGAAGCGTAAGCCCTGCGGCAGAGCACATTTCAATAACGGCAGTATTATCCGAAAGTACTCCGTAGGTGCATTTTATTTTTCTGCCCAACGGGTCTGTAGCATCTGTTTCATAAAGCATTCCACCCAAACCGTTAACGAGAGCATCAACAGTACCTTCACCCCCATCGGCAACGGGCAGAACTACAGGGACACTGTGAGGAATTGCCTTTTTTATACCCTCGGCAACCGCCTCACCTGCACAAAGGGAGGAAAGACTACCCTTGAATGAGTCCATAGCAATAACAATATTCATCTTGTTCCCCCTCCGATGTTTTTACAGCTTTATTTCCGCTACGAAAGGTCTGTGGTCAGATGCAACAATATCGGGGATATCGGCAGAAACCACCTGAATATCAGATGTTACGAAAATATAATCTATCTTTTTTACAGGATTCCCCGAAGGAAAGCTGAGCTTCTGCTCCGTCATAACATCGGCAGTATCCCTCATACGCTCTTTTATGGGGTCGAGAACGGGGTTATCAGGTGTTACGTTGAAATCGCCCATAAGAATTGCTTTTTCTTCAGGTAAATTTTCAATAATTGTATTTACTGCATTAATCTGCTCATCATCATTAAGACCGAAATGAGTAACAAGCACGGTTAACCCGTTTTCAAGAACAGCTTTTATAATTCCGCGGGTTTCATATAACTGATTCCCCGCTTTCTTCAAAGGGTCGGGAATGGGAATCATTTCAACATCAACAATTTTATATCTGCTAAGAAAACCATTGCCAAATGGGTTTCGTACACTTTCCCATATAGTGCGTCCGAAATAAAAATAATCAAGGCCCGTAGCCTTTGATAAAAGCTCTGTCTGACGGTCAAAACCACGGGACCAGCCCTTATCACGCATTTCATTAAGTCCGACAATATCGGCATTACATTGCTTAATGGCATCCGCCATAACGTCATAATCGATTTTTCGTGTAATGTAATTAAGGCAATGCTGAGTGTTAAAGGACATTATCACCATAAGGCTTCCCCCTTTTTTTAAAAAGTAAAAACATCTGCTAACGAAAGTTTACATCAACCGCTAAATAATGTCAATTATATTGTTTTTATTAATACCCCGGTTGACGGATTTACAGTATTTTAACGAAATATGAGTGGAAAAAGCTATCCCAAAATCTGATTCGGATATACTTTGCCCACTCTACCCGAAAACCCTGCCGAACGGCATAAAACAACAGTTCAGAGTACCATCCAAAAATAATTTTTTATTTTTTTAAAAAAGGCTTGACACCCGAAAATATTTATGATATAGTATTCAAGCGTTGAGACGCTGGTGTAGCTCAGTTGGTAGAGCAGCTGATTTGTAATCAGCAGGTCGGGGGTTCGAGTCCGTCCACCAGCTCCATTTTTATTCACAACTGAATAAAAGTATATGTGGGAGTGTTCCCGAGTGGCCAAAGGGGGCAGACTGTAAATCTGTTGGCACCGCCTTCGGTGGTTCGAATCCACCCGCTCCCACCAAACAAAAGAGACTTGCGAAAGCAAGTCTTTTTTGTTTGTGTTTGTGTCCGCAGGACACAACATCGTTTTGCGACATTTATGGCGCAAACTTCATTTCGAACATAGTGAGAACATCATTGTTTGTGATGCGGACACAAAACGAGGTTGTCTTACGACAAACAGTGTTACACCTTTGCGGCGTAAATGATGTTTTGCCTTCGGCAAAAACGATGTTACGGCTTCGCCGTAAACACTTGAGCAAAGCTCAAGGATGTTGCACTTTGCGCAAAAGAATGATATACTTGCCTTGAGGTGATAGAAATGAAAGAAGATAAACTTTCCGATTTATCAATGCAGCTCTCAGTTGATGTTTTAAATTTAGTTAAAGAGCTTCGCAATAAAAAAGAAACTATCATTTCAAATCAAATTGGAAGAAGCGCTACAAGTGTATGCGCTAATATTGCTGAAAGCAAGTATGGTCACAGTAGAGCTGACTTTATTGCTAAACTTGAAATTGCCCTTAAAGAAGCAAGCGAAACAGGTAAATGGCTTGAAATGCTCTATAAAACTGATTATATAGATGAACTAACTTATAAGAAAATAAACAAAACATGTTCAACAATAAGGATTTTGTTGATTGCTTCTATAAAAACCGCAAAGGAGAACAAAAAATGAAAAAATTCAAGTCATTTTTATCTCGGTTTAGTTTAATCATAATCTTCTTGTATTCAGGGTTGAATATTATTGCATCCTTAATTTACTTGTTTTCTACAACAGATATAGTTGAATATCCTGATTTTATTGATTTTGTCTTTGGAATGGATATAGTTTCGTGGTTTGTTTTTGGTGCTTTTTCAATTATAACCTTCTTAATTAAGGTCTTTTCCATCAATAAAGACGAATCTGACAAACCGAGTTCAAAAGGTGAAAATATAAATATTTTACTTCATTTTATTTTTATGATTATCGGATTTGTTTGTATCTGGTATCTCTTTAAGAATGGATTTTAATGCTAAAACCCCATCAAAAATACTGGCATCTAAATTGTTCGTAACAGCCAAAAAAGAACTAAGCGAAAGCTTAGTTCTTTTTTTATCCAATCCGAAGGATTGGTATGTAATCGCCGTCAGGCGAATGTAATCACGCGGAGCGTGAATCCACCCGCTCCCACCAAAAATCCTCGTACGATAGTACGGGGATTTTTACTTTTTCACTCTTAACTATTCACTCTTCACTTTTCGCTTATTTGCTCGGATTTTTGGTAAGTAAGAAGTAATAGTGAATAGTGAAGAAGTATAGTTTGCCAACTGCGGAATATCATTAAAGTTTCGGTCAAGATGGATTCGAACGACCGAAAGAGTAATCTATCTTGTTTAATCTATTGTTTTATACCATACGCGAATTTACTTCCGGACTTTGCCGCAAAAATCTTTTTCAAATAAACGCCTTCTTCTTTTGCACTTAACACTCTTATTTACAACACTTTTTTGCGGAGGTGATTATAGCCGGATTATTTTTCCGATTCAATAAAATAACACGTTTTTATAAAAACTTAATTTTTATAGCACACAATTTACATTTTCCCATTGATTGTACGGATATGTAAACTGTATCAGGATTTTTGGAACAATTTCCGTCATAAGCCATTACCCCCTTGATTCTTTACAAGTTTGAATGTATTATAGTATTATCAAGGGTATGGAGGTAAAAATATGGAAAATGAAAATAACGTAATACAGCCTGCAACAACAGAAAAGAAGCCCCTTGGCTTTTGTCGCAACTGCGGTACGCCTTATTTTGACGCTGTAAAATTTTGCGGAAGCTGCGGTACACCCTTAAGGACTGCACCCGCTCAGTCTGCAGTTCAGCCCACACCACAGCCCGTAGCTCAGGCTCCCGTTGCTCCGCCGCCTAAAAAGAAAAAGAAGAAAATCGGTCTTATAATTACATTAAGCGTAATCGGAGCAGTTATTTTAACTATTCTCGGTATTTTACTTGTTTGCTCCATTCCTACACAAAGTGAAATTGAAGGTATCTGGGGTACTCAGTATACTTATGACGGTGACGAATATCTTATTGTATTTGAGCTTGATGATGACGGCTCATATTATAAAATCAAATACAAAAATCAGATGTTTGATTCTTTAGAGTCAGGCGATTATGAAATCAAGGGACTTGAGGTTTGCCTTTATGATGATTCCGCCTTGACATATCACGGCATATCCACCAATTATTCATATTTTTTAGGCACACTTAAAAACGGAAAGCATACCTATAACCAAATAGATGAATCGGATTTAGGCTTATACTCAGATTTCTTCGAGGATCTTGATGATTTCGCAGATTACTACGATTCTTACGACGATTATTATGACCTTTATTGATTAAATCAAGCAGGCAGCTCACACGGGCTGCCTGAATTTTTTTACTGCAAAAATCGACCTTGTTTTTACTTCCTTTGGTGTATTATCAATTTAGCTTCATAAAAAGACAATGCAGAAATATATTTATATAAAGACTTAAAAACTTTATTAATCAATTGTAAATTTTAGGTATCACCCCCATTTTTTTCATAAAAACTATTGATTTTTTTTTAAAATAGGTTATTATATATTTAGCACTCGACACACGAGAGTGCTAAAACGAGATTAACAACATTATATATAGGAGGTATTCCACATGACACTTAAACCTTTAGGCGACAGAGTTGTTCTTAAATTCTGCGAAGCAGAGGAAACCACAAAGGGTGGCATCATTCTTGCCGCTGCCGCACAGGAAAAGCCCCAGACAGCTGAAATTATTGCAGTAGGTCCCGGCGGAGTAGTTGATGGCAAGGAAATCAAAATGGAGGTTGCTGTAGGTAACAAGGTTATTCTCAGCAAATATTCAGGCACAGAAGTTAAAATTGACGGTGAAACATATATTATTGTTCGCCAGAACGATATTCTTGCTATTGTAGAATAATTTAGTACGGAGGTTTTTATTATGGCTAAACAGATTATTTACGGCGAGGATGCTCGCAGAGCACTCCAGGCAGGTATTGATAAACTCAGCGATACTGTTAAAATCACATTAGGACCTAAGGGCAGAAACGTTGTTCTTGATAAAAAATACGGCGCTCCCCTCATCACAAACGACGGTGTTACAATCGCAAAAGAGGTAGAGCTTGAGGATCCTTTCGAAAATATGGGTGCACAGCTCGTTAAAGAGGTTGCCACAAAAACAAATGACGTTGCAGGTGACGGTACAACAACCGCTACACTTCTTGCCCAGGCTCTTGTACGCGAGGGTATGAAAAACGTAGTTGCAGGTGCTAACCCCATGGTTCTTAAAAAAGGCATCAAATCTGCAGTTGACAACGTAGTTGCTACAATTAAAGCAAACTCAAAGCCCGTTACAAGCTCAAGCGATATTGCAAGAATCGCAACAATTTCCGCAGCAGACGAAAACGTCGGCAACCTTATTGCAGAGGCTATGGAGAAGGTTACTGCTGACGGCGTAATCACAGTTGAAGAAAGCAAAACCGCAGAAACAAGCTGTGACGTTGTTGAGGGTATGCAGTTCGACCGCGGCTATATCTCACCTTATATGGTTACAGATACCGATAAGATGGAAGCTGTTATTGACGATCCCTTCATTCTTATTACAGATAAGAAGATTTCCAATATTCAGGAGGTACTTCCCCTTCTCGAAAAAATCGTTCAGGCAGGCAAAAAGCTTGTTATCGTTGCTGAAGATATCGAGGGCGAGGCTCTTGCAACACTTCTCGTAAACAAGCTCCGCGGAACATTCACCTGCGTTGGTGTTAAAGCTCCCGGCTTCGGCGACAGAAGAAAAGAGATGCTTCGTGATATCGCAATTCTCACAGGCGGTGAGGTTATTACAGAAGAGCTCGGTCTTGACCTTAAGGATGCAGACGTTTCACAGCTCGGCCGCGCACGTCAGATCAAAATCAGCAAAGAGAACACAATCATCGTTGACGGTGCAGGTAATCCCGACGAAATCGCATCAAGAGTTGCACAGATCAAATCACAGATCGAAACAACAACATCAGATTTCGACAGAGAAAAGCTTCAGGAAAGACTTGCAAAGCTTGCAGGCGGTGTTGCAGTTATCCGCGTAGGTGCTGCTACAGAAACTGAAATGATGGAAATGAAGCTCCGCATCGAGGACGCTCTTGCAGCAACAAAGGCAGCTGTTGAAGAAGGCTATGTTGCAGGCGGTGGTGTTGCACTTCTCAACACAATTCCTCAGCTTGACAAGTTTATTCTTTCACTTGCAGATGCAGACGAAAAAACAGGTGCAAAAATTGTTCGCAAAGCTATCGAAGAGCCTGTTCGTCAGATCGCTGCTAACGCAGGTCTTGAAGGCTCTGTTATTATCGACGGTATCCTTCGTTCAGGCAAAGACGGCTACGGCTTCAACTTCGCAACTGAAGAATACACCGATATGACAGAAGCAGGTATCCTTGACCCCACAAAGGTTACAAGATCTGCTCTTCAGAATGCATCGAGCGTTGCCGCAATGGTTCTTACAACAGAAAGTCTTGTTACAGATAAGCCCGATCCTGCGGCAGATGCAGCAGCAAGTGCGGCAGCTATGGCAGCAGCTCAGGGCGGCGGAATGTATTAATATTTTATAAAATAATTACATTATTTATGTTTTTTAGGAAGGATTTGAAAAAATCCTTCCTTTTTATTATTGACAGTTTTACTTATAATTGGTATAATCCCATTTATAAAGGGGGCAAATACCATGAAAAATATTTCATTAAAGGTTATTTCCGTTATTATGGTTATGGTGCTTATGGTTGGTTTGGTTTCCACATCAGCCGTTGCTGCCGGAAGTGATGTAGACTATAAAATCACTAACCCATACGCAAGCGTTTCCGCTTACTTGGGCAATATGAATAACCATTACAAAACAAATCTTCACACACACTCAACATACAGTGATGCTAACATCGACTTAGCTACAATGGTTAAAGGTCACTATGACAAAGACTTCGATGTTCTTGCTATGGCTGACCACGGTGTTATCGGTGTAGAATGGAATGAAACACCCACTCTTCTTCCCTTATACCAGTATAACCACATTATGCTTAACGATCAGTCACACCTCAGCGACGAGGAATACGAAGGTATTCTTGACGGTAGCTATCGCACAGTACACACAATGCGTACCAAAAAGGGCGGTATGAAGTGCGTTACAGGTGCTATCGAAGGTAACTACCTTGTTGCACAGAAGAACCACATCAACGGCTACTTTATGGAAGACAACCGTGTAGAGGGCGTTATGGGTACAGAGGGCGACTTCGAAACAATGGTTGCTATGATTGAGGATGCAGGCGGTGTTTCGCACATCAACCATCCCGGTGACTGGCTCGGCTCTGCTGCAGGTGAGCTTGTTTATGACGAAAACGGCGAACAGCTTTATGATATCAACGGCAATCCTATGACAAAGGGTTATCAGATTGCTACAGATCCCAAAAATGTTCAGCTTTTCGCTAACATTATGAGAAAATATGACTCCTGCCTCGGTATCGAAGTATTCAACGCTTTCGACCGTCCCACAAGCAGCGACGATGTTCTTTGGGATGAGCTTCTTAAGGTTGTTATCCCCGAAGGCAGAAACGTTTGGGGCTTTGCTAACAACGATGCACATACTCTTGAGGACATCGACACAGCATTTATGGATTTTGTTATGCCCTCATACTCAATGGCTAACGTTGAAACCGCTATGAAAAACGGTACATTCTTCGCAGTTACAAGATATGATGCAGGTGACAGAATCGGCCACGGTGATGCATATCCCCAGGTTACTTGTGTATCCGTCGATGAAGAAAACGATACAATCACACTTGTTACAAAGAATACTGATACAGTTAAATGGGTTGCTGACGGCAAGATTATCCGCGAGGATTCAAAATCTGCAGACGGTGTTGTTATCTCAACAATCAAGCTTGACAGCCACGAAGAAGATATCAGCTGCTATGTTCGTGCAGAGCTTTACGGTAAAGGCGGCAGAACACTTACACAGGCTTTCGTTTGTGACGACGGCAATATGGATGACCTTATCGTAAGAGGTCCTCAGGCAAGTGCTCCTGTTGACATCATCAGCCTTATCCGTTCATTCCTTAAGTTCTTACTCAGATCTATGGAATCTTTCCAGCTTAACTGATAAATCAACAAAACAGAATCCCGGATGTTCCTTACGGAGCATCCGGGTATTTTATATTATCATTTATACTTTTATATTATGACTTATCGTTTTGTTTCTCCTCAAACTTACGATAATTGATTTTTCCGATTTTCGTTGTGGGCAAGGCATCGGTATATTCGATTTCCTTAGGCTGGGCGTTACGTGCAATGTGCTTTTTGCAGAATTCTGCAATTTCCTTTTCCACGTCAGCAGTACGCTGAACACCTTTTTTAAGCACAACAACAACCTTGGGTGCTTCCTGACGGACCTTGTCCTTAACACCTACAACTACAGAGGATGCAACGTATTTGCACTTGTTAACAATGTTTTCAAGCTCTGTGGGATAAATGTTGTAGCCGTTTGAAATAATCATTCGTTTAAGTCGGGATGTGAAATGGAGGATACCCTCTTCATCAAGGAATCCCAGGTCACCCGTATGTAACCAGGTTGTGCCGTCATCGTGAAGCCTGAGGGCATTTGCGGTTTCCTCCGGCTCATTAACGTAGCCCATCATTACCGTAGGACCGTTGACACAAATTTCGCCAACCTCACCGTAGGGCATTTCCTCATTAGTTTCCGGATCACATACTTTTATAATAGTATCAGGATTCGGAAGACCAAGGTTATCCGTCTCGGAAACGTTGTCACTTGTGGCGGCAATAAAGGCAGTTGCTTCGGAAAGACCGTAGCCCACCTGAATATGAGCATCGGAGCCGTTTTTACTGAAGAAATCAAGAACAGTAGCCCTGACCTCATCACTGAGATAGTCACCGCCGGAAAGAATAACCTTAACACTTTTAAGGCAATCGGGCGCAGGGACCTTATTATTGGTCATAGCCTTAAGCATTGTAGGTATAGCCGGTAAAAGGTTAGGCTTCTTTTTATAAATTGTTTCGTTAAGCTTTGCCACGTCAATTTTGGGAAGCAAAATACACTTTAAGCCCAATGTAAGCGGCACGTGAATGCTTACACACAAGCCGAAGCCGTGGAATATAGGTAAAGCGGAAAGGATGGAGTTACCTGCCCTTGCCTCGCGGCAGACTGCATAGCACTGTGTGGAAAGAGCATTGAAGCAAAGGTTTGAAAGCACAATACCCTTTGATTTACCCGTTGTGCCTCCGCTATAGATTATAATTGCAGGGTCATCCTTTGTACGGGGAATGCCTACGTCACCGCTGACACGATTTTCTATAAAAGCATCCCATCTGATAACAGATTTTTCATACTTCATTGATTTACGGCTTTTGATATTGTATGCGGTGCGCAACAAGGTAGGCATACTCTTGCTTACCTCGCAAACAACGATGGTACCCTCCACACCCTTAACGTTGCCGTAGGAAACGTCGGTGGTGAAAATAATTGATGAGTTTGTGGTTTCCATAGCCTCTGCAATATCACTGTGATCGCTCAAGGGGTGTATAACGTTACACACCGCACCGATTTTGTTAACGGCATAGATAACAAAAATGGCTTCAGGGATATTGGGCATACAGATTGTTACGCTTTCATTTTCAACAATATTAAGAGCCTTAAGGGCACGTGCAACGGTATCCACCCTTTCGAGAAGCTGCTTGTAGGTAAAAGTGGTATTAAAGTATTCCATAGCCAGATAATCAGGATATCTCACAGCAGAATCTCTGAACATATCGTAAATAGAGCCCTGATGATAATCCAGATTCGGCAACATATCGCCGTAATAATTAAGCCAACGCTTTTCAAATTTTGAAAAGTCAGCCAACTCAACTGCTTTCATATCATAAAGATAATTACAAGCTATACCCATAAACAACCTCCTTGACGTACACTGAAAATGTACTAATAAAATAATAAGAATGTTCATTCGTAAAGTCAATACATTATATATTAATTTTAATAAAATTGCAATAACGGTATCGTATTATCCGGGATTTACGAGTATTTTAATGAAATACAGGCGGAAAAGACTTTCCTGAAAACTGATTCGGATATAGTTTGGCTAATATAGGGTAAATGAGTTGCCCTAACCATTTTATGCAGTCCAAAGCCATTAAACAGGCACCCCACACCGCCAAAAAAGGCCATAAAAAAGCAAACAAAAAATTTAATTATATTTTTTTAAAAAAAGTGTTGACAAATCCTCAACCTGGTGGTATAGTATTAAAGCACTCGCGAGAGTGGCGGAATCGGCAGACGCGCACGTTTGAGGGGCGTGTGGTAATCCCGTACGGGTTCAAGTCCCGTCTCTCGCACCAAAAAAAGCGACACCCAAAAGGGTGTCGTTCTTTTTTTTGGTGCAGTTCTATTCGCTTACGCGAGTTCTATTTTCTGCGAAAGTGATATTGCTACGCAGTGATATTCGGCTAACGCCGAGTTAAGTGCGAATAGAATATCACTTCTGCTAATAGCAGAAACATCACATTTTGATTTATCAAAATATATCTCTCCGCCATAGGCGGAATATCACTTGAAAACCATATTCTTTTTATATATAATCTTTTTGAGGTGAGTTCTATGTCAAAAAGCATTTTAAGAGATAAAGCAAAAGAATTTGCAAAGGAAGTAGTTTTTGTTTGCAAAGACATAAAAACAGAGCATAAAGAAACCGTTTTAACAAATCAGTTACTCAGATGTGCAACCTCTATAGGTGCTAATCTGCACGAAGCACAGTATGCACAAGGGAAAAAAGATTTTATATCTAAATTAGAAATTGCTCAAAAAGAATGCTTTGAAACTGAATATTGGCTTGAACTTCTTTTTGAAACCCACTATATGTCTGAACAGCAATATAATCAATTACAAAATTCTTGCGGAACAATAAGAAGAATGTTGATTTCCTCAATTACCACAACAAAAGAAAATATAAATTAATAATTTATAAGGAGCTCTTAAAATGAGTGATTGGGATTTTTTATGGGGCTTAACAGGAGATGATCTTCTTTTTGCTCAAGAAAATGGTTGTACAAAAGAAGAATATGCTTTATTTTTTGATAATGAAGATTCTCTGTATAATTTGTACAATGAAGAGCCTGATTTTGATGATTTTGATGAAGCTTATATTCATGAAGTAACAGAAACAATTTCAGAAATGAAAATTAAGCCTATAAAAAAGTATAGGTGTTATGCCGATTTTGAATTCAACTGTACAGATAAAAGACATCAGAATAATAAGTTGGAAATTATTTCTGTTGGTATGATAATTTGTGACGAAAATAATAATGTTTTAGAAGAATTTAAATCATATGTTAAGCCCACAAAAGCACCAAAACTATCTGACAAATGCAAGAGGATTACAGAAATACATCAAAATGATATTGATTCTGCAAAAGACCTTGAAACCGTTTGTCAAAAAATGCTCCAACTTTTGCTTAAATATAATCTAAAAGTATTGTCTGTTTGGGGCAGTCATGACAAATTAGTAATGTATAATGATGCAAAACTACATAAAAAAGCTGGTTTACAATTTGAAAGTATAGAAAAAGTAGCAAAAAGAATTGTGAATGTTCAAAATACAGTAACAGATATTTTTCAATTACCAAGAAATCCTTCACTTAAAAAGATGGCTGATATTTTCGAAATTAATAATTCAAAAGAGCATGACGCACTTGAAGATGCAAAAACATTATCTCAAATTATATACATTATTCACAACGAAGATAAAACAAGCTATGATAAATTAATTCTTTTTTTAGCTCGTGAATGGAAAAATGCTAAAACCCAAGAAATTATTTCCATAATCGGAGAAGAAAACAAAGAATTTGCCGAATGTGTTTATCAAGCTTTAAACAAAACAGAAAGCAAACAAGAAATGCATAATTTTTTAATGAAAAATACATCTCCACCCCAAAAAGCTACTGAACTCTACAAAAAGATTAAACCATTATTAACTGATAAAAACTAAATTGTATCCCCCCACTCCTCGTGAGTGGGGTCTTTTTCCGCCCTATTCCCTCACTTCCCCACCCTCATCTCTCGCGCCAAATAAAGAACTTACACTTCAGTGTAGGTTCTTTATTTTTATGTCAGAAATCAGGTAGGGACTTGAACCCCCTCGGCGAAGCCGAACACAATCGGGTGTTCGCAAGTGAAACGCAGCGAATGATGGGCAGAGCCCATCAAGTCCCGTCTCTCGCACCAAGACCTTGGTTGTTTGACCAAGGTCTTTTTTCTTTGTCTTTCCCTTGCCAAAATGCGATTGAACCCTTATAAACCAAGAAATTTTGCGAAACAAACTTTCATATCCTATGTGCTTTTCGCAAGGACTTTCCTAAGGGCAAAATAATCATTCTC
>JAZRLZ010000025.1:0-66775 GCA_045647125.1 Acutalibacteraceae bacterium | reverse complement strand
GTTTGTGGCGAAATCCTTGAAACTGCAACAATTAAACAACTTAAATGCGGTGCAGTTACACTTACAAAGGTAACTAACGTTGCTACAGGTGTAAAAGTTTATTGGTCAAAGGTTAGCGGTGCAGATAGTTATCGTGTATATCGCAAGGTTAAAGGCGGTAGTTATAAAGTAATCGGTAACACAACAAAAGCCTATTACACCGACACAACAGCAAAGAGTGGTACAGTTTACTATTACTCCGTAAGAGCAATAAATGAAGCAGGTCTTGGTGCAGTTTGCAAGACAACAAAGTCACTTAAATGCCTTGCAGACCCAACCTTGAAAGTACCTACAAGCTCAAGAAGTGGTATTACACTTAAATGGACAAAAACTGCAGGTGCAAGTGGCTATGTTATTTACCGAAAGGCAGGTAACGGAAGCTGGAAGAAGCTCGTAACCGAAAAGGGTGTATCAAACCTTTCATACGTAGATAAAACTGCAAAGAAGGGTACAACCTATACCTACAAAGTAAGAGCCTACTACGGCAGCACCTACAGTGCATATTCCAATACAAGACAGATTAAGGATAAGTATTAATCCTTATTAACAAACAACCGTCCTCTAAAGAGGGCGGTTGTTATGTTACAAAAAGATTCATCTTTTTTATGCCATAATGCTAATTGACAATATTTTACAATAGTAATAAAATAATACTGTTAATTGGCAATGGAGCTGATTTCCCCAGTGCATAGCTTTATTGCTGTGCACTTTTTTGATTTTTGAGGTGTTTGTATGAAAAAAGGAATAAGTCTAATTTTGTCATTGTTAATTGTAATTAGTATAATTACAAGCGTGCCTGTTGTTGTGTCGGCAGCAAACATTGATGATTTGACCTTTTCACTTAATTATAGAAGCCAATCGTATACTGTTACAGGATGTTCGTCTTCTATTAATGGAGAACTTGTTATTCCATTTGTATATGATGGTTTGCCTGTAACAAGAATAGAAACCGATGCGTTTCATCACACCGAAATTACAGCAGTTACAATTCCTGATACTGTAACAAGTATAGGTGATAATGCTTTTATGGGTTGCACGAAGTTAGTGACAATAATAATTCCTGATAGTGTAACAAGTATAGGTAGTTACGCATTTTCCGGTAGTGCTTATTATAATGACATTAATAATTGGGAAGATGGACTTTTATATATAGGTAACCATCTTATAAAAGCCAATAACACAATAAGCGGTGATTATGTAATAAAAGAAAATATAAAAACAATTGCTAATTATGCATTCTCTGGTTGTACAAGCCTTAAATCAATCACAATCCCTGATAGTGTAACAAGTATAGACGATAATGCATTCTCTAGTTGTACAGGTCTCACATCAATTACACTACCTGATAGTATAATAAATATAGGGAGTGCAGCTTTTGGATATTGTAGATACCTTAAATCAATCACAATTCCTGATAGTGTAATAAGTATTGACGATAATGCTTTTAATGGTTGCGAAAAATTAGAATATGTATTTTATAACGGCACAGAAGAAGATAAAAATAAAATTACAATAGGTTCATATAATTATGATTTTATTGATGCTATATGGCATTACGAAGCATCAGGGCACACTTATGATTGGCTTATTGATATAGATGCTACTTGTTTATCAAAAGGCTTATGTCATAAAGAATGCATTGTTTGTGGTGAAGCGCTTGAAACTAAAGAAATTCCTGCAAAAGGTCATACTCTTGGTGAGTGGGAAGTTTCTACAGAAGCAACTTGTACATCATCAGGTATGAAATATCAAAGGTGTACTGATTGCGATGCAATAATAAATATCGCAACAATTCCTCAGCTTAAATGCGGTGCAGTTACACTTACAAAGGTGGCAAACGTTACCACAGGTGTAAAAGTTTACTGGTCAAAGGTAACCGGTGCAGATTCTTATAGAGTATACCGCAAAACAAAGAGCAGTGGTTGGAAAGTAATCGGTAATACAACAAAAGCCTATTACACCGATACAACAGCAAAGAGTGGTACAGTTTACTATTACTCTGTAAGAGCAATAAATGAAGCAGGTCTTGGTGCAGTTTGTAAGACAACAAAATCACTTAAATGCCTTGCAGATCCAACCTTGAAAGCACCAACAAGCTCAAGAAGTGGTATTACTCTTAAATGGACAAAGACTACAGGTGCAAGTGGTTACGTAATCTACCGCAAGGCAGGTAACGGAAGCTGGAAAAAGCTCGTAACCGAAAAGGGTGTATCAAACCTTTCATACGTAGATAAAACCGCAAAGAAGGGTACAACATACACTTATAAAATAAGAGCCTACTACGGCAGCACCTACAGTGCTTACTCAAACACAAGACAGATTAAGGATAAGTATTAATCCTTATTAACAAACGACCGTCCTCGAAAGAGGGCGGTTTTTGTGTGTGAATTATACGGAATTTTTGATGGTCAAATTGTTTCTGTGCGTTGCATTCTTGCTCTTAATTTCGTTTCTGACATTTACTTGTAAAATAATTTGTGATATAATAATTAATCTACATAAAATATGAAGTGAGAGGGGGCAGAGCTTTGCCTGATAAATTTATTTTACATTCACCATATAAGCCTACGGGTGATCAGCCCGAGGCTATTGAGAAGCTTGTTGACGGCGTGAATAAGGGCTATATGGAGCAGACACTTCTCGGTGTTACCGGCTCAGGTAAAACCTTTACTATGGCGAATATTATTGCAGAGCTTAACCGACCTACCCTCGTTCTTGCCCACAACAAAACCCTTGCCGCACAACTTTGCAGTGAGTTCAAGGAGTTTTTTCCTGAGAATGCGGTTGAATATTTTGTATCATACTATGATTACTATCAACCCGAAGCATATATTCCTTCTACTGATACCTACATCGAAAAGGATAGTGCCGTTAATGACGAAATTGATAAGCTTCGTCACTCAGCAACCTCGGCTTTGTCAGAACGCCGAGATGTTATTATAGTTGCATCTGTTTCCTGCATATATACACTCGGTGACCCTATTGATTATCGCAGTATGGTTGTTTCTTTAAGAACGGGTATGCAGAAAGACAGAGATGAGCTTATAAAAAAGCTTGTTGAGATACAATATGATCGTAATGATATCAGCTTTACCCGAAATAAATTCAGGGTTAAGGGTGATACTGTTGAGATTTTTCCTGCCTATTCATCGGATACTGCATTCCGTGTTGAATTTTTCGGTGATGAGGTTGACAGAATATCTGAAATCAATCCGCTTACGGGTGAGGTTAAGTGCACCCGATCCCATCTTGCGATTTACCCCGCATCCCATTACGTTGTAGAGCCCGATAAAATGGAAAAGGCTCTTGAGAATATTTATAATGAAATGCAGCAGCGTGTCGAGGAATTTACCTCACAGGGTAAGCTTCTTGAGGCTCAACGTATTCAACAACGCACACTTTATGATATTGAGATGCTCCGCGAAACAGGTTTCTGCAAGGGCATTGAAAACTATTCAAGGGTAATGTCGGGACGTGAGCCGGGCACAGCTCCGTTTACGTTGCTTGATTATTTCCCTGATGATTTTGTGCTTTTTGTGGATGAATCCCACGTTACCTTGCCTCAGGTAAGGGGTATGTTCGGCGGTGATCGTTCCCGAAAAGAAAGTCTCGTTAACTTCGGTTTCAGGCTTCCTTCTGCATTTGATAACAGACCACTTAAGTTTGATGAGTTTTATTCAAAAACTCATCAGAAGATATTTGTAAGTGCTACACCTGGCGAATTAGAAAAAGAAAAGAGCACACAGATTGCCGAGCAGGTTATAAGACCTACGGGGCTACTTGACCCGGAAATCAGCGTGCGACCGGTTGAAGGTCAGGTGGATGACCTGATTGGTGAAATCAATGAGCGTATTGCACGTGAGGAAAGGGTGCTTGTTACAACCCTTACACGTAAAATGGCAGAGGATTTAACCGATTATCTTACAGATTATGGCATTAAAGTACGATATCTGCACTATGATGTTGATACAATCGAGCGTATGGAGCTTATAAGGGACTTGCGACTTAAGAAGTTCGATGTTCTTGTGGGTATAAACCTTTTGCGAGAAGGTCTTGATATTCCCGAGGTTTCGTTAGTTGCTATTCTTGATGCGGATAAGGAAGGCTTTTTGCGTAGTGACCGCTCACTTATTCAGACTATAGGTAGGGCGGCACGTAATGCCAACGGTCAGGTTATTATGTATGCAGATGAGGTTACGGGCTCTATGGAAAGGGCGATTACCGAAACTTACCGACGCCGTGAAAAGCAGATTAAATATAATGAAGAACACAATATTGTGCCACAAACTATCAAGAAGGATGTTCGTGAAATTCTTGAAATCAGCTCAAAGGATAATATTCAGGAAAAAATGGCAAAACGCAGACTTTCTGCTAACGAAAAAGCTCAGCTTATTGATAAGCTGACCAAGGAAATGAAAGCGGCGGCACAGCTGCTCGAATTTGAGCATGCAGCATATCTGCGTGATAAGATACAGAAGCTAAAAGGTGAAAATTAATTTTTATGGAAAAAAATCTTATTGTACAAGGTGCCCGTGAGCACAACCTGAAAAATGTAAGTGTAGAAATTCCCCGTGACAAGCTTGTTGTTTTTACGGGACTTTCAGGCTCGGGAAAATCCTCACTTGCTTTCGATACAATTTATGCCGAGGGTCAGCGTAGATATATGGAAAGTCTTTCTTCGTATGCAAGGCAATTCCTCGGTATTATGGAAAAGCCTGATGTTGATGTTATTGACGGACTTTCACCCGCTATATCCATCGATCAGAAAACCACGTCTAAAAACCCTCGTTCAACTGTGGGTACTGTTACCGAGATTTACGATTATCTTCGTCTTTTGTATGCACGAATCGGTGTGCCTCATTGTCCGGTGTGTGGTCGTGAAATACAGATGCAGTCAATTGACCAGATAGTTGACAAAATTCTGGAATTGCCTCAGGGTACACGCTTTCAGGTGTTGGCACCTATTGCCCGAGGTAAAAAGGGTGAATTCCAGAAAGAGCTTGAACAAGCCTCAAAATCAGGCTTCTCAAGAGTACGTATTGACGGAGTTGTTTATGATTTATCTGAAAAAATCAAACTTAAAAAGACAATAAAGCATAATATAGAGATTATTGTTGACCGCCTTATTATGAAGGATGGAATAACCTCTCGTCTTACCGATTCTTTGGAAACAGCCTTTTCGCTTACAGAGGGTACTGTTGTTATTGATGTTATTGATGGTGAGGAGGTTTTGTTTTCACAAAACTTTGCTTGTCCCGAGCATGGCTCTTGTATGGATGAGCTTGAACCTCGTGCATTCTCCTTTAATAATCCTTTCGGTGCTTGTCCCACTTGTTCAGGTCTTAGTGTGTTTATGCGTGTCAGTGAGGATTTGCTTGTTCCTAACCGCAATTTATCCATTAACGAAGGTGCCGTAAAAGGTTGCGGATGGGGTAAAACTGATGCAAGTACAATTGCAGGTATGTATTACAGTGCTTTGGCAGAAAAATATAATTTCTCGCTTGATACACCATTTAAGGATATTTCTGAAGATGGTAAGAATGCTATTTTTTATGGCACTAATGGTGAGCGTATAAAAATAATTCGTCAGAATGAGTATGGTAGCGGTACCTATATGGCAGAGTTTGAGGGTATCGTAAACAATCTTGAACGTCGCTATCGTGAAACAACAAGTGACTGGTCACGTAGGGAAATTGAACAATATATGACCGAAACAGCTTGTCCCGACTGTAAAGGTGCTCGTTTAAAACCCGGACCTCTTGCAGTAACTGTTGGCGGAATAAATATTAAACAGCTTACGGATATGTCTATAGGTGACGAGTTAAGGTTTATAGAAAATCTTCAGCTTTCCCAAAAGGAAGAGCTTATAGGTAAACAGATTATAAAAGAAATAAAATCAAGGCTTCGTTTCCTTTGTAATGTTGGCCTTGATTACCTTACACTTTCACGCTCATCAGGTACACTTTCGGGCGGTGAAAGTCAGCGTATACGCCTTGCAACACAAATCGGCTCGTCACTTATGGGTGTGCTTTATATTCTTGATGAGCCAAGTATAGGACTTCATCAGCGCGATAACGAAAAGCTTTTGCAGTCACTCAAAAATCTTCGTGATTTGGGTAATACGCTTATTGTTGTAGAGCATGATGAGGATACAATGAATGCCGCCGATTTTATAGTTGATGTAGGTCCCGGTGCCGGTGTACATGGTGGTGAGATCGTTTTCGCAGGGTCTGTTGATGATATTAAAAAGTGTGAAAAATCAATCACCGGTCAGTATCTTTCAGGTAAGAAGAAAATATCCGTACCTGAAAAACGTCGTCAGGGTAGCGGGAAATACCTTGAGATAAAGGGTGCTCGTCAGAATAATCTTAAGAATATAGATGTTAAAATACCATTGGGTCAATTCGTCTGTGTGACAGGTGTTTCAGGCTCTGGTAAATCATCACTTATAAATGAGATTCTTTATAAGAAACTTGCGGCAGAGCTTAACAACGCTCGTAAATTTGCAGGTAAGCACGATGAGATAGTCGGTCTTGAAAATCTTGATAAGGTTATTGATATCGACCAGTCACCAATAGGTCGAACACCTCGTTCAAATACCGCAACCTATACGGGTGTTTTCAATGATATCCGCACCCTTTTTGCACAGACACAGGATGCAAAGGCTCGTGGTTATGACCCGTCACGCTTCTCCTTTAACGTAAAGGGGGGCAGATGTGAGGCCTGCGAGGGTGACGGTATAATTAAAATAGAAATGAACTTTCTTTCCGATGTATACGTGCCTTGTGAGGTGTGCCGCGGTGCAAGGTATAACCGCGAAACACTTGACGTTAAATATAAAGGCAAAAGTATAAGCGATGTGCTTAATATGACCGTAGAGGAATCTCTCGGATTTTTTGAAAATATTCCGAAAATTTATAACAAGCTTAAAACGATTTTTGATGTAGGCTTGGGTTACATTACCCTGGGTCAGTCTGCGACCACTCTTTCGGGCGGTGAAGCACAGCGTGTAAAGCTTGCAACAGAGCTTTCCAAAAAATCTACGGGCAAAACCATCTATATACTTGATGAGCCTACAACGGGCTTGCATACAGCCGATGTTAAAAAGCTTCTCGAGGTATTGAATAAATTGGTTGATGCCAATAATACTGTTGTGGTTATCGAGCATAATCTTGACGTTATCAAAACTGCCGATTATGTTATCGATTTAGGTCCCGAGGGCGGTAACAAGGGCGGAAACGTTGTTGTTACGGGTACTCCCGAGGAAGTTGCAAAATGCAAAAAATCATATACGGGCAAATATTTAAAACCTTTGCTGTAAGCCTTGATATATGAAAAAAAGTGTTATATAATTGTTAAAATTACTGATTACGAAAGGAAGATTGCAATGAAAGCAAACGAAAGTATCCCTAATTATGATATAAAAGTAAGGGAGTATACAAACTATGCTATCAAAAGCATTAAGAATGTTTGTAAAAACTTCGGCCCCCGTCCCGTAGGAAGTGAGGCTGAAATGAAGGCTCAGGAATATATGCAGGCTGATCTTGAAAAATGGTGCGATGAGGTAAAGCGTGAGGAGTACAAATGCTCCGATAAAGCTTTTATGGCATGGGTTCCCATAGGTGCTATACTTATTATCCTTAATGTTCTTGCCTTTACTTTAGGTATCAATATTGCGGGTCTTGTTCTTTCCTGTCTTGCGCTTTTCTTCGTTCTTGCAGAATTTATTTTCTATAAACCGGTGCTTGACGTTTTCTTTCCGAAAAAAACAAGTGGTAACGTTTACGGTGTAAGAAAAGCAAGCGGTGAGGTGAAGAAAAGAATCATTCTTTCAGGTCACACCGATTCTGCTTTCGAGTGGACATATACATATAAGGGCGGAAGACCCGTTGTTGTACTGATTATCGTAACTGCAGTTATAGGTATACTTCTCGGTATTGCCGCTAACATTTACGGTATGATTCATTTCGGCGGACCTGTCGGCTCAATTGTTTGGGGTGAGCAGGGTAACCTTGCTTTAAAAATCATTGCAGTAGTTATGTATATTACAATTCCTGTATTTGTTATGGCACTTAAATTTTGTGATTATAAGCGTCCCGTTGTTGGTGCGAACGATGACCTTACAGGTTGTTTTGTATCTTGTGCCGCAGCGAAGTTTTTGAGTGATAATGATATCCGTTTCGAAAATACTGAGGTTGCAGTTCTTTGCGCAGGTGGTGAAGAAGCAGGTCTTCGTGGTGCAAAGGCATTTGCAAAAGCAAATTATGATATGCTTCATCAGGATGGCGTTGAAACAATCTTTGTGGGCTTCGATACGATTCGCGAGCTTGATTTTCTTGATATTTACGAAAAAGATATGACCGGTATGGTTAAAAACGACCGTCGAGTTGCAGAGCTCATTCAGTCTGCGGCAAAAACAGTAGGCTTCGACGTACCTATAGGTACAATTGCTCTCGGTTCAACCGATGCCGCCGCAATGTCTCAGGCAAAGGTTCCTGCATCATCAATTGTTGCTATGGACCCCACTCCTGCAAGATATTACCATACACGCCTTGACGATGCCGATAACTTGTCACCTCAGGCTATTGAAGCAGGCGTGAAAATTGCCCTTGAAACAGTATTCCTTTACGATACAAAGGGTATATAAAAAGCTTAAAACGGATGTATTTTTACATCCGTTTTAATTTATATTTTGTTATTATATTGCTTTTTGATTTCATAGAATGATATAATTTGATATGGATTATGGGAAAGGTTGGTGAGATATACTTATGGGAATTGTTTTTAATATACAGAAATTCTGTATTCACGATGGTGATGGTATACGTACTTGCGTATTTCTGAAAGGATGTCCGCTTAGATGTGTCTGGTGCCATAATCCCGAAAGCTATGAAAAATCACCGACTATTTCTTTTGATAAGTATAAATGTTCATTATGCGGCAGATGTATTGAAGAATGCTCTGCTCGTATAATAGAGAATAATTCCTTGGGAATCGACCGACAAAAATGCTTGTCCTGTGGTAAATGTACAAGCGTTTGCCTTAATGATGCCAATGAAATTATAGGTCGTGAAATGACCGCATCCGAGGTGCTTGAAGAGGTCCTGAAGGATAAAATTTTTTACGATTCCTCGGGCGGAGGGGTTACCCTTACGGGTGGTGAGCCTTCCTGTCAACCCGATTTTGCATTGGAAATTCTTCATCTTTTGAAGAGGGAAGGGATTTCCGTAGCAATTGAAACCTGTGGATCAGGCTCACGGGAATTTTATAAGGAAGCCGCAGGACTTGATGCTACGTTTTTATTTGATATAAAAGGCATTGATTCCGTTCTTCATAAAAAACTTACGGGTGCTGATAACAGTAAAATTATGTCAAATCTACTTTATCTTATGGAGGTAGATGCGGATATAATTATCAGGTTACCTATGATTCCTGATTGTAACGATAGCGATGAGAATATTGCAAGACTTTCTGAATTCCTTAATGAAAATAAAGGTAGGTATCGCTATGCGGAGCTTATGCCATACCATACCCTCGGAGTGGGGAAAGCGGAAAAAACAGGTTCAAAGGCAACTTATACCCACAGTAATGCAGGTGAAGGTGAGATGTCCCGATGGGAATCCTTGTTCGCTTCTTATGGTGTTGACGTAAAGGTTTCGAAATGATTATAAATGAGGTTAATATATGTCAGATTTAATACATATAGATCCGTTGCTTTGCGGATATTTTTTGAATGAAACTCTTGAACATGGCGAAAGAGTGGGTCTTGCTCTGCTTTGTGCGGCAAAGAATACAGAAATCAGGTTTTCCCGTCGTTTACTTCCTGAAACTGATTTTACAACTCCGTACGGCACGTCGGGTTATTCACCCTCCGACGGTCTTTGGTTTTCGGAGGAATTGATAGAGGAGCTATCCCGAAAATTTCCCGAGCATAAGGAAAAACTTGAATATTATTTGAATGAAATAAAAATATTTAACGGCAGAGCCAAAAGACTATATTCTGAAGTTTCGGAAGAACTTAATTTTTCGGGAGCTGAATGGGGTGGTGGCTGGGGTGGTCACTCGAACCCCGATTACGGCAGAATAGTAAATTACGGCACAGATTATTTGCGTAGAATAATAGAAGAAAATCGCAGTAAATATCCAGATGAACAGTGGTTTTACAATGCTTGTTCATATTTGCTTGATGCTTTTGATGTTTTTGGTGAAAGATATTGCAAAGCCGCACAACAACGAGCCGAAGAATGTGAGAATGAAAAGGATAAAGCCTTTTTTCTGCGTATGGCAAAGGCTTTTGGAACTGTACCCAAAAAACCTGCCTATGATTTTATGTCGGCGATGTGTTCGTTTATGCTTGTTTTTGCACTTGATGGCAGTGATTCACCCGGTCGCTTTGATCAGTATATGTATCCTGCATATAGGATGACCGAAAACAAGTCGGAGGTAATTGATTTACTCGATAGGTTGTGGGATTATTTCCGTGACCACCGTTCATGGAATCTTTGTATTTCGGGCAGTGATGAAAGCTGGCAGGATGAATCAAACGAGCTAACATACCATATTCTTGAAATGGTAAGAAAAAAGAAATATAACACACCTAATCTTACTTGTCGTATACACAGAAACACCCCTGAAAAGCTTTGGAACGAAGTTGTTGATACACTTGCTGAGGGTATGGGGCTTCCTGCTTTATACAATGATGATGTTGTGTGTACTGCACTTGAAAAAATCGGTATTTCTCCTTGCGATAGTCATGATTATTGTATGAATGGTTGCAATCAGATAGATATCCTCGGCAAAAGTCATATGGGACTTGAGGATGGTGAGGTGGTTTTCACCAAATGTCTTGAGTTTGCTTTGCATAACGGCGTAGATGCAATGAGTGGGAAAAAGGTTTCTGTTGAAACGGGTGACCCCACAACTTTTACCACCTACGAACGTTTTGAACGTGCTTTTACGGAGCAACTTGAATTCGTAACATATAATTCGTGTAGTAGTGCAAATGATTGGCAGCATCTTCGCGGTGTTTTTCAACCGCATCCCTTACGCTCCTGCCTTATCGAGGGTTGTCTTGAAAAGGGGCGTGATTACAGAAACGGTGGCCCTGTTTATAATCATGGTCAGATTCTGGCAGAAGGTATTGCTGATACGGGGGATAGCCTTTATGCAGTCAAAAAGTTGGTTTTTGATGAGAAAAAATATACAATGTCAGAGCTTATCGAAGCACTTGATAACGATTTTGTAGGGTATGAACAGCTTCATCACGATTTCAGGAATTGCGAAAAATTCGGTAATGATATATGTGAGGTTGACGAAATAACCACACGTGTGCTTAACCGCTTTTTCACAGTTCTTAAGCGTAACAATACATATCGTGGCGGTGTGTTTACGGGTGGATGCAGTACCTTTAACCGAGCCGCAGGTTACGGACAAAAAACTGCGGCACTTCCTAACGGAAAGCGTAAGGGGGAGCCTTTACTTGCAGATAGTATTGCCGCAACTCCCGGGCGTGATACGAAAGGGCCTACAGCACAAATTAAATCTGTTCTTGGATATAATCATACCGATGCGTGCAGCGGCTTCGTTTTTCAGAATAAGTTTGAAAAGAAACTTTTCAATACGGAAAAGGGGAAGGCTTCTTTTATCGCTCTTGCGAAGGCCTTTTTTGCAGGAGGCGGTCAGCAATACACTGTTACCGTTATTTCTCCGGAAGAACTGCTTGAAGCAAAAGAACATCCTGAAAATTATGGTAACCTTATAGTGCGTGTGGGAGGCTATAGCGATTATTTCGTAAACCTTTCTGATGAACTTCAGAATAATGTTATAGAAAGAACACTTGTTGATATGTAACACAATAACACTTACGAGGTAGTGTTATTTTTCATCCAAACCATCTCAAAGCCAAAATCTATTAGACAAATTATTGTAAACCTTCGGGAATCTACGGCAAAAAACGGCAGAGTCGGTCTGACTCTGCCGTTGATTTGTTTCCCGGATATTATTTTTTTATCGTATATCTACCTGCACGTAATTCCTCAACCAATTCCTCGTTGGTTTTTATATCTTTTTCAAAATATATTCCGCCGATGCCTTCGTCACCCGGCTCGTGGAAGTCGGAGCCTGAAACCGCGATTGATTTGTTGTGGTATTTTAACCATATTTCCGCAATTTCGTTGCAGGATTGGTGGCGGGGATTTCCGTTGAAAATTTCGTATCCGTCAAGGTGCTCCCAGTTTGCAACGCGAAGGTCACGTCTGAAGGGATGGGCTTGTAAAAATATAAGATTATTCTCTTTCGCAAGCTTTGCAAATTTTTTTGTGTTAAGTGCCATAAGGTCACCGTTGGAACGTAAAAATTCCTCGGTTATGCCGTAAACAAGGTAATCGTTGATATCATCATAGAATCTTATTTCCATACCGAGAAGCACGGTGTATTTGTCACCTGCAGCCTTTTTAAGTGCATCGTAACCCTTTAAAAAGTGTGTAACCTTATCATCCCACGGGGCTTCCGTAAGACCGGGACGTTCAAAGGTGGATTCATTCATATGGTTAGTGCTTACTATACCTGAATAGCCCTTTCCCTCGTATAATTCGATCATTTCGGGGGCATCGGATACGGCACATGTGCTTACTTCTACGGTGTGAGCGTGCATTTCAAATAAAAAAGGCATTTGTGTTAACTCTTTTCTCTGTTAATTTTTGTATATTATAAAACAAAAATATTTGTTTGTCTACAATACTGTTGCTAAAAATTTATGCTGATGCTATAATATTTTTAATTTAAAAGGAGGTGTGCTTTATGGCACAGTTAAAAGCAGCAGTTATAGGTGTTGGCGGTATATCCAACGAGCATATCAGGGGTTATATTCAGAATCCCTATGTTGAGCTTTATGCTTTTTGTGATATCAATAAGGCTCAGCTTGAAAAAATGGCGGAAAAATATGATATTCCTGCAGAACGTTGCTTTACCGATAAGGATGAAATGCTTAAAGCATTGCCCGAAATTGATATTGTCAGCGTTTGTACATGGAACTCTGCACATGCTGAGTGTACAATTGCCGCACTTAATGCGGGTAAGGATGTTATTTGCGAAAAGCCGATGGCTATGAATACTGCCGAGGCGGAAAAAATGCTTAAGGCCGCAAAGGATAATAATAAGCTTCTTCAGATCGGTTTTGTGCGTCGCTACGGTAATGATACCGATGTTATGCGCGATTTTATTGATGCCGGTAAATTCGGTGATATTTATTACGCAAAGGCAACCTACCTCCGTCGTAACGGTAACCCGGGTGGTTGGTTTGGTGATAAGTCCCGTTCAGGCGGCGGACCTCTTATTGATCTGGGCGTTCACGTAATCGACCTTTCGCGTTACATCTGCGGTAATCCCAAGCCCGTTTCTGTTTACGGTGCAACCTTCCAAAAGCTGTTTAACAGACCGAATATAAAATCCGGCAAAGGCTATACCTCTGTTTCCGCAGGTGCAAATGATGTTTGCGATGTTGAGGATTTTGCAACCGCACTTATAAGATTTGACAACGGCTTTGTGCTTTCTGTTGAAGCAAGCTTTTCTTTGAATATCAAAAAGGATGAAGGCAATATTCAGTTCTTCGGAACAAAAGCAGGTGCAAAGCTTGACCCTCAGGTTGAAATTTTTAGCGAGGAAAACGGCTACCTTGTTGATACAAGCTTCAATAATGATACAAGCCTTTCCTTTAACGGACTTTTCTGCCGTGAAATTGACCATTTTGTCGATTGCGTTCTTAATGGCACACCTTGTATTGCTCCTGCAGAGGACGGTGTTGAAATTATGAAAATTCTTGATGCTGTTTATGAGTCTGCCCGTACAGGTCACGAGGTAGTTATAGGCTGATGAAAAAAGCTAAAAAAACCGCGGTATGCGGTATGGTTACGGCACTTTCGGTTGTGCTCATGGCAACCACTACAATTTTGCCGGTGCTGATGTACACTTTGCCTATTATTACGGGCCTTCTCGTTTTGATAACCTCAAGGGTAGCGGGTTTCAGGTATGCTCTTGGCGTTTATTTTGCCACAGCATTTTTGTGCCTTGTGCTTATTACGGATAAGGAAGCGGCACTTACCTATACATTGTTTTTTGGTTATTATACATTGGTGAAATATTCTATCGAAAAGCTTCCGGTTGTTATAGCGTGGCTTATAAAGCTTTTGCTGTTTAATACTGCGGCTGTGCTTATAGGCTTTTTGAGTGTTTATCTGTTCGGTGTTTCCGGTGATGATTTCACCGAATTCGGCAGATTTACGGTACCCGTTCTTCTCGGTATTTCCAATGTTTGTTTTGTGCTTTATGATTATATGATAACCAAGAATAATCGACTTTTAGAGCGTCTTTGTTCCCGTGTGGAAAAATCACTGAAATAAACCGATTTATTTAGAGAGTTTGCTAAAAACAAACTCTCTATTTTTGTTGATATTTAAGGGGTTGAGGCGGTGAATATTCGTTCATTTGCTATTGACATTTCATATTATAGATTTTATAATAATAATGCAAAAAAATATTTAGTTTGGGGGATTTTGAAATGCAGAAAAAGACAGTTGCTCTTACAGGCTCTTCGGGTACTATGGGCTACCAGGGTTTCCTTGAGCTTTATGCACGTAAAAATGAGTTCAACATTGTTCTTCTTAACCGCGATAGCGAGAAGAACCGCAAGAAATTTGAAAAATATATGGATGACCCGTCAATCCGTTTCGTATGGGGCGACCTTGGTAACTACGAGGACGTTCTCGATATGGTTACAGGTGCAGACTACGTTCTCCATGTAGGTGGTATGGTTTCTCCTGCTGCCGACTATTATCCCGTAAAAACACAGAAGGTTAACGTTACTGCAGCCGAGAATATTGTTAAAGCAATTAAGGCACAGCCCGATCCCGATGCAGTTAAGGTTGTTTATATCGGTACTGTTGCTGAAACAGGCGACCGTAACCCACCCATCCATTGGGCAAGAACAGGTGACCCCATTAAGATCAGCGTTTATGACCATTATGCAATAAGCAAGGTTAAGGCAGAGGCAGTTTTTGCTGAATCAGGTCTTAAGCATTGGGTATCACTCCGTCAGTCAGGTATCCTTTATCCTGCAATCCTTAAGAATATGGAGCCTATTATGTACCACGTTCCGATCAACGGTGTGCTTGAATGGGCTACTGTTGAGGATTCAGGCCGTCTTCTTGCAAACGTTTGCGGTGACGATATTCCTGAAGAATTCTGGCGTCGATTCTACAATATCGGTTCCGGTGAAGAATACAGAATCACAAACTACGAGTTTGAAGAGCTTCTTCTCGGCACACTCGGTCTCGGCTCACCCAAGAAGCTGTTTGACCCATATTGGTTCACAACACAGAACTTCCATGGTCAGTGGTACTATGATGGTGACGAGCTTGAAAAATACTGTCATTTCCGTGCAAATATCCCCGTTAAGCAGTATTTCAAAAATATGATGAATAATGTTGAGTTCTTCTATAAACTCGCATTCCTTGCAAAGCCCTTTGCAGCACTTGTTAAGCCCTTTATGAAAAAGATTGCCGAAACACCCGAGTATGGTACACTCTGGTGGGCAAAGAACAATGTTGATGTAAGAATGACTTCTTACTACGGCAGCAAGGAAGCATTCGATAAGCTTCCTCGTAAATGGGCAGATTTTGATGTTAAAATCCCCTCAAAGAAAACAACATCCGATGATGTTATCGTTCTTGACCACGGTTATGATGAAAGTAAGGATTTCAATTCACTTACACTTGAAGACCTTCAGAAAGCAGCTGCTTTCCGTGGCGGTGAGTGCCTTGCAACCGAAATCGTTGATATGTACACTCCCGTTAAGTGGAAGAGTGCACGTGGTAACGAGTTCGAAATGAGCCCCAACCTTGTTCTTCGCGGCGGTCATTGGTGCCCTGCAGAGCTTCCTTGGCCTTGGGATTATGATACAGAAGCAAAAATCAATCCTTTCTTTGCTCAGGTTTGGTATCCCGTTCATTCAAAGGATGAAAATAACTATTACGGTCCTGAAATCTTTGACAACTTTAAGGAGAAGGTAACAGAATGAAAGTATTTATGATTGGCGGTACAGGTCTTTTAGGCAGTGAAGCCGCACGTATATTTATTGAAAGGGGTCATGAGGTAACAAGCGTTGCTTTACCCCCACTTCCCGAAGGAGCTCCCATTCCTGAGGAAATGCACCTTGAGTTCTGCAACATTTACGAGAAAACCGATGATGAAATCCGTGATCTCCTCAGAGGTAACGATTGCTTCGTTTTTGCTGCAGGTATCGACGAGCGCGTGGAATTCCCCGCACCCGTTTATGATGCATATTACAAATATAACATCCAGCCTCTTGAAAGAATTCTTCCTCTTTGTAAGGAGGTTGGCGTTAAGAGTGCAGTTATCCTCGGTTCATACTTTGCTTACCTTGCAAAGGAACGCCCCGATATGAAGCTTACCGAAAAGCATCCTTACATCAGAAGCCGTATTGATCAGGAGAATGTTGCATTCTCATTTGCTGATGAAAACTTCGATGTTTCCGTGCTTGAGCTTCCTTACATATTCGGCACACAGCCCGGCAGAAAGCCTGTTTGGGTTATCCTTATTGAACAGATCAAGCGTATGGATAAGCTTCCTATGACAATGTACCCCGGTGGCGGCACAGCAATGCTCACAGTACGTCAGGTTGGTGAGGTTATTGTCGGTGCGGCAGAAAAATCAAAGGGTGCCAAGGCATGGCCTATCTCTATGTATAACCTTACATGGAAAGAGTTCCTTAAAATCGTTTATGCTGCAAGAGGTATGGGCGAAAACCGCAAGATCATAAGCGTTGCTCCCTGGATGATGCGTATGGGTCTTGGCGGTGTTAAAAAGGAATATGCCGAAAAGGGTATAGAAAGCGGTATTGATGTAGACGGACTTGCAGATATTATGGCAATCAACTTGTTTATTCCTGACCGTTTTTCAAAAGAGCTTGGTGCAACTGAAGATGATATCAAAGCGGCTATTTTTGATTCAATTAAGGTTTCACAGGCTTCCTATGATGGTAAAGTTAAGTTGCTTGAAATGAAAGGGGAATAACCTGAAATGGGGAAAAAGATTAGTCTTGTAACCGGTGCAACCGGTCATATTGGCTATGCTCTTCTTAAAGAGCTTGTTGACAGCGGCGAAACTGTTCGTATTCTTATAAGGAAGGATAGTAAGCAGTTTGACGGTATCGAGTGCGAAAAGGTTTATGGTGACGTTACCGATATTGACCAGCTTCGTGCAGCCTTTGAGGGCGTGGATGTTGTTTATCACCTTGCAGGAATTATTGATATCAACGCTGATCAGGAGGATATGATCTGGAAGGTTAACGTTGAGGGTACCAAAAATGTTGTCAAAGCTTGTGAAGAAAAAGGTGTTCGTCGTCTTATTTATGCTTCATCTGTTGATGCTTTTGAGCCTCTTCCGGATGATCAGCTTATGACCGAGCTTGATAACTTCCCCATAGATAATCTTGAGGGAACTTATGCTAAAACTAAGGCAACGGCAACGCAGTTTGTTCTTGATGAAGTCAGAGCAGGCAAAATTGATGCGGTTGTAACACATCCCGGTGCATGCATCGGACCTTATGACTTTAAGGTTTCTAATGTTGGTGAAATGGTAAGGATGTTTGTTAACGGCATTTTCCCCGTAACACTTTCTTTCGGTGCATATAACTTTGTCGATATTCGTGACGTTGCTCATGGTATGTATATGGCGGCAAAGCAGGGCGGTAAGGGCGAATGCTACATTCTTTGCGGTGAAAAGATTTCTGTTGCAGATTTCATTAAAGCAACTGCAAAGGCTTGTGGTAAAAAAGCTCCCAAAATTCCGCTTTCTTACGGTGTGGCAAAGGCTGTTGCCCCCGGTGCAGAGCTGTTTTATAAGCTTGCAAAAAAGACTCCATTGTTTACAAGATACTCTATCCGTAAGCTTGTTTCTAACTGCAATTTCTCTATAGAAAAGGCAAGACGTGAGCTTGATTATAACCCTATGAGTGTGGAACAGTCCGTAACCGATATGGTTAAATGGATTCGTGAAAACGAGCCCGCTAAAAAATAATTTATTCACCGCAAGGCTTCACTTCCTTGCGGTGATTTTTTCTCCCTGATTTTTAATTTGAAAGGTTAAAAGTCATAATCCCACAGTGTCTTCACATATAGTTTTATAGAACTCTATGGGAGGATTTTTTTATGTACAACGATTATGACGACAGAGCTGTAAGGTTAGGCAGATATATTGCAGATAGCAAATCAACGGTACGTGGAGCCGCTAAAAAATTCGGTGTTTCGAAGTCAACGGTACATAGCGACGTAACCGTAAGGCTTCGGAAAATTGACCCGGGCTTGTTTAACGAGGTACGTAAGGTGCTTGATATAAATAAAGAGGAGCGTCACATCCGCGGTGGTATTGCAACACGTGAAAAATACAAAAGGGAGGCAATTATTTCTAAAGGGTAGCCCTTTCAAGACCAAAACTCCGAAAACCCTTGAAAATACTCGCTTTTAGGCAGGTTCGGATAACTAGCGGTTGACAAAATACTCTTAAAGGGTTAATATTAAATTATAAATTTAACCTTGATTGGAGAGTAATATGAAAAGAATTTCTTTGTTGCTTGCAGCAATAATCACAATATGCTGTCTTACAGCTTGTGGCGAGAATGCCCGCACAACCAAAATGAGCAACGAAAAGGCTGAAAATACAGTTGTCAGCGTGGAAAATGTGGGCGGCTCTATTGATATGGATGAGGATTCCGCCAAAACTCTGCTCGGTATCTATTCTTCCAAGGAATTAGGTATCAAGGGCGATATTGATGAATACACACTTGTTATTACGTCAGCAGATAAAAAAGGCGTTTCCGGTGCCGAAATCAAGGCTTATGACCCTGAAGCTGACGTGGAGGATGATGAGCCTGAGGCAACCTTCATTATTTCAGGCACAGAATGTTACAAGTATGATGCTAAAACCAAGAAGTATGTTTCACTTTCCGGTAAAGGTGAGCTTACAACACAGAAGGCAGATAAAAAAACTGCAAACAAAAAAACAACCGTTGCAGATGACGTTTCTTTCCCTTACCACAAGGGCAACAACGATGCTTTGCAGGAACGTTTTGCAAAATATGATTTATCTGCGGTAGGTCTTAAAAAGGATATTTCAAATTATATTTTTGTCATTACCGCAAGAACAGGCACGGCAGCCGACGGCTCTGTTATCAATATCGTGGAGCTTTATGAAAAGGACGGTACCGATACGGGCATTACTTTCGGTGTAGGTGCTTCCGATTACTGCTATGATGAAAAATCTGATTCCTACGTTCAGCTTTCATAAACTCATCACTTTCTACCATGTAATATAAAAATATAGGCAACACGGATAACACCGTGTTGCCTTTTTTGGTCCTTGTTACCTTTTTTTCAGGTAACAAGTTTTTTTATTCATTAGCAGCAAGAAATATATGTGCTCGAAACTAACGTTGATGTTTCATAGTCACAGCGTGTACAGGTGCTGTAATTATATATTTTTTTCAGGCATCTTGGGGCTGTTGTTTTTGCCTTGTGTGTGATTTTCGTAACTCTTGATGTTTCAAGGTTGTGTCCGAGAAGTGTGCAGGTAACTCCGTATGTGGAAGCTCCATCTGTTTCCTCGCCGCCGTTTGTATAGAAGGCTATTGCTTTCTGCTTGGTTTCTTCCGAAACGTTTTCGTTTTCTATAATAATTTCTACGTGGTTATGTGTTTTATCTTCTGCTGCATTTGCAGGAATAACCATCATACAAATAAGTGTGCTTATTGCAATAATAAGTGCTGCTATTCTTTTAATTTTCATATTTTATTTCCTCCATATTATTTATCATTTCCATAACTGTATCCTTATCGGGATATGCAATGGTATACAGATTGTTTTCATAAACAAAATAGGCTTGTACCAGATTAACCTCATCCATTATACATAAATGGTATTCAATACCACCTATTGTTACAACCTCTTGACACATATCAATTGTTCCCTGATCCATTTCCGCATTGAAGGTGATATCCATAGTTTTAGTATCCTCACCGAATCTGAAAAAAATTATGCGTTCTTCTGTTTCTTGGTCTGCAGAAATTAAATCAACGCTGTCTTTCATATTTGCCGGAAATAAAAAACTTATTTTTTCTGCTTCAGCACAATCCTCAACAGTTGTGTAATTTTTCACAGGGTTGTTTTTTATATACGTCTCATCATTAACAGTAACTTTTTTACCGAAAGGAATGAACTCATACGTGCCGAAATATTCCTCAAGAGTATCAATAACACCTCTTTCGGTGCTGAAAGATATAATACTGAATAATGCAATTAGTATGGAGATGCAAGCGGCTATAAGCCATATTTTCTTTTTGTTTATGCGTTTCTTTGTTACCTTTGCCGTTTCGGGTGCGGCGTAATCCTCCGGATGGAAGATTTTTCTGACCTGTTCATTAATGAAATCGGAGCTGAGAACAGCATTTTTGTTCTGAAGATATAAAAGTATTTTTATATAGTTTTCAACAGCCTCGGAATTCATTTCCCCCAAAGGCTTCGAAACCTCTTCGTCTAACAAAAACCAAAAAAAGTTAATCAGTTTAACCTTGTCTTGATTTACTGAATCCATAAAAATTTGCTCCAATCCCGAAATAATTTTTTCTCCCTTCACCTGTATATGACCGGAGAAAGCAAAAAGTCACAAAAAAATTAAAAAATTTTTTAAAAAATATTTTTGATGATAAATTGACCGATAATAGTAAAGCAAAGGAAGCCCAGCTTTTCTATTTTATTCCTTAATCTTAAGGTTCGTGTGCTTACGGTAGAAATCGAAATGTTAAGCTCCTTTGCAATTTCTGCCTGGGTTTTCTTTTCTATAAATTTTTTAACGAAAAGCTGGTATTCCTCTTCTGTAAGCATCTTTAGTATTGCATCAAGTGTCAGTTTAACCTCTGCATCGCTGTAGCTGTAAAACCGTGTTATTGTGGAAAAAACCTCGTCTGCTGAATGGAAAGAATCCTCGATAGCAATAATGCTTGCTTCTTTTTTTATACGTCTGAAATATTCTAACCCTTTTTTCTTTGCCACAGCCATAAGCCAATGCTCGATTTTATCGTCTTCTAAATCCTTTGCTTTTTTTGCAAAAAGCAAAAATACCTCCTGGGTGATTTCCAGGGCATCGTCATAATTGCTTTTTGCCATTGAGAAACAAAACGAAAAAACCTTGTTGTAATATTGTTTTGCGATTTTTTCTGCATTTTCTTTAGTAATCATATTATGTAGCACCTTGTTGCGAAAATTTTTTGTACGACCTTTTTCTACATACTACCACAATATTTTTGATTTGTGGAGTGTTTTTTAAAAAATGTTTTTTTAAAAAAATAAAAAAAGGTTGTGACTTTTTCGGTTTTAAAGTCATATATAGGATATCGGCATTTTATCATTTTCTGAAAATTTTTTTTAAAAAAACTGTGACTTTTTGTGTTTCTTGAATCATATATATACGGAAACACAATAAACGTTGTTTGGTGTTTGTCAGCGAATTTGCAAGTTTTGAATAAATTTTTCAAAAAAATTAAAATTTTTTGTGACTTTTTATGTTTCCAAAGTCATATATAGTTAGAAGCGGTAAAAATAAGCTTCAATTTAAGTGTATAAGGAGGGGATAAGCTGAAAAAAATCGGGTGACTCTTTTTCAAAAAATATAGAAAGGATGTAAAAAATGAAAAATAGTAAAAAGATATTATCCGTTTTGATGGCAGTTATGATATTTTTCGGTATATTTTCGTGTGCAACAACAGTTTGGGCGAAAGAATATAACGAAGATGTCGAAAGTAAAGCTTATGAAGAAAAAATACTTACACAAACTATTGAAGATTATGAGGAAAAAGCAGAAATAACCTGCGAACTCATAGAAAAAAGAGAAGAAAATTCAAAAACATATAAACGTGCTGATGGTACGTATACTACAGTTGTTTCTGAAACACCCATTCATACTATGAAAGGTGACAAATGGGTGGAAATTGACAATACCTTAAAGAATAATGAGGGTATTATAAAAAATAAAAAGGGACTTTATGATATAGAGTTTCCCGAAACAATTTCAGAAAACGAAAAAATCACCATCAGAAACAATGGTGAAAGCATAGCATTTTCGGTGAATAATATTGATAGTGCGGCGGCAAAAGTAACTTCTGCAGAAACAGCTGATGCAGATGTTATTGAAAAAGATTTATCGAAAACGGTATCTGAAATAACTTATGAATCGGTGGATGAAAATACAGATGTACAATATGTGATTTCTTCCGATTTTGTAAAAGAAAACATTATTGTAAATGATAAATCGGGTTTACAGGAAAAGTATTCCTTTGATATAGAAAAAGGTGAGCTTACTGCAAAACTTGATAAAGATAAAAACTTATTGTTCAAAAACAAAGATAAAGAAGTTGTTTTTACAATTCCTGCACCGGTTATGACGGACGCGAATAATGCGGTTTCGTATGATATTGATGTGGAAATAAAGGATGCAGATAAATCTGTTCTCACTTTAACATACATACCCTCGAAAGAGTGGGTTGAAAGTGAAAGCAGAGTTTACCCTGTTGTAATTGATCCGGTTATTATTATGCCGGATTTAGATGATGCTGTAATTGAAGATACGGCAATAATAAATAAAACTGATGATGTTACTTCCAAAACGCAGAATTACTCAAACAGTGTTGAGGGTTACTTGGTGAATACTCAGGATTTCCGTAGCGAAGTATTGGTGAAAATAAATCTTGATATGTTCTCATTTTGTAAAAATCCTAACATTGAAGTAACGGATGTTAATTATTTAGCGGATGGTTATATAATTGGCGGAAATGTAATTGCTAAACCCATAAGCGGTCAATGGAATAGCAAAACTATTACGTATGATGATGTTTATCCTACGGATGGTTCAACACCGTTAATTACATATGAAGATAAAATTGTTGATTATTTTACGGGAATTCCGGCTTCAGAGGATGAAGTGAATTCTAAAATCTATTTTAATATAACCGATATTTTTAATGAGTGGCTTAAGGGTTATCGTGAAAATAACGGTTTTGTATTGATGCCTGAAAATGCTCAAACCTCAGGAATGTTGTATCTTGCAGGAGATTATCCTACTGCAAGCGGTTCTTATACGTTTAACACGTATTGCACAATTGATTATATAGATTGCAGCGGAAGCAGTGAAGCTTTTGAATATGTTTCGCAGAATGTGGGCAGAGCAGGTGTTGTCAGTGTAAATGCATTAACACGAGGCATGACTGTTTCAAGAAATGATTTGGCTATGTCAGGTTATGCAATGCCCGTAAATGTTGGCTTTAATTATGGTGGCGTTTGTAACGAGTTCCTTGAACAGCATATTGCAATGGTTGCAGATTCCGAAAATATGATTATACCTTACGGTAATGAATGGTTACCCTCAAACCTGCAGGTGATTTTCCAGTTGTCAGAAAATCAGTATCAGGCTTTTGTTGGTGACGGAACAGTTGCGGCTTTTAATCGTAAAGAGGAAACTGTTGACGGAACAACATCTGTTGTTTTTGAGCTTGACGATAGTTCTGCGGCTATTGGCTATGAATTGGAGCTGGTAGATGAATCCGGGAATGCAACCGTAGAGAATTTAAAATTGATATCACCATCAGGTGAAACTGCATATTTTAACGAATACGGCTTTTGCAATGAAATTTGGGAAAGTGATGCAAATTCTGATGGCAGTTATGATAAAACAGTCATCGAATACGATGATAATAACTTTACAAAAATTGATTGTGTCGTTGATGGTGCAGGTCGGAAATATGATTTTATTTATGATGATGCCGGCGGTTTGCTTTCTGAAATTAAGTGCGAAACACAGTCAGGTGATGTGATAAATGCCGGCACTACAAACACTCGTTTGAATGTGTTGTACAGCTACGACGAAAACAATAATCTGATAAGCGTAACATATCCCGATGGTAAGTGCGCAGAGTATGATTATGAGAATAATAATCTTGTAAAAGTATGTAATATTGATGGATATTGTATAGAATATACTTATGATTCATTGGGCAAAGTAACTGCAATAACTGAAAAAGCAGGTTCAAGCTCAGGTAATCATATAACTTTTGAAGAGCAGGGTAATCGTCAGGTTAAAATAACCGATGCTTTTTCGGGAACACAAATTTACCAGTTCGGTAAGAATGGTAAGCTGAATTACACTTTTGATGATAAAGGTAATTTTTCTAAAACGGAAAATGCCGATACCGATGAAGAAAATGTTTTTGCATATAGTGATTTGCAAATTGTTTCTGAAAACCTTCTGAAAAACGGTTCGTTTGAAGATGTTTCAACCCTGAATTCTTCAAGGGCAAAGCACTGGTCAAATGAATTTGAACGCGAAATAAACAATGATACCATATATGGTGAATATGTTTATTCTGTTTCAAGTGAAAATAATGTAACAGAATTTTTGGAACAGTCAGTTGAAGTGGAAAATGTTTCTGCTTATACATTATCGGCTTATGTTAAAAATGCAACAACTGATTCTACACAGGGTAAGCTGTATTTAAAAATAATTGCCGAAAATTCTTCAGGTGATACTTTGACAAAAACACAGTCCATAGAAAATGCGGAGGATTGGACAAGGGTTTCGGTAACCTTTAATCCTGTAATCGAAAACGATGTTTTTGAGGTTTCTGAAATAACTGCTTGCGTTGGATTTGAAAACAGCTGCGGTGATTATTACGTTGATGCAATTCAGCTTGAAACAGGCAAAGGTACAGCCGAGTATAACCTTATGGAAAACGGCAGCTTTAATAGTGTAAGCGGTAATTCACCAGATAAATGGAGTGAATCAACCGTTGTTGAAAAATCGGTTTACGGTAAAAATGTTAATGCCCTTAAATTAAGTGGCGGTTTACCGTATTATACAGCCGATGCAGAGGGTACATATACCCTTAACAAAAACATTTCATCTGTTACACAAAATGTAGTAATAAACGGTAAAAAAGGTGATATCTATTCCGTCGGCGGTTGGTTTAACGGATTTTTCGATGATAACTATATCAACTCTGATTATTTAGCGGATTATACTACATCAGGCAATAAACCGATAAACAGTGTTGCTCAGATCAAGGTTTCATATAATTATTTGAAAACAACGAAAGATGATAGCGGTAATGAAACACAGGAAAACGTAACAGAAAACTTTGCTGTTAATTTTGCACCGCAAAATGACAGTTGGCAATATGCAATAGGTTCTTTTGCGCTTAAGGCGGATGTGGAATCTGTTGATGTTACGGTTATTGCCGAAAATATTGTTTCTGATTCCTTTGTTACAGGCATAGAGCTTACTTCAAACAATTCTGCAATAAGCTTCGATGAGGATGAGGTTTCTGCAAGTGATACAACAGAAGATACAACATCCGCCGAAGATGCGGAAGCAATTGAAGAATGTATTTGTGAAAATTGCGAAGAAGCTGATTGCACTTGTCGTTGTGAATCAGAAGAGCTTTGCAATTGCATACAATGCAAACGCAGTAGTGATATTGAGGATATCAGCAATGACGGCAAAACAGTAACAAATAAGTCTTATGACGGTTCAAAATATATGCAGTCTGTTGTTGAGTATTCAGATGATAAAAACTATATTATATCAGAAACTGATTCAAACGGCATATCTTCTGCATATACTTATAGTGATAGCGGTGTTATTACTTCATCTGCTTACGGCAATGGAGCAACTACCACATACAACTCTAATGCTATGGGTTATTTGACTCTTGCGGAAGCCAATGTAACCGGTCTTACGGACAATGCGGTTAAAATGGCAATAAACTATGCTTATGACGGCGATTTGTTGGATAAAGTAACTCAGGGTAATGTAGAATACGACTATGTTTATGATGAATGGGGTCAGCTTAAATCAATTTTGGTTGACAATAGCCGGATTATAGATTACACTTATGGTGTAAATGAAAAAAGAGCAAGAATATCCAAAATTGTATTTGGCAGTTCAGCTCAAAGCGGCTTTACCATTGATTACTCTTATGATAATTTAACCGGAGATATAGATTTTGTTGAAAAATATAACTATGTTGATGGTGAAAAGAATGTAATCAAGTATGAGTATATTTATAACAATCTTGGTGAATTGGTTGCAATTAAGGATAACGGAACAGGTCACTACATCGCTTATTCAGATGATGGCATAACCATAAAAAATGGTGAAAACGGTGATGTGATTTACGAATTGAAGGATGTTACCCCGACGGAAGATGATTCGGAAGAAACTACCGAAAATGCTCCCGTAACAATAAACCAAGAAACTGCCAATGGCGTAACATATAACCACAATATTTATGACAGTGCCTATGACTCTGTATCGGGCAAAACAACAGAAACCGAAGCAATTGTCGGTGGTAAAACAATAGGCACTCAAACTGTTTCCGATTGGTTCGGCAGAAACGAATCTGTTACGGTAATGACAAAAGACCCTACAGATGAAGATGTTACCGACTACGCTTCCGTTACATCACAGTATAACTATATTACCGAAGAAAATGTTACCACAAACCTGATTTCATCACTTAATAATACCGTTAATGGTGAAAACGGACTTGGCAGCGTAAACTATAGCTATACTTATGACGAAAACGGCAAAATTACCGGTATCACAATTACCTCTACGGTTGATGGTATAGGCGGCACAACTCAATATATCTATGACGAAGCAGGTCAGCTTATAAAAGAAACAAAAGGCTCCGATTATGTGGAATATGCCTATGATTCCAAGGGTAATATCTCTACCCGAAAGAAGTATTCCGGCAACTCCCTTGTTTCAACCGATAATTTCGTTTATGGTGCCGACAGTTGGGAAGATAAGTTAACCGGTTATAACAATAAAACCATAGCCTATGACTCAATCGGCAACCCCACAAGCTATCTGGGTGCAACGCTTACCTGGCGTGGCAGAGAGCTTGCAAGCTACGAAAAGGGCAACAAGCAAATCAGCTACAGCTACGACGTTGACGGAATGAGATACCAAAAGGTAGTTAAAACCAACGGAACAGAAACTTCAAGATATGATTATGTTTATTCCGAAGGTAAGCTTATCCTTATAACCTACACCGAAAACGGAGCATCTGACACCGCAAGGTTTATATATGATTCAATGGGTGAGCCAAGGGGCTTTATACTCAATAATACCGCCACGTATTTATATATTAAAAATGCGCAGGGCGATATTACCGGCATAGTTAACGAAGACGGTGACGTAATACTCACTTGCTCATACAATGCCTGGGGTAAGGTTACCTTTGCTTCAACAAATATGGAGTATATGGCACTTGCAGCCAAGCTTTCAAAAATCAATCCCTTTACATATCGTGGTTATTGCTATGACTATGATGTAGAGATGTATTACTTGCAAAGCAGATACTATGACCCCGAAATCTGCAGATTTATAAATGCAGATAGTACCGATTATCTCGGAGCAACAGGTACACTTCTTTCTTACAACCTTTTCGCTTATTGTGAGAATGAGCCGGTCAATAGGGTGGACCCGAAGGGAACGATCCCAGCTAATATTTCCACAATATTTGCAGCAATCGGTATAGGTACTGTTGCGTATAATAGTTTTTTATGTGTTAGATTATATTGTTGGGGATTTACGCACCGTAAAAAGAACAAAACTTATGATTTTTCTGATAGATGGGAGAAATTGATAAAAATAAGAATAAAAAATTCTAAAACTATAAAGAGTTTTGTGTCTAAAAAGATCAAACAAATGGAAAAAAAGGGGTTAAAAAAACACACATATAATAAAGTATTGGGTTTTTATTCAAACATGAAGAAAAGTTTATCTGATCTTGATTTAACACTTTCAATTGGCAATGGAGGACATTTTAAAATTACAATCCAAAAAACGAAAAAAGTAAATTCGAAAAACCAAAATTATTACAATGTGACCGTTCGGTTGATAGGCGAAAAGTTCGATTTTGAAATGTGGAAAATGATAATATTCAACGAGGAATTTGACGGTATTCCTCCCCACAGTACTTCTATGTTGATAACACTTATTAACAATACTGGTTATTTTACCCAAAAATTTGGCGCTTTTGTGCCATTTACATGGAATTTCTCCGTTTCATTTAAGACGGTATCGTAGGTGAAAATATGAAAAAAATAATTATTTTTGTGATTTTAATAGTGGTTTTTGTTCTTTCCTCATGTACTAATGACAGTGAGAAAATCTCTGTTGAAAACGAACCATATTCAATTTATACAGAAATCGAGGATGGCATTTTCTTTGAACGAAGAAGTGCAACACAGCATAGTATAATTTTCACAGAAAATGTCGATAGTGAAGACCGACAATATATTATCAAAGACAAACTGATATTTCGATACGGTTACTGTGATGGCTATATTGCATATCATTGGAACGATTTGACGGGAGGTTCTTCCAAAAAACAAAATACCCGTTCGATAAACTCTGTAGATTACACAATAAAAAATGACAGCATAACCATATTTGATACCAAAAGCAATAAGCGTTACAATTTCTCGAATCAGGATGAATTTAATGATTATTGTATAAATAATGATATTTACTTTGAGTGGCGTTTTTCAAATGGATTGGAACTGAATAACGTAGCAAAATTGAATAAAAAATCTGCATGGGAAATCAATAAATTCAATGGGGTGTCTTTTACAGGGTTTGTTGTGAAAGATAATAAAACTCTTTTTGAGGGATATATTTCTGATGTTTATTATGATAACAATGTAATTATGTTTAGATTGCAAATTCCAACGACTGATTTGCTTGAGTTTAGGGATTTGAGCTTTGATGAATTAGATGTATCTTTTGAAAAACCAATAGGCAAATATAAATTATCGTACCCGTTTATGTACGAAGATATTTATTATGATAGTTATATTATAATAAACGGCGCAACCGATGAGATTATGCAATTTCGAAACAAAACCGAGGCAGAAGAAATGGTATCACAAATCAGCAGAGAAAACGTTGTAAGGTAAGACAGAGGGCGGAAACCAAACAAGAGTCGCTTCTATGATTGACAACTAACCTAACATCGGGGAACGTTTCCGTTCCCCGATAATTTTTTTGATTTATATATAAACGGTAACGTGGGTTTTAGTGTGTCCGCGTTACCGTTTTTATGTTTTTTAGTTATAATTTTTGAGTATTTCTTCTGCCTTTAGTTTTATTATATATACAAGGTCATTGGGTGATTTTACCTTTACTCTGCCGCCGAATTGCAATACCCAAGCAACAAGGCCGTCGCTTACCGCCGCATTTGCTCTCAGCAGGAAGTGGTTGTCGTCAACCCTTTGTATACGTGTGTTTTCACCGAATCTTCCCAGCATTGTTTCCAGAAGCTCGTTTTCACACACAAGCTCAATGGGCTTCGGATCTCCGCTGTACATATTGAAAAGCTTTGAGGCATAGTCTGCGGAATCAAAATGGTTTTTGTAATCACTTACTTCCGAAAAATGGCGGCACGGTGAATTGGTAATATTTACCTTTTTTATTCGGTCAATTCTCAGGTGCATAAGGTTATGGTATTTCTCGTTGTTGCAAACAACGTAATAGTGGTCATCCGACCATATAAGTGCATAGGGGGAAACTGTAAAGGTTTTTTCCTCGCGCATTGTTTTGAACTCGTTTGTTATTTTACGCTTCGTGTATGTGAATGTAACCTTTACACCCTTTGTTATGGCTTCGTCAAGGGCATTTATTGTATAAAAAATTTCCTCGTTTTTACATTTCGGACGGTTGTCAACGTATACCTGCGAGTGTAAAACCTTTGCCTGCTTGTCACTTGCGAAGCTTTCGATTTTATCAACTAATACATTGGTTTTCTTTTGGGAAATAAAGTTTGCCGCCTGCACCGCATCGGATAAAAGTCTGATTTCTGCAAGCTCGAATTTACGTGCGCCTAAAAAATAACCGCCGCTGCTGCGTGAGCCGTTGTGTATTATATCGTAGCCGAATTCACGCAGAACCTCAATATCCTTGTATATTGATTTACGCTCTGCGGGAATGCCCAGCTTTTCAAGCTCTTCGCAAAGCTTTACTGCGGAAATGTAGTTGTTTTCATCAGTTTTCTTTTCAAGTATCTGTGCAATGTACAAAAGCTTTAATTTCGAATTCTTTACGCCTGCCATAATAAACCTCCGGAACTATTGTCTCATTCATTGTACTATAATTTTCGGTGGTTGTAAACAGCTTTGCTCTACTTAAATTAATTGTATTATATATAGTAGTTTATTATTTACAAAAGTTGTTTGCGGGTGTATAATAAAATGATAGAAAATTTCCTGTTGAATGTGTGGTGCAGTTATGGTTGGTTTGAAAATCGGGCTTGATATAGGCACAGGCTATGTTACTGCTGCTGTTGAGGGCAAAGGTGTTGTACTTTGCGAGCCTGCGGTTATTGCTCTTGAGCGTGAAACCGGCAGAGTAGTTGAGGTTGGTAAAAAGGCGGCAGATATGACAGGCCGTTGTCCTGATGCCATTAAGCTTGTACGTCCGTTAATAAGTGGTGGCGTGTCAGAGCTTGAAAGCACCGAAAAGCTATTACGTGCTTTTATCGAGCGTATTTGTAAAAATAAAATATTCAAGCCTACTGTTGTTGCTACGATGCCTGCAGGCATAACTAACCTTGAAAAACGTAATATACTCGGTTGTGTTTTGCGTGCAGGGGCAGGCAGAGCCACACTTATTGAAGAGCCTCTTGCAGCAGCTCTCGGTATAGGTGTTATGACCGACCGACCCTACGGCACAATGATTGTTGATGTTGGTGCAGGTACCACAAGCGTTGCCGTTGTTACAATGGGTAGCATTGCCGTCGCAAAAAGCGTTGGTGTAGGCGGCAATAATTTTGACAAAATAATAAAGACCTATCTTAAAGCCAATAGGGGAGTTGCTGTAGGCAGACTGACTGCACGTAAGCTTAAGCATATTCTCGGCGGTGCAAAAATGCGTGATGAAACAATTGCCGCAGTTGCAAAAGGTAAAGATATGTCAAGCGGTATGCCTTTGTTTTTTGAAGTAACCGCCCAGGAGATAAATTATGCAATACGCGACAGTATTGATGAAATCTGCAGGGCTATTATTGATGTGCTTGAGGTTACACCGCCCGAGCTTGTAAGGGATATTACCGATGACGGCATTTTCCTTTGCGGAGGAATGTCCAACCTTTACGGCCTGGATAAATATATTTCCGAGGCTACGGGAATTAAAGTGAAAATTCCCGGCAATTGTACCGATGCGGCGGCACGTGGCTGCCTCAGGGCACTTAATGATGAAAAATATCTTTCTCAAAACGGTTATCACTTTGTAACCCTTGAAACATTGAATCTGTGAGGTAATTATGAAGCTTCTTGTTATAGACGGAAACTCAATACTTAACCGTGCGTTTTACGGAATACGTGCCTTAACTACAAAAGACGGCAAGTTTACAAACGGCATATTCGGTTTTATGAACATTTTGCTTAATCTTATGGAAGAGCATAAACCCGATGCTGTTGCAGTTGCATTTGATGTTAAGCATCCTACTTTCCGTCACGAGATGTACGGTGAGTATAAGGGCACACGTAAGCCTGCTCCTGCGGAGCTTATTGAACAATTCCCTACACTTAAGGAGTTGCTTGGTTACCTTGGCTATACTGTTATTGAAAAGCCGGGCTACGAGGCTGACGATATACTCGGTACACTTTCTGCAGCCTGCGGTGAGGATGATTTTTGCTATATCCTTACGGGTGACCGCGACAGTCTTCAGCTTGTGCGTGATAACGTTAACGTGCTTCTTGCTACCACTAAGATGGGCAAATCTACTACAGTTGTTTATGATAATGCGAAAATAAAAGAGGTTTACGGTGTTACACCGCAGCAGCTTATTGATATAAAGGCTATTCAGGGTGACACATCTGATAATATTCCCGGTGTTGCAGGTATAGGTGAAAAGGGTGCTGCCGAGCTTATTCAGAAATTCGGCTCTATTGAGTATATATACGATAACCTTGCCGAGCTTGATATAAAGCCCGGTATGAAAACAAAGCTTGAGGTATCAAGGGATAATGCTTTTTTAAGTAAAGATCTTGGCAGAATTTGCCTTGAAGCACCTATTGATACCGACCTTAACGCCTATGCGCTCAAAGAGCCTGATGCAGTTAAGGCATCAAGCCTTTTATCTTCACTTGAAATGGTGAAGATTCTTAAAAGGCTGGATTTCAATAGTGAAGAGGTTATTGACGAGGGTAATGCCAAAACCGTAAAGCTTTTTGAGGCTGAAGGTTACGAGGATATCCTTGCTTCACTCAAATCAAGCGGAAAAGCATTTTTTACCGTTAAATATAATGGTCCGGGCATAGAGTACATTCTCTTTAAAACACCTGCAGGTGTTGTACTTGTGCCTAATAACGATTTTATGTTCCTTTCCTTTGTCGGTGAAATTTTTGCCGATGAAAGCATAGAAAAATATACTGATGATTCAAAGCGCCTTTACAGCTTTTGTGATTCAAGCGGTTTACAGCTTAATAACATTAAGCTTGATACTTCACTTGCCGCATATTTACTGAATCCTAATTCAAACGATTATTCCGTTTCAACCCTTTCGGGGGCATATTCTTTGAAGAATGTGAAAATTGATTGCGGTGACCTTGCTGATTTCTATGAGGCGGAAAAAGAGCTTGTGCACAATGCGGCGGTTATGGAGGCTTTAAGTCTTAAGCTTCTTGCCGCTGTAGAGGAAAATGATCAGCAAAAGCTCCTTGCGGAAATCGAGCTTCCGCTTGCAAGAGTGCTTGCATCTATGGAGCGTGAAGGCTTCTTCGTCGATAAATCGGGCATTGAGGCTTACAGTCAGCGTATTGCAGAAAGCCTTGAAGAAAAGCTCCGTAAGGTTTATGAACTGGCAGGGTGCGAGTTTAATCTTAATTCACCGAAGCAGTTGGGTGACGTGTTGTTTTCCGAGGATAAGCTTAACCTTCCTCACGGTAAAAAGACTAAAAACGGATATTCTACCAATGCAGATGTGCTTGAAGGCTTACGTGATAAGCACCCCATTATTGATGAAATTCTGGAATACAGAAGCTTATCGAAATTGAAGTCAACCTATTGCGACGGACTTCTTAAGGTTATAGATAACGACGGAAGAATTCATTCCACCCTTAACCAGACGGAAACCCGTACAGGACGTATTTCTTCCCTTGAGCCTAATCTTCAGAATATCCCCGTAAGAACAGAGCTTGGCAGGGAATTAAGACGCTTCTTTGTGGCAAAGGAAGGCTATCTTCTTGTGGATGCCGACTATTCACAAATCGAGCTTCGTGTGCTTTCAGCACTTGCTGATGATAAAACTATGATTAACGCCTTTATAAACGGTGACGATATACATTCCATTACCGCCTCTCAGGTTATGGGTATACCCTTATCGGAGGTTACTCCCTCCGACCGTCGTAAGGCTAAGGCGGTTAACTTCGGTATTGTTTACGGTATCGGTGCATTTTCTCTTTCGCGTGATATCGGTACAAGCGTTGTTGAAGCGGATAGGTATATAAAGGGCTACCTTGCAAATTATTCGGGTGTTGCCGAATTTATGGAAAATGCAAAAAGCTCTGCAAAAGAAAAGGGCTATGCCCAAACGTACTTCGGCCGTCGCAGATATCTGCCTGAGCTTCAGGAAAGCAATGCCATAAGACGTGGCTTTGGTGAGCGTGTTGCAATGAATATGCCTATTCAGGGTACAGCGGCAGATATTATCAAAATAGCAATGATTCAGGTTTATGACCGACTTAAAAAAGAGTATCCTGATGCACACCTTATTATGCAGGTACACGATGAGCTTATTATCGAAGCACCTGAAAAGGATGCAGAGTCCGTTGCAAAACTTCTTAAGGAAACAATGGAAAATGCCTGCAGAATGGCAGTACCCTTTACTGTTGAGGTTGCCTGCGGCAAAACCTGGTATGATACAAAATGAGTAATGTGAAAATAGTAAAAATGGCAGGGGAGCATATAACGAACCTTGCCGAAACAGAACGCTTGTGCTTTGCTGACCCGTGGAGTGAAAAAGGACTTTCCGATGAGCTTTGTAATCCGCACGCTCGTTTTTTTACCGCACTTGCGGGTGATAAGGTAGCAGGGTATATAGGTGCACATAATGTTGTGGGTCAGGTGTATATCACAAACGTTGCGGTTAATCCTGAATTCAGACGTCAGGGTGTTGCAACAGCACTTATTAAGCATCTTGTTGATTATGTTGTTAAAGAAAAAGCCGAGTTTGTAACTCTGGAGGTAAGGGCTTCTAACGATAATGCTATTGGTCTTTATACAAAAATGGGATTTAAAGAGGTTGGCAAACGAAATGCATTTTACGAAAATCCTCGTGAAGATGCCTTGCTTATGACTCGTTTTTTGGATGGTGAAATATGAAAATTTTAGGTATAGAAAGCTCTTGTGACGAAACGGCTGCTTCCGTAGTGGAAAACGGCAGAGATGTTTTATCCAACGTAATAGCATCTCAGGTAGAGGAGCACAAAATATACGGCGGCGTTGTGCCGGAGATTGCTTCACGCAGACATACCGAGGCAATTTGCTCGGTTGTTGATAAGGCTCTTGAGGATGCAGGCTGCACCCTTGATGATATTGATGCAGTTGCCGTTACCTATGCACCCGGTCTTATCGGTGCATTGCTTGTAGGTGTGAATTACGCAAAGGGTTTGTCGTTTTCAACCGATATACCTCTTGTGCCTGTGCATCACCTTAGGGGACACATTGCGGCAAACTATATATCTGATTCGGAGGTTAAGCCGCCGTTCCTTGCCCTTGTTGTGTCGGGCGGTCACAGTCATATAATAAACGTTAAATCATATACCGAATTTGAGGTTATCGGCAGAACTCGTGATGATGCCGCAGGTGAGGCTATGGATAAAGCTGCAAGAACAGTGGGTCTGCCGTATCCGGGCGGTGTGAATCTTGATAAAATTGCGGTAAATGGTGACGAAAATAAATATAAATTCCCTGTTCCGAAAATAGCTGATTCAAAATATGATTTCAGCTTTTCGGGTTTAAAAACCTTTGCGGTTAACCTTGTACATAATGCCTCACAAAAGGGTGAAACGGTTTTGCCCGAGGACTTAGGTGCATCATTTATAAAAGCGGTAACTGATCTTCTTGTTTCACACACGATGCTTGCGGCGGAGGATACCAATGCAAAAACTATTGTGTTGGCAGGGGGAGTTTCCGCAAACTCACGACTTCGTAGAATTATGGCGGAGGAGTGTGAAAAACGAGGTATCAGATTATTTATGCCTCAGCTTAAATATTGCGGTGACAATGCGGCAATGATTGCCTCACAGGGTTATTACGAATACCTTGACGGCAAGCGTGCAGACCTTACACTTAATGCGGTAGCATCAATGCCTATTGATGAAGAATAAAAGATTGTGGGGGAGTATTTATGAAAAAATTATTGAAAAGCAGTTTGTCTCTTATACTCGCAATTACACTTGTTTTAAGCTCTGTTTATGTAGGGCTTGGTGAGGTTGACTTCAGCGGTCTTCTGGCTGTTAAAGCAAATGCCGTAGAAAGCGGCACTTGCGGTGATAACCTTACCTGGATTATTGATGGCAAAGGTACTCTTACAATCAGCGGTACAGGTGCTATGTATGACTACACCACCAATGAACTTCATTTGAATGATCCGGGGGCATTTGTGGAAAATCCTGCTCCCTGGTACGGGAATTCAAGTGTTAAATCAGTTGTTATAGGTGAAGGTGTAACAAGCATCGGTGCAGAGGCTTTTGTTTCTACCCATATTCAGACGATTGCTTTTCCATCTACTTTAAAAAGAGTGGGCTATTGTGCTTTTTATGAAAGCACATGGCTTGAATCTGTTTATATATCAGATATTGCAAGTTGGTCTGCTATTTCATTTAATGATGGGTATGCAAGTCCGTTATACTATGCCGATAATTTATATCTTAATGGTGAGTTGGTAACAGAGGTTTCTCTTCCTGATGGTACTACTAAGATATCTGACCGCCAATTCAGCGGTACAAGTATTACATCAATTGTAATCCCCGATAGTGTAACAAGCATAGGAAGTTATGCTTTTGAGGGTTGTGAAAACCTTAAATCTGTAGTAATTGGTAATGGCGTTACAGAGATTGGTAAATACGCTTTCTATAACTGTTCAAATCTTGAAACTGTAGTGTTTGGTAATAAAGTATCGGTTGTTGACAGTGGTGTTTTCAGCAATTGTAATAACCTTACTGATTTGTATATCAGCGATTTGGAATCCTGGTGTAATATTAATTTTGAATGGTTTTATGCCAATCCTATGAGAGTGGCTAAGAACATATATATTAATGGTCAGTTAACTACAGAAATCGTAATTCCCGATGTTATAACCGCCATCAAAGACTATGCATTTGATGGTGCAACGAGTATTACATCCGTTACAATACCCGATAGCGTTAAAAGTATCGGCCAAAAAGCTTTTAACGAGTGTACGGGAATATCCACCCTTACAATAGGTAAGGGCGTTGAAAGTATTGGTCCAAGTGCTTTCTATTATTGTAAAGGACTTACAAAGATTAATTGGAATGCCAAGAGTGTTGCGGATTTTACTTCAACAGACTTTATGAAGGCAGGCGTTAATACCTCCGGTGTAGATGTTGTGTTTGGTGAATCTGTAGAAAAAATTCCTGCATACTTGTTCTATATGTCAAGTGCCGGCTACAAACCGAATATCAAAAGCGTTGTAATTGAAGAGGGTGTTGAAAAAATCGGCTCCAATGCCTTCGCGGAATGCGAAACCCTTTGTTCGGTTACTATAGCCGACAGTGTACGAAGCATAGGTGCGGCAGCGTTTTATAATACGGGCGTGTACCTTGATTCCGCTAATTGGGAAAACGGTGTTTTGTATATTTCAAATCACCTTATAGATACTGAGGCTACTGTAAGCAGTAATTACGTAATCAAAGACGGCACAATAACACTTGCCGACGAAAGCTTTATTTCTAAGGTGAACCTTAAAACAATTACATTCCCTGATAGTTTAAAGGCTATAGGCGGAAATACCTTCTACGGTTGCACAGGACTTACGTCAGTTTCTATTCCTGAGGGTGTTTCGGTTATAGGTGAAAGTGCCTTTTACGGTTGTAGCAATATTAAATCGGTTTACGTAACCAATTTTGCAAAATGGCTTGGCATTTCATTCGGAGATGAATATGCAAATCCTCTTTACTATGCAACCGATTTGTACGTTAACGGTGAATTGATTGGGGATGTTGTTATCCCCGATGGTGTAAAAACAATACCCACCTACGCATTCAGTTGTACCGGTATTAAATCAATAAATATTCCCGATAGTGTAGAATCTATCGGTGCAAAAGCCTTTGAAGGTTGCGATGATTTAGCCGCAGTTTATATATCGGATGTAGCATCTTGGTGCAACATTTCATTTGATGGCTCTAAATCAAATCCCCTTTATTATGCGGATAGCTTGTATGTTAACGGTGAATTAGTAAGTGAAATTATTGTTCCCGAGGGTGTGAAAACAATACCCACTTATGCTTTTGGTTGCAGTAATCTTAAGGTGATAACGATTCCTGAAAGTGTAACAAGTGTTGAAAATACCGCGTTCCGCGGATGCACAATGCTTGAAAAAATCTATTGGAATGCAAAAAGCGTAACCGATTTCATCGATTCATCTGCTTTGTTAAGCGGTGCAGGTGTTGACGGCACGGGAATAGAAATTGTTTTCGGTGATACTGTACAAAAGATTCCTGCTTATTTATGCTATGTTTCCGATTCCGCAAGCAAGCCCCTTGTTAAATCCGTTGTAATCGGCAAGGGTGTAACAAGCATTGGTGCTTACGCTTTTGCGGAGTGTGTAAATCTTGAATCAATAGTATGGAATGCAAGGGCGGTAAATAATTTCACAAAAACCTCCGACGTGCTTTATAACTCAGGCACAAGCGGAGAGGGTGTAAGCATCACCTTCGGTGATTCGGTTAAAAAAATTCCTGCATATTTGTGCTATGCTTCAAATTCATCATACAAGCCCCTTGTTACATCTGTTACGGTGGGTGTCGGCGTAACCAATATCGGTGATTATGCCTTCCATAGCTGTGCTAACCTTAAGGAATTCTCAATGCCCGATAGCATTAAGGTTGTTGGTAACTATGCTTTCCAGGGCTGTGTTAATTTATCTGTGGTAACATTTTCAAAGAATCTTGAAACAATAGGTAATTACGCTTTCTGTAACTGCACACGCCTTAAATCTGTTGTAATTCCCGATAGCGTGACAACTATAGGTAACGGTGCATTCTCGTATTGCTATTACTATTTCAAGGAAGTAACTATCCCGAGCGGTGTTACATCTATAGGTGCAGAGGCATTCGCTAACTGCACACATCTTCAGAAGGTTACGTGGAATGCTGAAAGCATAGCTGATTTCACTTCAACCTCCCAGGTTTTCCGCAAGGCAGGAACAGTAGGTAACGGTATTGATCTTGTCCTTGGTGACAATGTTAAGAAAATCCCTGCTTACCTTACTTATGTTACAAATACAAGTGACAGTGCGGTAATTAAAAGCGTTACTGTGGGCAATAGGGTTTCAAGCATCGGTAAATATGCTTTTTATAATTGCAGCAGCATCTCTGATGTGTATTATAATGGCTTGGAATCGTGCTGGAACAAGATTTCTGTAGGTACTTATAACACAAAGCTTACAAGTGCCGCACGCCGTTATGCATCGGAGGATGTTATTCAGGGAACAGATGATGCAATTGTTGATTATGATAATATGGTAATCCGCACAAGCCTGCAGAATTCAGAAGATATATTTGAGTTTTTCGAGCTTTCTGAAAATGCAGAAGTAATAACGGCATCAAGCCACAAGTACAATGATGCTGAGGTTTACGGAACGGGCACGGTTATCAGCCTTTATGAAGACGGAAGTCTTGTAGGAAGCTTCACACTCGTTGTGGGTGGCGACACCAATGGTGACAGTGTATGTGACGTGCTTGATGCGGCTCAGGTTGCAAGGGTATCCTCAGGCAAGGATGAGCTTGACGGAGCGTATGCATTAGCTGCCGACTCCGACGAAAACGACGTTATCGACGTAGATGACTATCAGATAATTGTCAACAAAGCGGTATCATAATTGAATAGCAAAACACAAAGGACGGGTAAAACCCTGTCCTTTACTTTTTACTATTTAACACTAATCGTAGCGTAGCTGTCGTATTCGAATTTGTTCTCATCAAGTGTGGTGATTTTTGAACCGCTTGAATACACGTTTTCGAATTCTGCCTGAATTGTGTTCGGTTTTCCGTTAGATGCAATTTTGTTTTTCAGGGGAGCGGTATAATGTATGTTTTTGTATTTAACATTTGTTATGTTGAAATTCTGTACCGCTTCACCGTAAATAAGGCAACCGATTGCTCTGCTTGATGCTCTGTAGATTTCGATGTTATCAAAAGTTACGTTGTCTATGCTGCCGCCATCATTCTCAACAACAATTGCAAGGGCAGGTATTCTGTCTGCGTTCCACGTTGCATCATGGAAAACAACTGTTGAATCCTTGAAGGTTACGTCGCTTATATCCTTGTATACCTCACCGCAAATGCCGAAGCATCGTGCTTTTCCGTTCCATGCGGTGCAGTTTGTAAAGGTTATGTTTTTGCTTACGGCTTCCTCTCTTCCGCCTGCGGCTTTTACGTCGAAAAGGTCATCACCGCTTCGGCAGAATGAATTGTCGATGGTTGCATTCCTTGTGTTGCATATTGCGAATGCATCGGAATTCTGTCTGTAGCCGAAAATATCAACATCCTTGATTACGATGTTTTCGCAGTCATAGGTTATGAATGTCCATTCGGGTGAGTTTATGAATTTAACGCCCCTGACTTCCATATTGTTGCTATATGCCATTACAATGCCTCTTCTTTCACCTCTGTCAAGGTGCGAAAGGTCGATAACTCCGTTACCCAATATTTTAACGTTGTTGCACATGGTCAGGTTAAGGTATGGCGTTCTTGTAAGACCCATAGGCAGATGCTGTGCCTCTAATTCTGCCTTGTCGGTCTTATCGGGGTTGTTAAGGTTGTCGTCGTCACTCGTGATATCGTATTGGTGCTTTGCTAGAAGATATGCACCGCGTTTGAGATAGTAAACTGTGTTTTGGACACCATAGAAATCATAGTATGAAACGTCATCGTGGAGACCTTTTTCAACAACTATGACGTTGTTTTCGCCGTATTGCGATTTAAGTTCCGCTATTTCCTTATCTTCATCAATAAGCTCACGTACAAAAAGTGTGAAGCCGTGCTCCTGGTCATCGCCGTTGAAAACGAAGGTGTATGTGCCAAGCTCTGTGATTTTAGTATTTAAAACAGTGTTCAGGAACTCGAGGCTGAACTTTGAGCCGGTAGGAAATATTTTTACACTGTTCATAATGAAGCCGTGGGTATTAAGCTGAAAATCCAACGAAATTTCCTTGGATGTATCTACGTAGATTTCACAAAATGAGTGTAAAGCACCTTTCTGTGTTGTGCCCACAAAAACGTTTGTTGCATAAACGGGTATACGCTTGTTTTCAACGTGAACGGTAAAGTGGGGTGAGTCTATTATACCGTTTATATCCTGGTAGCCTTGTGCATTTACATATAACTCGTCACCGTCATCATCTGCTCGCTTTGTGTATTTGGCAGATGTAAGCCCGACCGACGATAAGCTTTTTATGGCTTCCTTCGGGTATTCAAGATATTCGAAAACCTCGGTCGAGGGGACAGGAGGGGCCTCTTGGGGGCCGTTAAATATGTTTATGGCAGAAAAGAATGCCAAGAATAATGATATTAAAGCCTTAAAAAACTGCATAAAACCAACTCCTACGTATATCTTTTTGAATTTTAACACAAAGTAACAGAATTTACAATAAAAACAAGGTATTTTTTGTATCTGTCTTAATTGTGTTACCCTTGACAAAAATAAACGTAGTTGTGTATAATCTAATGGTATTAAATATATATTTTATTTTTTGAAAGAAGGATTTTTATTATGTCTAAAGTACTTGTAGAAACATCTGCTCGTCACGTTCACGTTTCAAGAGAGCATCTTGATATCCTTTACGGTGAGGGTTATGAGCTTACACCTAAAAAAGATCTTTCACAGCCCGGTCAGTTTGCTTGTGAGGAAAGAGTTGCTATTGTCGGCACAAAGGGTCAGTTCCCTGCAGTTTCAATTCTCGGTCCCGTAAGACCTGAATCACAGGTTGAGCTTTCTGCAAGTGATGCTCGTTCAATCGGTTGCGCAGCACCAGTGAGAGAAAGTGGCGATATCACAGGTAGCGGTGCTTGTAAAATCGTTGGTCCTAAGGGTGAGGTTGAAATAAGCGAAGGTGTTATCGTTGCTAAAAGACATATTCACCTTACACCCGAAGCAGCTGCAGAATTTGGCGTTGAGGATAAAGAGATTGTTGGTGTTAAAATGGAATCAGACGGCAGAAGCCTTATCTTTGGTGATGTTGTTTGCCGCGTAAGTGAAAAATTTGCTCCTGCAATGCATATTGATACTGACGAAAGCAATGCTGCTTTTGCAAAGCCCGGTGCAATGGGTGAAATCGTTAAGTTATAAAAAAATGCACTCTGAGAAATCTCAGAGTGCTTTTTTATTTGTTGAGTTCATTCATCCAGCAAAAGGTGTAAAACCTCTTCTTTTTTGTCTGATTGGCGGTAACGTAACAAAAGAAGTGTTTCCTCTGCGGTTATGTCACCCATTTGCAAAAGTGTGAAGTCGATAGGGGGGGCGGAGTTGTCTGCTCCGTTGTCGTGTAATTCAAGTCGCGGTGTGTAGCCGTAAAACTCGTCAACAGTAACCTTATAGCATCTGCAAAGCTTTTCTATAGTTTCTATATCAGGTGTTTGATTTCCGCTTTCGAAATCATCGTATTTTTCTACAGGAACACCGATAGCCGCAGATAAAACTGTTTTGTCTATGTTGTGGTATTGTCTGAATTGTTTTATTCTGTGACACAGCATTTCATAACCCCCTTCACATTACATTTTATATATTAGCATAAACTCTGTTGTTTTGCAAATATATTATTCCCTTGTTAATGAAAGAGTAAGTCCACCTTATTTTAACAATAAGATGGACCTTGAGAATTTTTATTCGATACCGAGAAGCCAGTTTACCGATACACCGAGTACATCTGATAATGCAACAAGCTCCGTATCGCAAACAGAACGGATCTGACCTTCGAGCTTTGATAAACCTGAAGCGTTAAGGTCTACTCCACGAATCTGAAGTTGTGTAAGAAGATCTTTTTGTTTCATACCTATGGCTTTTCTTCTTTCTTCAACTTTGGTTCCGCAGATATTTTTTGTGCCTAATGGCTGTTTCCTTATTCTCATGCTGAATCCCCCTTGTTGTAGAATTGTGCCTTTGAATGTGTTTATAATAACACAAGAAAAAGTGCGTTTCAAGGGTTTGGAAGCAATTTTTTCAACAACTGTTGTTTATTTTTGATTGGTGGAATTATATATTTGTTTTTTGCTAAAACATTTGATATATGCTGCACGATGTGATAAAATAATCTTGTATTTTTGGTAGAGAGGTGTTTTATGAGCTTCTGTTCAGATTTTTTTATGGATTATAATTGTCTTACTACTGCCGAGGGACTGCTTTCTGCAGGTATGCAGGATATGGCGGTTACCTGTGATATGTTTTTTCGTGAAATACCCGATAAAGGTGGCTTTGCTGTTATGGCAGGGCTTGAGCAGTTATGCGAAAGATTAAAGGAGTTACACTTTTCTGAAGAAAAACTTGACGCCTTGCGTGAACAAGGATTTTCCGAAAAGCTCGTAAATTACCTTAAGGATTTTAAATTTTCTTGTGATGTGTATGCGGTGCCCGAGGGTACACCTGTTTTTCCAAATGAGCCTATTGTTAAGGTGCAGGGACCTGCTTTGCAGGCACAGCTTATTGAAACCCTGCTTCTCAATACAATAAACTATCAAACACTTATTGCTACTAAGGCTAACCGTGTTGCACGTGCTTCTGCAGGCAGACGTGTTGTGGAATTTGGCGCCCGTCGTGCCCACGGTTTTGATGCGGCAGTTGATGGTGCCCGCGCTTCCTATATAGGCGGTGTTAATGCAACCTCATTTTATCCCGCAAATCAAAAATATGGTGTGCCCGTTGCTAATATGATGAATCATACATGGGTGCAGCTTTTCGACAGTGAGCTTGAGGCATTCAAGGTTTATCTTGAAGATCACGGTGATGAGGGAGCTTTGATTGTTGACACTTACGATACTCTCGATAGCGGTATTAAAAATGCCGTTCAGGCTTTTAATGAGGTGCTTGTGCCTAAGGGATTGCGTCCTGCAGGTGTTATAATCGACAGTGGTGATATGACGTATCTTTCGAAAAGAGCAAGACGTATGCTTGATGAAGCAGGTTTCCCTGATTGTGATATTTATGCTTCCAATTCTCTTGATGAAGTGCTTATTAAGGATATGCTTAATCAGGGTGCGAAAATAGATGGCTTCATCGTAGGTGAAAAGCTTATTAATTCAGCATCATCTCCCGTGCTTGATGGTGTTTACAAGCTTTGCGAAACTAACAAAAACGGTGAAAAAGCACCTGCGATTATGCTCAGTAATAACGTAAACAAAATTACAACACCTTGCTCAAAAAGGGTGTGGCGTCTTTTTGATATGGAATCAGGTAAGGCTATTGCTGATGTTCTCACGCTTGATAACGAGAATTTAAGTGATGAAAAGATTTATTCGCTTTTCGACCCGGATTTCACATGGAAAAGAAAAACGGTTGATAACTTTGTTGCGCGTGAGTTACTTGTACCCGTTTTCAAATCAGGCGAATGTGTATATGATTTCCCGTCATTGGATGATGTTCGTGCATATTGCTATGAGCAGGTTTCATCACTTTGGGAAGAGGTTATAAGATTCGAAAATCCCCACAGATATTACGTTGATTTTTCGGGTAAACTCTGGGGTGTAAAGCAATCTATGATTGAAAAAATAATGCGTAGCTCTGAGGTTATGGGGGAGAATGAGTATGTCTGAAACCCATCTTCTCGGTCTTACACGTAACCGCCTTTTTGAGTTTGATAATGCAGTTTTATTTGCGGGAAAATTCCCCGAAAAGCCTGTTGAATCCGACTGCGAAAAAGCTTTTAGGATGCTTGTGGAGAAGGAACAGATTTTAAGCGGAACTGTAAAACTTAATGAGGATTCCTCTGCGGAGCTTGTGATCGGCTCTGTTGAACCGGGGATAGTTTTTTCCTCTGAAAATCTAAATGAAATAAAAAACAATTATTCCCTGAACGGTCTCGATTTTTCAAAAAGGCTTTTTGAGATTACCATTACGGCTGATGACTATTTTGTAGTGGCAGGTCATACGGTGGTTGCAGATGTGAAGTCACTTATGCGACTTGCCTCATTGTTCGTTGGTTTTTATAATCGCACGAATCTGTCTGTTGATGCTTCAAAGGTTTTGACTTTTCCTGATTCAGCATCTTTACCATTGGAAATTATGTCACCGCTTACAGACAAACTGGCGTCAGAGCTTGATGACCGTTGGAGTAAGGTGGATAGCGTGTTCAGTGTGGAGGATTACAAATCTGCACGTCAGAAATATGTTAAAAACCGAGGTGCTGTGGAAGAGAAAACATATACTGTTGTTTCAGATGATTTTCGGAAACTTGTTGATTTTTGCGCAGAGAATGGAATTGATTTTTCTTCACTTGTTGCGTACGGTTTTTATAAAAGTCTTTGTGAAAATGTTCAGGTTGAGAAAAAACACCGTAAGCTTTCTTTGTTTGTTGACAGGCGCTTTTTTATAAATGGTGCTGAAGCTTGTAATGTAGGCGGCTTTGATGGTGCGGTTTCCGTTTCTTTCAATAAAAAAGAGCAGAAGATGAATGATGTGGAGCAGCTTAAAGCTTTCCATTTTTCCTGCTATAAGGGTGCAACCTCATGCTACAAAAGCTTTTACGAGGAATCACTTCTTATGAAAATTTCTCCTGCTTACTGCGATTCTGCATATATGTATATTGCGGGTCAAGTTAATAATAAATGCAGTAAAAAGCTTGCGGAAAATTATAGTTGTAAAAACACAAGACTGTGTAGCTTTTTCGGTACGGACCTTCGTCAGAATTACTGGTCATCACTCTCCTTTTTTGATGAAGTGCTTGTGTATACGCCTTTTAAAAGCAGATATTTGTCAAATCTCAGTCTCGTTGTGAATAATGGTGCTTACATAAACTTCAGATATAACGCTGATGCAATTACAGGAGATGTTGCCTCGAGGGTGGGCGAGCAGGCTGTAAAACTTATTTTATCCTTTGTAAATTAAATATTTTTATACATTTGTGGTCTTTAGCGAAAATCTCGCTTCAGACCACTATTTTTTTATGTAAAACTATTGACAAAAATGCCTTGTAAAACTATAATAGTGTCATAAAGTGTCTCGAAATGGGTCAAAATGGGCTGATTTTATACACGAATTTTATTGCGAAAGGAGTTGTGGGTATGTTTTGTAGTCAGTTTGATCATACACTTGATGAGAAGAATCGTTTCAAAGTACCTGCAGCACTTCGTGATGAATTGGGCTTGAAGGCATATCTTATAAAATCTCCCGATTCAGAAACAAACTGTATCTTTATGTATTCCGAAGCAGGATGGAATGAGCTTTATCGTGAGTTTAATCAGGCAGGGGAGCATAACGGTGCAATGCGTCGTATGGCACGTAAAATTTTGTCCGGCGTTGTATGCGGTGAGGTTGATAAGGGTGGCAGACTTACTCTTAATGTGAATCTTAAGGATTATGCAGGTATCACGGACGAAGTTCACATTGTCGGCAACAATAATCATATCGAACTTTGGTCACCTGAAGAGTGGGCTAAGGAGCTTGAACTTCTGGATGCACAGTCAACCGACCAGCTTAATATCAACTTCTGATTGGTGGCTTTATGGATTTCAAACATATTTCGGTTCTCCTTGAGGAGTCTGTGAATTCATTGAATATAAAGCCTGATGGTATATATGTTGATTGTACCGCAGGCGGAGGCGGACATTCTGCAGCTATTCTTGAAAGACTTGGTGACGATGGCAGAATGATTCTTCTCGATCAGGATCCTGATGCGATAGCGGTTGTTACAGAGCGTTTCAAGGGTGATGATCGTGTAACTGTTGTGAAAACTAATTTTTGTAATATCCGTCAGGTGCTTGATGATTTATCTGTTGATAAGGTGGATGGCGTAGTTGCCGATTTGGGCGTCAGCAGTCATCAGCTTGATACTGCAGAACGTGGTTTTTCCTTTCATAAGGATGCTCCGTTGGATATGCGAATGAGTCAGCAGGGTAAAAGTGCCTGTGATATTGTTAATACGTATTCGAAACAAGAATTGTATACAATTATAAAAAACTATGGTGAGGAAAAATTCGCCGACAGGGTAGCAGGAGCCATAGTGAAATTCAGGGAAATTGCCCCTATAGAAACAACGGGTCAACTTTCGGAAATAGTGAGTAATTCTATACCTGCTAAATTTCGTAGGAACGGACACCCTGCAAGAAAAACTTTTCAAGCTATACGTATTGAGGTTAATGGTGAGCTTGATGTTCTTAAAAACACCTTACCTGTTATGTTTGAATGCTTGAAGGTTGAGGGTGTGTTATCAATAATTACCTTCCATTCGTTGGAGGATAGAATTGTTAAAGAGTATTTCAGAACTCTTAAAGAGGGGTGCACCTGCCCCAAGGATTTTCCGGTTTGTGTATGTGGTAAAAAGCCTAAAGCGGTTGTCAAATCTGCAGGTGTAAAAGCGTCGGGCAAGGAGCTTGACGAAAATAACAGAAGCCGTAGTGCTAAATTGCGGACTGCTGTTAAATCAAGTCAGTAGGACTTAATGTAGGAGGAAGTATGGCATACAGAGGATCAGAAGCTTATGATTTTTCTCTCTTTGAACCGCAGGTTATTGAGAAGCCTGTGCGTACTGCTGCGCCCAAAAATAACGGTCGTAAAAAGAGTGTTAATAAAAATGTAAAGTCCAATAATAAAAGATCTGCTACGGCTAACAGAAGAGCTGTGGCTACCAATAGTGCTGCCCCTGTAAGGAAAACTGCTCCTCAAAAAAAGAATCAACCGAAAATTAATAATATTATCAGTATTGCCGATAACTATCAGCAAACTGTTGAGCGTAACGCTAAAAGCGCTGTTATACCGTCATCTGTTAAAAAAGCTATGGCGTTTATGTGCCTTTGCTTCAGTTTGCTTGTTGTTTTGTTGGTTGTGCAGACACAGTGCGATACAATTATGTCGGAAATCAGCACAGTTCAAAGTGAAATTGATATTGCAAAAGGTGAAAACGTAAGGCTTAATGCAGAGCTTTGTGCTCTTGTTTCGTCTGATAAAATAGAGAATTATGCGGAAAATAAGCTTGGTATGGTCAAGGCGGAAAGCTATCAGATCAGCTACATTGATCTTTCCGAAGGTGATGAAATCGTGGTTTCGGGTGATAAAACAGTTGAAGAAACCTCGGGCTTCGGTGCAGAGCTTAAAAAGTTGTTTGCATATTCCGATTGACCGGGTAATAAATTATATGAGAGTTGAGAAATGCTCGACTCTCTTTTTTGCATAAATGGATTTATTTTGCGAAGTAGGTGTATTATGTCAAAGGTAAACTCAAATCTTAAAAAAAGGTGTCTTGGTGCAATTGCTGTTATACTTGTATTTGGCTTTGGCATTGATATTTTTAGGCTTTTTTACTTCCAGGTTATCAGGGCGGAGGAATACCGTACCGAAGCGGAGGCACAACAGTTGAGTGATACTGTTATTTCTGCTGATCGCGGTGTTATTTATGATGCGAGTATGAATATTCTTGCTGAAAGTGCGTCCGCCTGGCTTGTATACGTTAATCCGTCAAAAATCAAGGATGATGCGCAGAGTATGGTTGTTGCGGAAGGTCTTGCTGAAATTTTTGATGACCTTACGGTAAAGCAGATTTTGAAGAAAATACAAAACAGAGATTATAGCTATGTAAAAATCGCGGGTGGTGTTGAATATGCCGAAAAAACCGCAGTAACAGAGTTCAGAAGTGAAAATGACCTTTATGAGGTTATCGGTATAGATCCGGATACAAAGCGTTACTATCCTCTTGATAACTTTGCATCTACCATTATCGGTATGACAAATAACGAAAATAACGGCAGAGCAGGTCTTGAGCTTGAATATAACGATAATCTCACAGGTACACCCGGTAGAATAATTACTGCGCGTGATGCCCAAAGTGGACTTATGTCAAGTAATTACGAAACTAAATTCGATGCGGAACAGGGCACAAGCCTTGTGCTTACAATAGATAAAACTATACAGTATGCTCTTGAAAAGGGTCTTATGCAGGCGGTTGAGGATAACGATGCTGATTCTGCATATGGTATAGTGATGGATGTTAATACGGGTGCGGTGCTTGGTATGGCAACAATGCCTGATTACAACCTTAACGAACCTTCGGTTATTACGAATAAGGCGACGCTTAAGGAACTTAAAAAAATTAAGGATGAAGAAAAGTACGATATCGCATATAGTAATGAGGTTTACCTTATGTGGCGTAACAAGGCTATAAGTGATACCTATGAGCCCGGCTCTGTTTTCAAGATTTTTACTGCTGCGGCAGGTCTTGAAGAGGGTGTGGTTTCTTCAGGAACAACCTATAACTGTACCGGCTCTATTCAGGTTGCGGAAAATCGTATTAACTGTCATAAACTTGAGGGTCACGGTACACAGAATCTTAGTGATGGTCTTAAGAATTCATGTAACCCCTTCTTTATTACTATAGGTCAGAATTTAGGTACGGAAAAATTCTATAAATATTTTGAAGCCTTTGGCTTCACTGAAACTACGGATATTGATTTACCGGCAGAGGCAGAGCCGGTTGCAGGTGTCACATTCCATGCACGTGATGATATGGGGCTTCCTCAGGTATCGTCGAGTGCATTCGGTCAGACCTTCCAGGTAAGTGCAATACAGATGGTTACCGCGGTTTCTGCTGTGGCAAACGGAGGTAAGCTTATGCAACCTTACGTTGTAGCCAAAAAGCTTGATCAGGATGGTAATACTGTTTTTGAAACAGTTCCAACGGTGAAACGTCAGGTTGTTTCCGAAAGCACCTGCGAAACAGTTCTTTCTATGATGGAGGGTGTTGTTTCGGAAGGTACCGGTAAAAATGCTTATGTTCCGGGTTATCGTGTTGCCGGTAAAACGGGTACTTCAGAAAAGCTTACTGTAGATGGTGAGTATATAGCCTCATTCGTAGGTTGTGCACCTGCAGATGATCCGCAGGTAGCGGTTCTTATTGTTATTGATGAGCCGCAGAGTGCAAATCACGGCGGTGGTGCAATTGCTGCTCCTGTAGCCGCTACGGTAATTGAACAAACATTAAAATATCTTAACGTTGAGCCGGTTTACACCGATGAAGAACTTGCAGAGCTTAATGCAACAACACCTGATGTAACCGATATGACGGTTTCTGCCGCAAAAACTGCTCTTGATAATCAGGGCTTCAGTGCAAGGGTTGTGGGCAGTGGTGATACTGTATTGTCACAGTATCCCGTAAGCGGTCAGAGTATCCCTCTTGAGGGCGTTGTGATTCTTTATACCGAAAAAGGTAGTAAGCAAACTACATCTACTGTTCCCGATCTTGTTGGTCTTAGTATAAGTGAAGCGAATCAGCGTGCAGTAAATGCAGGTTATAATATCAGAGTTTCGGGTGCTTCCGTCGGTAGTGAGGTTGTTTCCTACAGACAAAGCATCGAAGAGGGAACAAAGGCAGAGCTGGGCTCATCCATAACAGTTTATTTTAAAACGAATTCGGGCGTAGAAGATTAAAAAATAAGGGGAATTTAAAAATGCTTTTATCACAGATTTTAAAGGATGTTAACGTTATTTCCGAATATTGTGACAGAGAGATTGCAGATGTTACCGATAAAACTATGAATATCACCGAGGGTTGCGCTTTCGTGTGTGTTGTAGGTGCAAGATTTGATGGTCATTCTTTCGCGGAGAATGCAATAAGTCAGGGTGCAAAGGCTGTAATTGTTTCAAGGGATTTAGGTCTTGAGGAGCAGATTATAGTTGATAACACACGTGAGGCTTATGCTATAATGTGCCGTAATCTTTGTGGTAACAGTGTTGAGAAGCTTACTGTAATCGGTATTACAGGTACAAACGGCAAAACAACAACTGCTTTTGTTATCAAGGATATCCTTGCAGGGCTCGGTATAAAAAGCGGTCTTATCGGCACAGTTAAAAATATGGTTGGTGATAAGGAGTTTCACACCGAACTTACAACTCCTGACCCCTATGATATGCATAAGCTTTTCAGGATGATGGTTGATGAAGGTATTGAATATTGCGTAATGGAAACCTCTTCTCAGGCTTTTCATCAAATGCGTCTTGCAGGTATAAAATTTAAAACGGGTATTTTTACAAACCTTACTCAGGATCATCTTGATTATCACGGTACAATTGAGGAATATAAGGCTTGTAAAAAGATGCTTTTCCACAATTCGGAGTATGCAATTATCAATGCTGATGATGAAGCAGGTGCATATATGTGCGAGGGTATTGATATTTGTGTTGATGATTACGGCATAAATAATGCTTGTAAATATAAAGCAGAAAATATAGCTCTTTTCTCTGACAGAGTAGAATATGACCTTAACGGAGAACACGTTGTTTTTCGTATTCCGGGTGGCTTCTCTGTTTACAATTCACTTTCTGCTATAGCAGGTGTATGCTCTCTTGGTTTTGATTTTAAGGATGTTGTTGCATCTGTAAGTGGTGCCGCAACGGTTAAGGGAAGACTTGAGCTTCTTGATACTAATACTGATTTCGGTGTTATTATCGACTATGCTCATACTCCTGATGGGCTTGAAAAAGCATTGAATGCCGTTCGTGGATTTACAAAGGGCAGAGTTATTACCTTGTTTGGTTGCGGCGGTGACCGAGATAAAACAAAACGCCCCAAAATGGGACGTATGGCAACTGATTTGTCTGATATAGTTGTTGTAACAACAGATAACCCTCGTACAGAGGATCCTGATGAAATTATTCAGGAAATTCTTATTGGTACTGTAGGCTCTAAGGCAGAGGTTGTTCCTGTAACCGACAGAAGTGAGGCTATTGCTTATGCTTTGGGTATTGCTAAGGCAGGGGATACAATTCTTCTTGCGGGTAAAGGTCACGAAACCTATCAGGTTATCGGCAAAGAGCGTGTTCATTATGATGAACGTGAGGTAGTGGCTCAGGCACTCGAAAATCTTAAAAAATAATTACGGATGATGTGGTATGAAAAAGATTTCTATTAAAGATATAGCAGAATATTGCGGTTCTTCCACAACTCTTGAGGGAGAAATCAGTAAAATATCAACTGATAGCCGTGATGTTGATGAAAATACAGTTTTTGTTGCCCTTATAGGTGAACGATTTGATGCACACGATTTTGTTCCCGATGTTCTTTCAAAGGGGGCAAAAGCCGTTGTTTGCAGTAAAAATGTAGGTGATGATCCTCGTATTATCTACGTCGAGGATACGGGTAAGGCACTTCTTGATATTGCCCACGGTTATCGTAAAACGTTTTCTATACCGTTTATCGGTCTGACGGGCAGCGTAGGTAAAACAACGAGCAAGGGTATGATTTATGCCGTTGTTAAAAAGAAATTCAATGCTTTGCGTACAGCAGGAAATCTTAATAATGAAATAGGTGTTCCGAAAACCTTGTTTTGTCTTGAAGAAGACCACGAGGCGGCGGTTATTGAAATGGGTATGAACCACTTCAACGAGATTTCGAGGCTTTCGAAAACTGTTGAGCCGTCAATTGCTTGTATCACAAATGTAGGTACTGCTCATATTGAAAATTTGGGCTCAAGAGAAGGTATTCTTAAAGCAAAATGCGAGATTCTTGACGGTATGGCAAAGGGTTCTACGCTTATCGTTAATGGTGATAACGATATGCTTGCAGGCTTTTCAACACCCGATTATCGTATTATGCGTTTCGGTATTGAAGGTAATAATCTTGATATGGTTGCAAAGGATATTAAGGCATCCGCGCTCGGTAGTACTTTTACAGCAGTTTACGGAGATGAAACCGCAACTTTTTTTGTACCGAGTGTAGGTATCCATAACGTTTATAATGCCTTGTGTGCAATGTGTGTAGGTGTGAATTTAGGCTATACACTTGAAGAGGCGGCAGAAGGTATAAAAGACTTTGTACCCGAGGGAATGCGACAGAAAATAACCACAATAGATGATATAACATTTATTGAGGATTGCTATAACGCAAACCTTGACAGTATGAAGGCTTCGCTTGATGCACTTGCAACAATATCAAAAGGCAATGCTTTTGCGGTGCTTGGTGATATGCTTGAGCTTGGTGAATTTAGCGAACAAGCACATCGTGAGGTTGGCGCAAAGGCAAGTGAGGTAGGTTGCGAGTATGTGATTACATACGGTGAGCTTTCTCGTTTTATTGTTGATGAGGCTCTTAAGTGCGGATGCAAAGCGAAATCTTTTTCCGATAAGGAAGAAATGGCTGAATTTCTTTATAAGAATATTAAGTCGGGTGATGCGGTGCTTTTTAAGGGTAGTAGAGGTATGAAAATGGAAGAAATCTTCATTTCTTTATATAAAAAGTTAGGTTTTGTGGCTGAGTGACTTGATTTTTTCTTCTTTTCGTAGGATAATTAGTATAGAAGAATAATTATATATAATATAGTTACTATTTATATAAAAATAAGGAGTTCGTAAGATGAATATTATTTTGGCGTGCGTCACGGCTGCGGTAATCGCTTTTGCTGTTTCTTTTGGATTGGGTTATGTTGTAATTCCGTTTTTACACAAACTTAAATTTGGCCAGACAATACTTGATATAGGTCCTAAATGGCATAAAAATAAGCAGGGTACACCTACAATGGGTGGTGTGTTGTTTATATTAGGAACGGTTATTGCCTTTGTTGCTGTTGTTGTGATTGATAGAATTCTTGGTGGCGATATTGTCGGCTCTGTGGTAGATGCTGCTTCGGGTGCTGTTCCTTCTGTTAACGAGGTTTTGGCTCAGGGTAACAAAATCAAAGTTTGGGCAGGTCTTGCAATGGCTCTCGGCTTTGCGTTTATCGGTTTCCTTGATGACTATATTAAGGTAGTTAAAAAACGTAATCTCGGTCTTACCATTATGCAGAAAACCGTTCTTCAGGTTGTTCTTATGGTGGGCTACCTTCTTACGCTTTACATAAATAACCCTACGGGTGCTATGTTCGTTCCCTTTATCGGAATGATAGAAACCAAAATATTCTTCTGGGTTATTGGCTTTATAGTAATTTATGCTACAACAAATGCCGTTAACTTTACCGATGGTATCGACGGTCTTTGCGGCTCTGTTACACTTACTGCAGCGTTCAGCTTTATTGCTATTGCGGCACTTCGTAACTGCCTTGGTATAAGCCTTATGGCGTCTGCTCTTGCAGGTGGTCTTATCGGTTACCTTATCTGGAACTGGCATCCTGCAAAGGTTATGATGGGTGATCTTGGCTCAATGTTCCTTGGTGGTCTTGTGGTTGCTTTTGCATACGCGGTTGATTGCCCCGTCATTATTCTTCTCACAGGTATTATTTACGTAGCAGAGTTCGGCTCAGATGTTTTACAGATAGGTTATTTCAAGCTTACTCACGGCAAACGTATTTTCAAAATGGCTCCGATACATCACCATTTTGAAATGTGTGGCTGGAAGGAAGTTAAGATTGTAAAAATCTTCTCTCTTGTGAATCTTATCGGCGGAATTATTGCCGTATTACTCATTCATTTCGGTGCACCGAAATAATATTAAACAGAAATCTGCAGAAAGGGTGGTTATATGCCGAAGAAAAGGCAGTTTAACGATTTATTCATAAAGAATGGTATGGATATGCCTTTTTTCCTTATGATTGTCGGCCTTATGGTTGTTGGTCTTGTGCTACTCCTTTCTTCAAGCTATATTTACGCTTTCTATAACAGTGGTTCAGGTGACAGCTTGTTTTACTTTAAGCGTCAGTTGTTCTTCGCTCTTGTTTGCATTCCCGGTATGGTGATTTTGTCACGGTTTAATTATAAGTACCTCAGATTAGCTTCAAATGTGTTGTTGTTTATTGCTATATGCTTGTTGGTGGTTACAGTTTTACGCGGTGGCGGTGACGGAATCAATCGTTGGTTTGGTATCGGCTCAATATCATTCCAGCCGTCAGAGTTCGCTAAAATTTCTCTTATAATTTTTCTTGCGACAGGTCTTGATAAGGATCGTAAAAAAATAGTAAGTAATGCTCCGTCTACTGCATCCTGGGCAGTAAAGCTCCATGAGATTTCAAATGGCTCAGTTACCGTTACTCAGGGAACTACAACAATGTTCTTTTATGCTATGGTAATAGCAATTACCGCAGGTATGGTGCTTATAGGAAGCCATCTTTCGGGTGCAATACTTATTTTGCTTATCGGTGTCACAATGCTCTGGATAGGTGAGTGTAGAGCAAGATGGTTTGCTATTGCAGGAATTGTTGCACTTGTTGTGCTTGTGTACGTTTGCTTTAATTATGATGATCTTCCTCTCAAGGAGTATATGATAGATCGAATCAGAGCCTGGCGCGTTAAGGATTACTCTCCCGAAGAATCACGTTGGCAGATAAATCATTCCTTGTACGCTCTCGGCTCAGGCGGGTTGCTCGGCTCGGGTATCGGCAACTCTAAACAGAAATATTTATATATACCCGAATCACATACAGACTTTATATTCTCTATCATCGGTGAAGAATTAGGTTTTGTAGGTTGTACTTTTATTTTGCTCTTCTTTGTTGCTGTGATATGCCGAGGTATTTACATCGGTATGCACGCAAGAGATAGATATGGTGCTCTTATAGCCTTTGGTATGACTGCACAGTTAGCTCTTCAGGTTGTATTTAATGTTGCCGTTGTTACAGATACTGTTCCCAACACCGGTATCAGCCTTCCTTTCTTCAGCTACGGCGGATCGGCATTATTGATTACCTTCGTTGAAATGGGCTTGATTCTGTCGGTTTCCCGTCAGGCGGATTTACCTAAGGTTTATTTCTTAAGAGACCTGAAAAGGAATAAAAACAAAACAGTGTGAAAGATGAAAATGAATGACTGAAAAGAAGGTGTGGTTATGAGAATTTTGATCGCAGCCGGCGGAACCGGTGGTCATGTACACCCCGCACTTGCTGTGGCAGGTGAAATGCGCAAAAGATATCCTGATAGTGAAATTGCTTTTGTCGGTACAGCTGACAGAATTGAAGCAACGATAGTTCCCAATGCGGGTTTTGAGCTTAAAACTATTGATGTAACGGGCTTCAAGCGTAGCTTTGCTATTCCGGATATCAGATATAACATAAACACAGTTACAAAACTTTTGAAAAGCAGTGGTGCTTGTAAAAAGATTATTAAAGATTTTAACCCTGATGTGGTTGTTGGCTTCGGTGGTTATGTAAGCGGACCTGTTGTCAGAATGGCGGCAAAAATGGGTATTCCTACCGCTATTCACGAGCAGAATGCTTTCCCCGGTGTAACAAACAAAGCATTAGCCGAAAAGGTTGATGTTGTTATGCTTACTGCCGAGGATGCAAAAAAACACCTTAAATGTAAAAACGATCCGGTTGTTACCGGTCTTCCCATTCGCGGTGAGCTTCTTGAAGCAGATCCTGTTGAATCACGTAAAGAACTTGGTTTTGATGACAGACCCATTATACTGTGTATGGGTGGCTCGTTGGGTGCGCGTTCTATCAATAAGGCTATAATCGGTGTTATTGTTGAGGATGGCTATAACAGTAAATATAACTACATAGTTTCCACGGGTCAGAATGGTATGTGGGTTCCTGAAAAGCTTTCGGATAAGGGTATCAATATCGCTAAGTCGGATAACCTTAACGTAAGACCGTATATTGATGATATGGCTCGTTGCCTTTCTGCGGCAGATGTAGTTATTTGCCGTGCGGGTGCTTCGTCACTTTCAGAGATTCAGGCATTGGGTAAGCCCTCTATACTTATTCCTTCACCGAATGTTACCGAAAACCATCAGTATCATAATGCGATGTCAATGGTAAATAAAAATGCCGCTTTGATTATTGAGGAATCTGCTCTTGACGGTACAGTTCTTATGAGAACAATCAAACAGCTTCTCAAGGATAAAAAGAGGCTTGAGAATGTGGGCAAAAATGCACGAGCAATGGCTCATATTGATGCCACACAGAAAATCTGCGATATTGTTGAGGGTATTGCAAAAAAGTAAATTAACAAAATCAGAACAAATGCATATTATACAGCATAAAGCATTCATTACATAATGAAAGGAGCAGCTGTATGTCTGCCTTTGTTATTGATGGTGGCAGGCGTTTGAATGGTAGCCTTAAGGTTCAAGGTTCCAAAAATAGCGCTTTGCCGATACTTGCCGCCACATTGTTAGTTGATGGTAAGTGTGTTATACATAATTGTCCACGTCTTTCTGATACGGAGTGTACAATTCGTATATTAAAAACACTTGGATGTCATGTTATTCGTGACGGCAACACAGTTATTGTAGATAGCTCAACTGCCGATGGTTACGAAATCCCTGAAAATCTTATGAGGGAGATGCGGTCATCGGTAGTTTTTATGGGTGCTGTAATAGGCAGAATGGGTAAGGCTGCAGCGTATAGCCCGGGTGGATGTGAAATCGGTCTCAGACCGATTGACTTGCACCTTTATGCTCTTAAGCGTCTCGGCACTCAGCTGGAGGTCAGTCACGGTAGAATATGCTGTGAAACACCCAATGGCTTAAAGGGGAATAAAATAACCTTTTCTTTTCCCAGTGTGGGTGCTACGGAGAATGCCTTGCTTTTATCGGTAACCGCAAAGGGCACAACAACAATAGTTAATGCGGCACGCGAGCCCGAAATTATTGATTTGTGCGATTTTTTGATTTCCTGCGGTGCAGTTATCAAGGGTGCCGGGGAAAGTATTATAGTTGTTGAAGGTGTCAACAAACTTCACGGTTGCGAGCATAATGTTATATGTGATAGAATAGTTGCATCAACCTACCTTATTGCGGGTGCGGTTACGGGTGGTGATGTTCAACTTGTTAACACTAATCCGCAACACCTTAATTCGGTTGTTCCTCTTTTGGAAGAGGCAGGGTGCAATATTAGGATAAGATGTAAGGATATCCGTATAAAAGCCCCCGCAAGGTTGAATCGTATTGATAAAATAATTACACAGCCCTATCCGGGCTTTCCTACGGATTGTCAGGCACTTTTTACAACGCTTGTGAGCGTTGCGGAGGGCACGAGTGTAATTGTAGAAAATATTTTTGAAAGCCGCTTTAAACACGTCAGTGAGCTTGTGCGTATGGGTGCAAAAATACGCACAGAGGGTAGGGTAGCGGTTGTTGACGGAGTCAGAAGACTTTATTCGGCAAAGGTTGTTTCACCCGATTTGCGTGGCGGTGCCGCACTTGTTGTTGCAGGGCTTTGTGCCGATGGAACAACGATTGTAGAAAAAACGGACTTTGTTGACAGAGGTTACGAGGATTTTTGCGATAATCTTTGTTCACTTAATGCCCGTATTCACAGGAAGGTCAGTTCTGATGCAGAATAATAAAGGTCGTAACGTAAAGCGTTCTAAAACAAAGATAATACCGCCTAAAAAGAAAAAAACGGCAAGTTTATCACGTGATGAGGTACGCTCGATTAATAAAAGGAAAATAAGACGCAGAAGGAAAGCAAAGCGTATTGCAATCCTTGTTTTTCTTGCACTTTCTGTTATTTGTGCAGGTGTAGTGTTGATTCTTGCGGTATTCTTCCGGATTAATACCATTCAGATAAAAGGGTCACAGACTTATAATAAAAAACAGATCATTACCGCAGGCGATATAGAAGAAGGCGCCAATCTTTTTATGGTAAACGAAGAAAAACTTAATGAGAGGCTTCCCGTCAGTCTGCCTTATATTGAAAGTGTTACTGTAGAAAGGGAATTGCCCGATAAGCTTATTATTAATGTTACGGAAACTACTACTGTTGCTTGTATAAAAAGTGGTAAGGTTTTCGTAGCGGTGGATAAAACGGGTAAGGTTTTGAGCAATAATGAGCCGAAACGTCCCGTAGGTGCGGCAATTGTCAGAGGGTTGGATATTAAATCTGCTGAGGTGGGAAAGGTTATTGCTTTTGGAAAACAAGAGCTTACAGATAACTTCCTAATTGTTGTTGATGCAATTGATAAAAGCGGTATTCAGGATATAACCTCCATCAAGTGTGACGAAAAGGGAGTGTTTACCCTTGTATATGATAAACGTATTACTATAGAAATTGGCTCGTTGACAAATGTTGTTCGCAAGCTTCAACGTGCAGCTGCTGCAATTGAGCAGGAAAATGAAATCAATCCTAACGGAGAGGGTACGCTGGATTTATCCGTAGAGCCTAATGCATATTTCGATGCAGGAGCAAAGAATGATTCAAAAAAATCCAATAACAAAAAGAATAAGAAGTAAATTAAAACGTTATTGAGCTAAATATATGGTCTAAATAAGCAGAATTAAATTATGCATACTACATTTTGCGACTAAAAGCCTTAAAAAATTCAAAAAATAAAAAAAATATCTTGCTATTGTGAAAATACTATGGTAGAATTTAATAGATATATTGTGAATTAATCTATCATTATATAAGAAGTTAAGATTTTTAGGAGGATTAAAAATGAACTTTGAAATTTCAAACGATTTTGAAGATGTTACCCAGATTAAAGTCATCGGTGTTGGTGGCGGCGGTGGTAACGCTATCAACAGAATGGTATCATCAGGCGTACAGGGTGTTGAATTCATTGCTGTAAATACTGATAAACAGGTTCTTACCTTCTCCAAAGCTACACATAAAATTCAAATTGGTGAAAAGGTTACCGGTGGTCGCGGTGCCGGTGCTCGTCCCGAAATGGGTCTTAAAGCTGCTGAAGAAAGCAGAGATGCTATCGTTGATGCTCTCAATGGTGCTAATATGGTATTTATCACTGCAGGTATGGGCGGTGGCACAGGTACAGGTGCTGCACCTGCTATTGCAGAGATCGCAAAGAGTAACGGTATTCTTACAGTAGGTATCGTTACAAAGCCCTTCGCATTTGAAGGTAAAAGAAGAATGCAGCAGGCAGAAGCAGGTATTGCAGAACTTGCACAGCATGTTGACAGCCTTATCGTTATTCCTAACGAAAGACTTAAACTTGTTTCTGATCAGAAAATCACATTTGCTAACGCATTCGACGTTGCAGATGATGTTCTTCGTCAGGGTGTTAAGAGCATTTCTGAGCTTATTAAGGTTCCTGGTCTTATCAACCTCGACTTTGCTGATGTTACAGCAGTTATGAAGGATGCAGGTCACGCACATATGGGCGTTGGTCGTGCAACCGGTAAAGAAAAGGCAGAAGCAGCTGCTAATTCAGCAGTTTCAAGCCCTCTTCTTGAAACAACAATTCAGGGTGCAAAGGGTGTTATCATCAGCATCACTTCTTCACCTGATATCACACTTGATGACGTTGACGTTGCAGCAAGCATTATTGCTGAAGCAGCTGATTCAGATGCAAACATCATCTTCGGTGTTGCCTTTGATGAAAAGCTTGAGGACGAAATGGTAGTTACCGTTATCGCAACAGGCTTCGGTACGGATTCAAATGGTATGGCTAATAAAACAGGCTCGTCTGTATTATCTTCATCCTCTTCTTCTGATTCTTATTCATCAGCTGACGATGACGAAGACGGCGATATTGTTGATATTCTCGGTCTTTTTAAGAAATAATTTAATTATAAAGCCGACTTAATGTCGGCTTTTCTTTTTGGAGTTATAATTAAAATGAAAAAGAATAAAGATGAAAAACGTGTAACCGATAAAAAACGCAAGGACTCGTCGGGACGTATCGGATTTGTGTTTACACTTGTTCCGTTGATTCTTGCTATTATACTTGTTTCGCGTGTTATACCTGACGGTGCTTATCGTATTTCTTTTGCGGAAAGCGTTGTTCCCGAAAAGGTTATTGCACTTACCTTTGAGGATGGTCCTTCTGATTATACGGAAGAGCTTCTTTCTGCACTTCGTCACTATAATGTAAAGGTAAGTTTTTTTGTGCTTGGAGCTAATGCGGAAAAAAATCCCGAAATAATCAGACAGGCTTATGACGATGGTCACCTTATTGCTAACCATGGGTATACTCATCAGAATCTTTATGCCGTTTCACCGAAGAAGGCAAAAGCACTTATTGATAAAACTGATGAGATTATAAAAAACATAACTAACCAGAAACTTGTTTTTTATCGTCCTGCATACGGTTATATAAATTCTTTGAGCCTTAAAATGTATGACAGAGTTATTGTGAACTGGTCTAAAGATACCTATGATTGGCGTCATAAGGATGCAGATGTTATTTACGAAAAAATAATGGAATGTGCCGGTGATGGTGAAATCATTCTTCTTCACGATACAAAAAGACCTACGGTTGAAGCAGTAATCAGAGCAATTCCTGATCTTCAGGAACAAGGTTATGAGTTTGTTCGTGTTGATGACCTTTTGACAAGAAATAACCATAAACTTAAAATGGGTGTTCCTTATCGAAAATGCGAATATGATCGTGAGCCGTTAATTTATTAATAAAAAGAGCTGTAAAAACTCTGTGTTTTTACAGCTCTTTTTCATTTGGTTTACGAGATTTTAAGTTTTGGAATTAAAGCTTCTCAACAATTTCTTTAGTATCTCTTGCAATAGCAAGTTCTTCGTTTGTAGGAACACAGAAGGCTCTTACTGCACAACCTGCTTTTGTAAGTTCGATTTCTTCACCGCGAACATTGTTAGCTTCCTCGTCAAGCTCAAGACCAAGATATGAAAGGTTTTTGAGAACGTCTTCGCGAAGGTCAACACAGTTTTCACCGATACCGCCTGTGAATGCAATAACGTCAACACCGTTCATTGCTGCGATGTATGAGCCGATGCATTTACGGATCTGGTACCACTGCATATCACGTGCAAGCTTTGCGCGTTTGTTACCTTCAACTGCAGCAGCCTTAACTGCTCTGTCATCAGAGTGAACGCCTGAAATGCCGAGAACACCACTCTGCTTGTTCATAATCTTATCCATCTCTTCAGCTGAGATGTTGTGCTTCTGCATAATGTATGTGATGGCGGAGGGGTCAACTGCACCGCAACGTGTACCCATCATAAAGCCATCAAGGGGAGTAAGACCCATGCTTGTGTCAAGTACCTTGCCGTCTTTAATTGCTGTGATTGAGCATCCGTTACCGAGGTGGCAGGTGATAAGCTTGATATCCTTAAGATCCTTGCCAACAATTTCTGCAGTTCTGTATGCAACGAAACGGTGTGATGTACCATGTGCACCGTAACGGCGGATATGGTCCTCTTCATAATATTTGTAAGGTAAACCAAACATATATGATGTTTCGGGCATTGTGCTATGGAATGCATTATCAAACACTGCAACCTGAGGTACGCTTTCGCCGAATACTTCGTTACAGCATTCAATACCTACAACGTGTGCGGGATTGTGAAGTGGTGCAAGTGAACTGAGGTCATCAATTGTCTTAAGTACGCTGTCATCGATGAGTACGCTTTCTGTGAAAACGTCACCGCCCTGAACAACTCTGTGACCGATAGCACCAATTTCTGAAAGGCTTTCAATAACTTTGCAGTCACCGGATACAAGAGCATCCTTAACAATATTGAATGCAACCTTGTGGTCGGGGATATCAACATAAGCATCAAAACTTCTGCCATCAAATGTAGAGCCCTTGGTGTGGCTCATATCTGTAGCGATGGATTCGCAAATACCTTTTGCAAGTACTTTTTCACCATCCATATCAAAAAGCTGATACTTAAGTGAGGAGCTTCCGCAGTTGATTACGAGAATTTTCATAATAAACCTCCATTAATAATGTTTATTTTCTTTTCTGGAAAATCAAATACAATATTATTGTGTAAAATATTTACCGAATATTAATTATACCACTATTTTATTCTTTTTCAAGAGTAAACCTGTACAAAAGAGGTGATTTTTTGAATTACGGTATTGTAGCAGAGTTCAATCCGCTTCACAATGGTCATAAATTCCTGATAGATTCGTTGAAATGTCATGAGGAAGATACTGTCACCGTTGTTATGAGTGAAAGCTTTGTGCAAAGGGGAGAGTGTGCTTGTGTGTCACCTCATGTCCGCACAGAATCGGCATTGCTTAATGGTGCTGACCTTGTGCTAAGCTTACCTGTTACCTATGCTACGGCAAGCGCTGAACGTTTTGCTTTAGGTGGGTTGTCTGTTCTCGGTGGTCTTGGTGTAATAGATTGCCTTGCTTTCGGTTCTGAGTGCGGTGATTCGGAAATGCTTGCAAGGTGTGCAGATGTTGTGATTAGTAATGCGTTTTCCGAGGGTGTGGAAAAGTATCTTTCTCAGGGACTCTCTTTTCCTGCGGCAAGGGAAAAGGCGGTGGCGGAAATTGTTGGTGATAATGTGTCACGCCATCTGTCATCACCTAATGACATTCTCGGTGTTGAATATATAAAAGCTATAAAATGTCTTGGTCTTGATATGGCTGTAAAGCCCGTTACCCGTAAGGGTGCAGATCACGATAGTGAGATTACAGATTCGGAGTTTTGCTCAGCATCTGCCATACGCAATATGATGCTTGATGGAAGAGATTTTTCATCCTTTTTGCCTCAAAACTCATATAACCTTGTTGCAGAGGAGATAAAAAAATATAAAGCACCTGCAAGCATAAAAAAACTTGAAGGAGCAATTCTTTATAAGCTTCGTTCAATGTCCGTCGAGGAATTACGCTCCCTTCCTGATGTCAGTGAAGGGCTTGAATTCAGGTTTTTTGATGCTATAAAGTCTTCTTCTTATCTTGAAGAAATACTTGAAAAAGTCAAAACAAAGAGATATACTCATTCAAGACTAAGGAGAATTGTTATTTGTGCTTTTCTCGGAATCAAAAAGGAAGACGTAATTAAGGCGGTGCCCTATGTAAGGGTTTTAGGCTTTAATAAAAGAGGTGCCGAGCTTTTGAAAAAAGCAAAGCTTGCATCAACACTTCCCGTTGTTACAAAATCATCGGAAATTTATTCTTTAGGTGCAGATGCTGAAAGACTTTTTTCTTTGGAATGCTTCGCCAGGGATGTTTTTTCTCTTGCACTTCCCGTAAATGATATCTGCGGAAAAGAAATGACCGATAAGCTTGTTGTTTTATAATTTATTTGAATGGTGAAAATATGGATTTGATTGTTATAGGTGGCGGGGCTGCCGGTCTTATGGCGGCAGGCACTGCGGCAAAACGTGGTTTGAAGGTAACCCTTATTGAAAGAAATGATAAATTGGCACGTAAGGTTGCTATAACGGGAAAGGGCAGATGCAATGTTACCAATGCTTGTCCTTTGCTTAATGATCTTATATCCAATGTACCCGTGAACGGCAGATTTTTATATGGTGCTTTTTCAAGGTTTACAACTGATGATACTATGGATTTCTTCGAGGGGTTAGGCGTTCCGCTTAAGATAGAACGTGGTAACAGGGTTTTTCCCGTATCCGACAGAGCTCTTGATATAGTTGATGCTTTGAATAAATATATCACCGTAAATGGTGTTAAACGTAAGCAAGGTAGAGTTACCTCGCTTATTATTGAGGATGGTGCGGTTAAAGGTTGTGTTACAGAGGACGGTAAAGAGTTTTTTGCTGATAACGTGCTTATTGCAACCGGTGGCGTTTCATATCCTGCAACCGGCTCTACAGGTGACGGCTACACTCTTGCAAAGCAAGCGGGACATACGATAACCGAGCTGAAGCCATCGCTTGTTCCTCTTGAATGTCATGAGGGCTGGTGTACCGACGCCCAGGGGCTTTCTCTTCGCAATGTGGAGATAAGGGTTGAGGATACAAAAACCTACAAAGAGGTTTATAAGGATTTTGGCGAGATGCTTTTTACACATTATGGTGTATCAGGTCCTATGATTCTTTCTGCGTCCTCGCATATGCGTAATATGGAAAAGGGCAGGTACGCTATACATATTGATTTTAAACCTGCACTTACCTATGAACAGCTTGATAAACGTATTCAGCGAGATTTGCTTGAATGCTCAAATAAGAATTTGTTTAATACTCTTTCTCTTATGCTTCCCAGGAAGATGATACCGATAGTTGTAAAGCTTTCAGGTCTTAACGGTAATATAAAATCAAATCAGGTAACAAAAGATATGCGTGCAGCACTTGTTGATTTGCTAAAGGATATAAGGCTTACCGTAACGGATTTCAGACCTATTGATGAAGCAATTATAACATCGGGCGGTGTAAGTGTAAGTGAAATCGATCCCAAAACTATGAAAAGTAAAATTGTTGACGGCTTGTATTTTGCAGGTGAGGTTATAGATGTAGATGCCTATACAGGAGGCTTTAATCTTCAGATTGCCTTTTCTACCGGTCATCTTGCAGGCAGCAATATATAAATAATCGTAACGGAGGATTATATTATGATTAATATCGCAATTGACGGCCCTGCAGGTGCAGGTAAAAGCACAATCGCAAAAGCAGTTTCTAAAGAATTGGGTTATATCTACGTTGATACGGGTGCATTGTATCGTACAGTAGGTCTTAATGCTTTAAGACTCGGAATGGATACTAAAGATGCGGGACAGGTTGTTTCAACCCTTGATGGACTTGAGGTTTCCTTAAGGTTTGTTGATAACGAGCAAAGAGTGTTTCTTGGTGAAGAGGATGTTTCAACAGCTATCCGTCAGAATGAAGTATCTATGGCGGCATCAAATGTTTCTGCAATTCCCCGTGTCCGCGAATTCCTTTTCGATTTACAGCGTAATATTGCAAAAGAAAATAATTGCATAATGGATGGCAGAGATATAGGTACAGTTGTACTGCCTGATGCACAGATTAAATTATTTCTTACCGCTTCTGCGAAGGCAAGGGCTGACAGACGCTATAAAGAGCTTATAGAAAAAGGTCAGAAGGTTGATTTTGATACTATTCTTAAAGAGATTGAAGAACGTGATTATCAGGATTCACATCGTGAAATTGCACCTCTTAAACAGGCGGATGATGCTATACTTGTTGATTCAACAGAGCTTACGTTACCCGAAACAATCGATTATATGATTGGTATAATTAAGGAGCGTATCTGATGGCTGAAATTATACTTGCAAAAAAAGCGGGTTTTTGCTTTGGTGTTGACCGTGCAATAAAGCTTATTGAAGGAATGGTTTCCGAGGGTAAGTCCGTTGCTACCTTTGGACCCATTATACATAATCAGCAGGTAATAGATGACCTTTCCCGAAGGGGCGTGAAGGTTGTTGATGACCCTTCTGAGGTAGAAAACGGCACAACGCTTATTTTAAGGACTCACGGAGTTACCCGTGACGTGCTTTCTCGTGTGAAGGAAAGTGGTTGTGATTTCGTCGATGCGGTGTGTCCCTTTGTGAAGAAAATACACAAAATTGTTCTTGAAAATTCCTCGGAGGATGTTGCTACAATCATTGCGGGTGATGAAAATCATCCCGAGGTTAAGGGTATAAAAAGCTGTGCTGATGGTCAGTCTTTTGTTATTGCCAATGATGAGGAAATAGAAAAATTGGTCATTGAATATCCTGCACTTAAGGAAAAGGATATAATTTTTGTTGCACAGACCACTTTTAGCGTAAAAGAATGGGAAAAAAGTGTAAAAAAAATAAATTTGCTATGTACAAATGTGAAAATATTTGATACAATATGTAGTGCGACCGAAGAGAGGCAGAGTGAAGCCGAGGCATTGTCTCGGACTTGCGACGCTATGGTTATTGTGGGTGGACGACATAGCTCGAATACCCGTAAGCTCCTTAGCGTGTGCGAACGTAATTGCCCTGCTTTTCTTGTTGAGACTGCATCCGAGCTTTATGGTATCAGCTTAGATAAGTTTCGCTCTGTCGGTCTGCCTGCGGGTGCATCTACTCCCGCCGCGATTATAAAGGAGGTACTTGAAACCATGTCCGAAATTCTCAAAGACAACAATATGATTGAGGAGGAAAGAGTGCTTGACTCTGCTGCAGCAGACGATTTTGATTTCGCAGCTGCTTTAGAGGAATCTCACAATAACATGAACAGCGACCAGAAGGTTGTTGGTACAGTATTGGGCGTTTCCAACACAGAGATACAGGTTGATATCGGCAGGAAGCAGACAGGCTATATTCCCTATGACGAATATAGCAGTGACCCGAATGCGGATCCCAAGGCTGAGCTTAAAGTTGGCGATACTCTTAACCTCATCATCATGAAAACCAATGACCAGGAAGGCGTTATTAAGCTTTCCAAGAAGCGCTATGATTCAATCGCAGCATGGGATGACATCGTAAAGGCTGAGGGAACTGATACCATTCTCGAAGGCGTAGTTACAGAAATCATCCGCGGTGGTATCATCGTAGTTTCAAATAATGCTCGTCTTTTCATCCCTGCATCACTTGCTACAGCAAGCCGCAACGACAAGCTTGAAGATCTTCTTAAGAAGACAGTTCAGTTCAAGGTTATCGAAGTAAACAAGCAGAGAAGAA
>JAZRLZ010000024.1:0-1882 GCA_045647125.1 Acutalibacteraceae bacterium | reverse complement strand
CCGCAGTCGGTGCAGATACTGCCGTGGTAATTGTGGGCTTCTGTTACGGTAGCACCACAGACTGAACAGATGTAGTTGTGGCCTTCTGGGCCTATGTTTTCACAACTGCCGGGGATGGCTTTGCCATGAGTCAGCGTGATGTTCTTCCAAGTCACATCGCCGCCCCAGCTTGATTTGAACCACACGTTGTTTTCGAGATCTGGCTTGTATGTATCTTCGGTATGCATTTGTCCGCAGTTAAGGACAAGGTTACAACCGTCAATTTTGTATCCGAGGTTGTAAAACACCTCACCACTATTGTCGTAAATGGTAGTAACCACCGAGCCAAATGTCAATGTCTCCAAATAAAAGCAAGCCCAAAAGCCTCTATCACCTACGGTTGTCACTTTGGGGAGAGTGATGCTTTTAAGTACATCACAACAATAGAATTCATATTCTACAATTTCCGTAACATCTTGATAAATTAGATCAACTGTACCCCAATAGCTGTCATTTTTTTCGTCTTGATAAACATAAGTTAGTTGCTCAAAAGCAAGAGATACTATCGGAGTAAGATATCCGCTCATAAGAAGCTTCGCCGGTTGGCTACCTGTTACGATAATTGTGGTATGTCCATTTTCTATATAGCTTTTGAGTAATTCCACCATAGCTGCAAGATCATCTTCGGTAGCTTCAGCCTTGCCACCCAAGGTACCGTCAATGGTGGCAGTACCCACTTCGGTGTCTACTGTTATGTAGTCATCAATCTGTGCTGATGCTCCTATTGGCATCATAATTGCTATTAAAGCAAATAATAAAGTTTGTAGAGTTTTTTTCATAAAGTTAAGTTTAATATAGTTCTTGTTTTATAAATCTCACAAAAAACGCTACCGCCCGGCGCGTTAAAGCACCGCACGATAGCGTTCATGTTTTGTTATATTTTACTGTTGTTTTTAGGGGGTAACTTATTGGGCTACAATTGTTTACGGATGTAGCAAAGCCGGCAGCCGATGCGGCTGCCAAGACTTTGCTGCTGTATGTTGATAATCGTTTGTTCATAAGAAGTTTACGCGTGCAAAAATAACTCTTCTTTGAAATTCTACAAGGTTGTGACCCCCTAATTTTTAACACTTGACAATCAATTATTTATTTTTAACTAAAAAATGGGTGGAAAATTAAGGGATTTAAAGGAAAGGTTATTAAGGGTATTAATGGTTATTAAAGAGACTGAAGTGTTATGAAAGATAATGCGGGAGGGGTATTAATGTTTTACCCTCCCGCATTAATTGCCCTTAGTTCTCTTTAGTGTTCTTAATATCCTTTCGCTTTTTTTCGCTGTTCAAGCCTTGTGTGGGTGAGCTTTTCGCGGAAGCCTCCTTGCGCGACAAAGCGCTCACTCGTAGCTTGTAAGTATTTATATAGCATATAATCGGCTTGGTAGATAAGCACTATTGCTATGTTTGCAATTGTACCAGCATCGCGTGTACGAATTATGTTCATCCAAAATTCGGTATCATTATGCTCTCGTCCTAATTGTTGTGCACAACGCATTTGCTCTGATTCCTTTTCCCAACGTGGCAGGCCACGTGTGCGCAGATAATCCTCGTAGTCTATAAGTAACTCTTGTAGACTGCTTTTTGCGACGTTGAATAGTTTTAATTCACTCTCGGCCGATGTGGCTCCGGCTGCATATCCTTCAACAATATTCTGTTTGCCGCTGCGTGCAGCCTGTATCATTTGGTCAACTGTGCGGTCACCTACAGTTAGGTAATGCTTCGCGAAATGATAGGTGATATCGTATATGGCTTCGGCCTTGCGATAACAAAGAAGTTCGCGATAGTTTCCTTTATTGGGAATAAGGTTGGGCATAATTGTTGAATCTAATGAAACAGTTTCACTCTTA
>JAZRLZ010000023.1:0-123806 GCA_045647125.1 Acutalibacteraceae bacterium | reverse complement strand
TCATCTGGTAGAGCGCCACCTTGCCAAGGTGGAGGTAGCGAGTTCGAGCCTCGTCATCCGCTCCATTTTTTTATATGGCGACATAGCCAAGTGGTAAGGCGTGGGTCTGCAACACCCTGATTCACCAGTTCAAATCTGGTTCTCGCCACCAAAAAATAAAGCAAGTCGAAAGACTTGCTTTTATTTTTTGTGTTTGTGTCCGTAGGACACAACTCCGTTACGAGCAAAGCGAGTACTTCGTTTGACAGCTTGCTGTCAACTTCATTCCGCTTGCGGACACAAAACGATGTTACACCTACGGTGTAAACGAAGTTGCATTCGGCAAATGAAGTGTGCCTGTCGGCACAACGATGGTGCGACAAGTCGCAAACGATATGCAATTCCTTACGGAATTGATGATATACAATGCTTCGCATTGATTTTTTTTGGGGACAGCCGCACCGATTGTAATTGTTGCTTATATGTGATATAATCAGTTCGACAAATAAGAATTTGTAGGTGAGATAATGATTATTTTAATTACGGGTGCATCGCATACAGGCAAAACGGTGCTTGCTCAAAAATTACTTGAAAAATATCAATATCCATATCTATCGATAGACCATCTGAAAATGGGTTTAATTCGTAGTGGTAATACAGAACTTACCCCTATGGATGATAATGAATTGACCGAATACTTGTGGCCGATTGGTCGTGAAATGATAAAAACTGTTATTGAGAACAAGCAGAACTTAATTATCGAAGGTTGCTATATTCCATTCGATTGGCAGAAAGACTTTGACTCCGAATATCTTGAAAGCATCAAATATTACTGTCTTATAATGAGTGAGGAATATATCAGAAATCACTTTGCTGACATTAAGAAATATGCAAGTGTCATTGAAAATCGTTTGGATGATGAATGGTGCACAATGGAGAGTGTATTGTCAGAAAATGCACAGATGTTAGAATTTGCAAAAAAGTATAATGTGAACTATATACTCATCGACAATAAGTACGAAATCAATATTGAGTTATAACGATAAATTCCAATTTGTCGAGTTGATTTAATTTTGACAAAAACAAGTTGTAAACACAAAAATCCCATTTGCGTTTAGCAAGTGGGATTTTACTTTTTACTTCTTCACTATTCCTTCATAAATTTTTTGGGTTGGATTTTTGGAAAGTAAGAAGTAATAGGTAAGAGGTAATAAGAACCTCACGAAACAAGACGAAAACAGTGATTTCTTTGTTTCGGAGAACCTTGATACTTGCAAACTCGTAATAAGTATTTTGCAAGGCTTTGCCTTGCTTTTTTTATTTTTAAGTATTATAATTATCTAAACGATAAGCATCCAGGAGGGATTGTTTTATGAAAAAAACAGTTAAAGCGAAAATACCCGGAACAATATGTCTTGTTCTTGGTATAGTCTTTTCAATTGTCGGGTTGTATTACTACCATATGCAGTATCTCTGCTATGAATATACACCGCTTCAGTTTATTCTTGGATTTGTTGTTTGCCTTGGCGGAGGTTTTCTTTCTATACCGCTGAACACCAAAACTGATAAAAAGAAAAAAGCATTTAGTGCAGTCATAACAGCTTTGGTTTTTGCGCTCGTTCTTATGGGACTAATGTTTCTAATAAATGCGGTAATGGGCAGTGGTGAGCTTGAGTTGGCGGCAATGGTTATTCCCGTTTATCTTACTTTTATCATCACGTCTGTTATGGCTCTGTTTTGTGTGTGCAGAATTTTCAGCAACAAAGTTTTAAAAGCGATTTTTTCATTGCTTATTGTTTTTGGATTTCTTTTCGGAAGTCATTCATATATCAAATCGCACATTTATGTTTTGATTTACGAAAATTACGCCGCTCCTGAACCTGTAATATCAAAAGTATCAAAGGAAAAGAATGATGATAAAATGATTATCCGCGATTTTTATGTAAGCACAAACGGCAACGATGAAAACAGTGGCACAAAAGATTCACCGTTTCTTACAATCGAAAAAGCTGTTGAAGCTGTAAGAGATACAGATAAAGCAGGCAAAACCGGGATTACGGTTTGTATAGAAGGCGGTGAATACTGTGTGTCTTCTCTTAACTTTACCAAAGAGGACTCAGGCACAGAGGAATGCCCCATAACGTACTGTTCATATAATGGTGAAGTTATTATTAATGGTGGTATAACACTTGATTATGCCGACTTTGAAAATGTGAAAAGTTATCCCGAAATTGCAGGAAGACTTTCTGATGATTCAAAAGAAAATGTTGTGGTTGTTGACCTGACAAAAGCACCATATTCGCTCACAAAGGACGATTGGGGTAAGATATATGCAATAGGCTCTTACCATACTGCAGATAACTATGACGGCGATTATACAGGCCCTCTTTATTGCGAACTTTTCGTGGATGATTTAAGACAATCTGTTGCAAGATATCCCGATAATGAATATCTTTATACCGAAGAGGTTGTAAAAACAGGCTTGGGCAAGGAATCAGACGGTGCACTTACGGAGGTTAAAGATTGGTATGAAATTCGCAATCCTGAACCGGATGTTTATAGAGTAAATCCTGAACTTGCAAAGAGAATTTCAGGATGGAAAAATCTTGATGATGTGTGGATGTTCGGCTATTGGAAATATGATTGGGCGGACGCATCGACTCCCGTAGGAGATTTTGATAAGGCTTCTGGCGAGCTTACTCCAAGGTTTGTCAGTCTTTTTGGAACAAAAACTGATGCACCGTACTATTTCTTCAATGTGCTTGAAGAACTTTCTGCACCCGGAGAATGGTATCTTGACAGAGAAAAGGGACTCCTTTGTATGTGGGAACCTGAAAATAAGGATAATGCAGAAATTATTCTTTCTCTCTCACTCAATCCTGTAATTAATTCCGAGGCTGAACACATCATCTTTGATGGATTAACTATAAAAGGAACACGAAGTGACGGTGTAGTTATAACAGGCAATAATAATACCGTTCAGAATTGTCTTATCAAAAATGTTGCAGGAAATGCTCTTGTTATGAACGGAAGCAATAATCTTGCATATAATAACGAAATTACTCGTACAGGAAAAGGCGGAATTATTATCGACGGTGGTGATACAGAAACTCTTACTCCCGGCAACAGTAAGGCGGATAATAATTATATCCATGATTGGTCGGAAATTTATCAGACATATCAGCCAGCTGTTACACTTGAAGGTGTGGGAAATATTTGCTCTCATAACGAAATGGCAAATTCTCCTCATGAAGCAGTTACATATAAAGGAAATAATCATATTATTGAATATAATCTTATTCACGATGTATGCATTCTTTCGGATGATGCAGGTGCGATTTATTCGGGAAGAAGCTGGGTGTGGTACGGTAACATTGTAAGATATAACTGTATCTATAATGTAGGCTCGGAAAATCACGGCCCTGACGGAATTTATCTTGATGATGCAGTTTCTGGTCAGAAGATTTACGGTAACCTTCTCATCAATATTCCGAGCAACTCAATTCACGTCGGTGGCGGTAGAGACAATGTCATAACTAATAATATCATTGTGAATCCAGGCAACAATGCCCTGAGATTTGATGACAGAGCAAGAGAAGGTGCAGTTGAAAACGGATGGTTTACCCATGCGTATATAGGAAGTGGTGATATGTGGGAAGCACTGTATGATTCACCCTGGCAGAGTGAAACATGGCAAAAAGCATTCCCCGAATACAAGAATTGCACAGATGATATTTCAAAATCAGATTCACCGGATTATATACCCAATCCTACAAGCACCTTCAAGAATAATATTATCATTAATAAAAATATGGAATATGGTGAAATATACAGTTCTGTCTGGAAATTCAGTGATATTAGTGATAATGCAATTTATAATGTAGGCAAATGTGATGATATCTTTGTCGATGCCGATAACGGAGATTATAATATCAAAGACATTGATGAGATCAAAAGAAATGCTCCCGATTTCGAAGAAATTCCTCTTGATAAGATAGGTAGGGTAAATTGATTGATTTCACTTTGTTGAGTCAATTTGATTTTTGATAATTGTTGTAATCATTAAAACAAAGGACTTCTCGTGATGTCCTTTGTTTTTTTGTTTGATTAGATTTTTTGAACAACAATTTACATTAAATATTTATGATTTTGCAAAGAATTCTACGATGAATGTTGTTCTGTTAAATTCGTTTACTTTTAGGAGATGAAATTATGGTCAATTATAGATTAGGTTATAATTGACTTGATTTGATTAAAATATTTTTAAAGAATCTTTAATTATACTATTGATTTTCCCTGCTTTATATTATATAATAACAAAGCGTTCGGGAGCATAGCTCAGCTGGGAGAGCATCTGCCTTACAAGCAGAGGGTCATAGGTTCGAGCCCTATTGTTCCCACCATAAAGAGTCTACTTGGTGTAGGCTCTTTTTTTATTTTTGTGATTGATTTAAATAGAATGGCTCGAACCTTCTCGGCGAAGCCGAACATAATCGGTTGTTCGCGAAGCGAATAAAAGGCAGAGCCTTTTCGAGCCCTATTGTTCCCACCATAAAGAGTCTACTTAGTGTAGGCTCTTTTATTTTATGATTTATTTAAAGAGGGTGGCTCGAACCTCCTCGGCGAAGCCGAACATAATCGGTTGTTCGCGAAGCGAATAAAAGGCAGAGCCTTTTCGAGCCCTATTGTTCCCACCATAAAGAGTCTACTTAGTGTAGGCTCTTTTATTTTATGATTTATTTAAAGAGGATGGCTCGAACCTTCTCGGCGAAGCCGAACATAATCAGTTGTTTTTTTAGTTGATAAAAGATAACGTCTTTGGATTTCACATAATTAATTAAGTATATTGATTTTTTATTTGTGCATAACCTCAATGTTATTCACTGTTTTTTATATACTATTGTTATTGAAATGTGTTGTTCTAATTGTTATAATAGAAATATATTGTCTATTGGAGTTGAGGTTGTGAGTTCAGGTTCAAAATTAATTGCTGTAGCAGGTAAGGGCGGGGTAGGTAAAACATCTATTTCTGCTGCTATTGTCAAAACTCTTGTTAAAAAATTTCCGGATAAAAAGGTTCTTGCCATTGATGCCGACCCTGCGGTTGGTCTTTCAACGGCACTTAATATCGATGTCAAAACAACTATTGACGACATTCGTAAGGAGATTGTTGAAACTGTTGAAGGTGGTGAAACTAAGGCTGCTATTGAGCTTCTTGGTGATGCTCGTTACAAGATTTTTGATGCCCTTGTTGAAACTGATGGATATGCCTTCATCGCTGTTGGCAGACCCGAAAGCTCTGGCTGTTACTGTAAAATTAACTCTTATCTTAAAGAAGTTATCAGTATTTTATCTAAGGATTTTGACTACGTTGTTATTGATGGTGAGGCGGGTATCGAGCAAATTAATCGTCGTGTTATGGAAAAGGTGACACATCTTCTTCTTATAACAGATGCGAGTAAAAAAGGCTCGGATGTTATAAAAACTATCAAGAACGTTGCTGATGACCTTGTTATGTATGAAAAAATCGGTGTAATTGCAAACCGTATTCCAGATGAAAGCATTGTTGAAAAACTTTCTCTTGGTGATATTCCATTGCTTTCTGCCATACTTAACGATGTTAACCTTGCAGTGTTTGATATTGAGGGTAAGGATATTACAAAACTTCCCGATGATTCTGCTATTGTTTGTGGTGTTGAAAAAGCTCTCGAAGCAATAGGTATTATATGAGGTCAGTATTATGAAGGATTTAAAATATTTATATGAATTTGAGAATCTTTTGCAGGAGGCTAATAATCAACTTGTGAAAGAAGCTAAGGATAACGGTGGTATTGCTCTCGGTTATACTTGCTACCATATACCGGAGGTTTTACTTAATTGCGGCAATTGCTTTTCGGTAAGACTTCGTGCACCTCGTACCGGGTCAATGGATATTGCTACCTACTATATGAGTAACTTCCTTTGCGGTTATTCCAAGGCAATTCTTGAACGTGCTATAGAGGGTGGGTATAACTTCCTTAATGCAGTTCTTGCATCAGAAACCTGTTCTGAAATGAATAGGTCCCTTGAGCATTTCGAACTTCTGGATCTTGTTCCGAACGATAAATTTTTTCTTACGTTCCTTGATGCACCATTTAAAATCGAGGAGCATACAATCAAGCATTATGTGAAACAGACAAGACTCAAAATTCTTGATATGCTAACCTCCGTTTATGGTGTTGATACATCTGATGATTCGTTACGCAAAGCTGTTGAGGAGCATAACGAGGTTTGTCGGATTATGACTGAAATAGGTAACTTCCGTAAAGAGGATAATCCACGTATAACCGGTTACGAGTATCATATATTAAACCTTGTTACATATTGCTGTCCTAAGTCACTTATTCTTCCGAAACTTCGTGAAACTCTTGAAGAGCTTAAAACAAGAGTGCCTGATGCTAAGAAAAAGTATCGTGCAAAAATCGTTGTTGTAGGTAGTGAAATGGATGACCCCGATTTTACATCGCTTATTGAGGATAGCGGTGCACTTGTTGTTGCTGACCGTTATTGCTTCGGCTCAATGCCCGGCAGGGAAGAGATTGTTCTTAACGATACTGAGGATGTTTTAACACAGATTTGTCGTCATTATCTTGTTACAAGCCAATGCCCCAGATTTATGAGTCATGCAAAAGTTCAGGAACGTCGCGATTATGTCAGAAATCTTGTTAAAGAATATAATGCGGATGGTGTTATGTACGAGCAGATTAAATTCTGTGAGTATTGGGGTTATGAAAGAGCGCTTGCATCTTATGTTATGACTAATGAATATGGTGTACCAACTGCCGCTGTTGACAGACAATATACTGCGTCTGCATCAGGTCAGCTTCGTACACGTGTTCAGGCTTTTGTTGAAAGCCTTGAAATAAAGAAAATCCAAAAGGAAAAAGGGGGTATGAGCAATGGCTGATTTAGGTAAGCTTTATAAGGAACACACCGCTTTACTTAAGCATCGTGAGTGGCGTGGCTTTAAGGATACAATGTATGATTACTATCGTTGGCTAATTACCTGGAAGGATATGATTAAAATGGTGCTTAAGGCACCAATATCAACCCTTAAGGGACTTTGGAAATATCGTTGGATGTGCTCATATCTTTCAACACCCGCTTTTGTTGATAGGCACACTATGGGTCTTCGCGGAACACATCTTCGCATTGTGCATTTGCACTTTAATATGATTGTTAAGCATGCAACAGGTCTTATTCACACATCATTTGTTGCTGATGAAAAGATTAATCCTAATAACAAAATCTCAAAAAGAATTGTTCTTATGGATGAGATTGTTCCTAATGAGATTTTCTCGGGATTTCCTAATCTTATTCCTATTCCGTTACAAACAATTCCTATCTTTCTTACTTCTATGGTGGATCAGCAGATTACACCGCCTTACCTTGAGGTTACGGAAAGCTTTGGCGTTCCTGCCGATGTTTGCCCCTTACCCAGTGCGGAAGCAGGCGTTGCAATTGATGATGATTATCCCAAAATAGGTTGTTGTATGATTTCAAGCAATATGCCTTGTGACGGCTCTGTTATGAACTCATCCTTCCTAGACAGAAGAATAAATCTTCCTACACATTGCTTCAATATTCCTTTGAGATATAATGGTGAAGACGTTCAGGAGTATGCGGTTGATGAGATTTATGCTTTGATAGATTTTATCGAGAAGCAAACGGGTGAAAAGTTTGATTGGGATGCATTTTCAAATGCAATGAAAAACTATAACAAACAACTTGAATACGAGCTTCAGAAGTGGGATGTTAACAAAACTCCTTATCCACAGATGACTGGTGCAGCATTCTGGCTTTACAGAATTTATTACTTTAATCTTTCCGGTGGTGTTGATAAACGCTTTCTTAAGGTTGATGAAAAGGTTAATAAATTGATGATGAAAGGCTATGAGAAAAAGGAAAAGGTTTCCAAGGAAATGCGACACAGAGCCGTTGTTTGGTCCTGTCCTGCAAACTACTATACAAGCTTTGCAAACTGGCTTGAGAACTGCTGGGGTATGAATGTTGTTATGGATATGGAAACAATGATTTCTTACCTTAGCTTTGATACAGAAGATCAGGGACAGGCAATGAAGGATCTTGCTAAAACCTATCAGCGCTCAATTATGCGTAAGCATACAAAGGGTGGCTACAAGAACGTTGTCGATGAATTGTGGCGTATTGTTGAAGAATATAATGCGGATACAGTTATTATGTATGACCAGATATCCTGTAAAGGTATGGATGGTCTTACAGGCATATTTGATGATCAGGCTCGTGAGCGTAACATTAACTTTATCTGGGTTAAGCAGGATCTTATGGACCCGCGTACTATTTCCAGACGTGATATGCGTGAGCAGGTTAACAAATATATGCAAACAGTTTTACAAGAGGAGCCTCTTGATGCTTCGCTTGTCGATTTTGAAGACGATCTTGCTTGGTAAAGGAGTTAAATTATGAAATATTTTGGTGGATGCGATGTAGGATCTACATATACTAAATGTGTTATTCTTGATGAGAACGGAAATATAGTTGCAAACGTAACAAACAGAAGTAAAATTAACCCCGTTGCAAGTGCGGAAATTGCGTTGAACGATGCGGTTTCGATGGTTGATGAACTGAATTCAGCTGAAGAGCTTACTTATCTCATCGGTACAGGCTACGGCAGAAATAAAGTTCCATTTGCGGATGAAAATATATCTGAAATAAGCTGTCACGCTATGGGTGTTCACGTTACTAACCCCGACGTTAAGGCCATTATTGATATCGGCGGACAGGATGTTAAGGGCATCGCTATTGATACCGATGGTACCGTTAAAAATTTTGCTATGAATGATAAATGTGCCGCAGGTACGGGCAGATTTTACGAAGCTATGGCTAATGCTTTTGAAATGACCTTACCTGAATTTTCGGAGCTTAGCCTTACTGCAAAGAATACAATCCCGATTACTGCACAGTGTACTGTTTTTGCTGAAAGTGAGGTTATTTCACTTGTCGGTGAAGGTAAGCCTATGGATGAAATTGCCGCAGGTATCCAGCTTGCAGTTGCGAAACGTTGCTTTGTTATGGCTAAAAAAGCAGGAGCTACTGACAGTATTACACTTACAGGCGGGTGTGCTAAAAATACAGGGCTTAAAAAAGCTATCGAAAAAGTTCTTAAAATCAATGTTGTTGAATTAAGTACAGACCCACAGCTTATGGGTGCACTCGGTGCTGCCGAATATGCTCGTCAGAAGGGCCTTGCGGCTAATTAATAAGAGGTGTGAATAATGACAGCTTTATTTATTATTTTAGGTGTAATTGTAGGCTTTTTCCTTTTGACCTTTGTTGTGTATTGGTTTAATCTTGATATGAAGCTTGTGCGTAAAATCTATGATAAAATGCAAAAGCATTATGATAATATGAAAAGGGATAAAAAGCTTTAATGAAATTTTTTGATAATCTTATTGATGATTTCTATAATCTTTGCGATTCATTTCCTTGTGGGGATAAATACTTTGATAGTAATAATGTAACTGATTGCAACACCCACCTTGAGCTTATTATGCAGCGTGATACTGCATTTGAACTGGAAGGTCAGGGCTTTGAATTGGTAACATCCGCCGATATTGAAGATAGTGTTACCTTAATAGGCAGAGATTTACGTGAAATAAGTGGTGACTGTGTCTTTGCAAGGGTGTGTGTAGTAAGCATTGACGAGAGTGTTGATGAACAACGTGCTTTTGACGTTATAAAAAAAATTGAGTACGAAAAATATAAACTTTTCCCTGTAGGCTATATGATGAGAGCTTCTACCGGTAAAAAAGCTGAAAAGGTACGTGTTTCGGCAAAAGAATTAAATAACGATCTGAGTTTTTTTAAAATAGGTAATCTGTACATAAATAAGCTTAAGGAAAACCCCGACGTAAAAGGTGTTAAGGTTTATTTTATTACTGATGACAGTTTCAATTATTCTGAGCTATCTCGAATATCGTCAAAAAATAATGATATTATCAAAACCCTTGATCATGTTATGTCGAGTGTGAATTTTGATTGTGACAGTTGTAAACTTAAAAGCATATGTGACGAGGTAGAAGGACTTCGTGAATTGCATTTTGGTGATGGTATGAAATAATTATTTTAAGACCACATACTAATACATAACAAGAAGAGAAGAGTCAGACTCTTCTCTTCTTGTTTTTATTAATTTTTAATTTTTTGATAGTATATTCGTTGGCTGTGTACATTAACATTATTAGTGTTAAAAGCACAAAAGGAGTTATTTTGAAGGTTGTCCATGATGCAATGTAACCGAATAATAATTGTACCAAAAAGCCTGTTGCATAAGCTCCTGCCATATGATAACCGGTTATATCTGCACTGTAGTCTGTACCGAATCTTTCGGGTACACTGTGAAGAACACTCGGGAATATAGGTCCGAAGCCGAAGCCGATTAAAAGTAAGCCGAAAACTGAAATATCACCGAGTGGTAATGCAAGAAGAAGCATTCCTAAAAGTGATACAACGAAACCTCCGCGAATCATATTGTTATCGTTAATTTTAAGAGAGATAAAGCCGGAAATAAGTCTGCCGAGCATTATACCGCCAAAATATAGTGATATCCATCTTGCGGCAACATCGGGGCTTTTATCGTAGGTGTTAACAAGGAAGGTTGCACCCCACGTGCCTATGGTAAATTCCATACTGCAATAAAGACCAAGTGATAATATGCTTGTTTTCAATCCTTTTGTTTTAAGAATTGCAAAAAGTGATTTGTTTGGTGGTGCATCGTTTTTATCTTCGCTTATTATTTTGTTATCAAGCTTTTTCCATCTTTTTAAGGATATAAGAACGAATAAGGAGATAATAAACTGCATTAACGCTACAACTCTGTAGCCGTTACGCCAGTTAGCGTTTTCGGTTAGGAAAAACGACATTATTATAGGGCTTATTGTTACACCGACTCCCCAGCAACAATGTAACCAGCTCATGTGACGGGCTTTGTAATGTAAGGAAATGTAGTTGTTAAGCGCGGTATCAATAGCACCTGCACCATAACCCATTATTATCGTAAATATCATCATAACAATAATGTTGGGACTAAGGCTTATTCCAACAAGTCCAAGAACTGTAAGAAGTGTGGAAACATACGTTACTGTAGGTGTACCGAATTTTCGTATAACCTTACCTGCAACGAAACTTGCACCACCTGAACAGACACCTGTTATTATACCGTAAAAAGAAGCAAAGCTCTGATCAACACCCATTGAAATATGGACTACGGGCCACGCTGCACCGAATAAAGAGTCAGGTAACCCTAAGGATATAAATACAACGTAAATTACAACTAATATTGATGTCATAAATAACCTCGGAATTTTATTTTTTAAGATTTTATCATAAAAAAACATCTTGTGCAATACGATAATATTTTTTATAATATATTCAGGTGATAATATGATTAAGGTTATGTTTGTCTGTCACGGCAATATATGCAGAAGTCCTATGGCGGAGTTTATATTAAAGAAGCTTGTTCGTGATGCAGGTGTTCAGGATGATTTTTATATCTGTTCTTCTGCTACAAGCACAGAGGAAATTTGGAATGGTAAGGGTAATCCTGTATATCCGCCCGCAAAAAGAGAACTTCTTAAGCATAATATCGTGTGTGACGGTAAGTGTGCTGTTCAACTCAAAAAAGCAGATTACGATAAATTTGATTATTTTATCGGAATGGATAGAGCAAATATACGGAATATGAATAATATATTAGGGGGAGACCCGCAAGGGAAGATTTATAAACTGATGTCCTTCTGTGGTGAATCAGGTGATGTTGCTGATCCCTGGTATACGGGTGATTTTGAAATAACATATAATGATATTTATAATGGTTGTACATCGTTTTTAAAATATGTTTTAAATAGGTGAGTGATAATATTGAAAATGGTTTTGTTGACCGCACTTGGTGTTGGTGGTGCAACGGTATTCGGCTCGGTAATGGGCTTTTTGTTTAAAAAAATATCTCATAAATTTAGTGATATTGTGTTATCCTTTGCCGCAGGAATTATGCTTGCCGCAGCGGTGCTTGGACTTATTCTCCCATCAATAGAATATGGCGGTGAATATGCTGTTCTCGTTACTGTTCTTGGCATTTTTGCGGGTGCTGTATGTATTAATTTACTCGATAAATTAGTTCCTCATTTACACAGATTTGTGGGTGTAGATGAAGAGAAGCACAATAATAACAGCAGTATTGATAAAGTTATACTTTTTGTGCTTGCTATCGCCATTCATAATTTGCCCGAGGGAATTGCCGCAGGTGTCGGCTTCGGTTCAGGTAATACTGCTGATGCTTTTCTTATTGCAGGTGGTATAGCATTACAGAATATCCCCGAAGGTATGGTTATTATCGGACCTATGCTTTCTGCGGGTGTTTCACCCAAACGCACTTTTATCTGTGCATTTGCAACGGGTATTATTGAGGTTGTCGGTACATTGCTCGGATATTTTGCGGTAACTGTTTCTTCAATTATTCTTCCATTTGCACTTGCGTTTGCTGGTGGTACAATGCTTTATGTTACGAGTGATGAAATTATACCCGAAACTCACGCACACGGTCACGAAAGAGGGGCAACATATGCCTTGCTTGTTGGCTTTTGTGTGATGCTTGTTTCCGATGTATTATTGAGCTGAGGATGAAAAATGAAGTATAAAAAAGTTGTTGACGGCATATTTCTTTCCCGACCTAACCGATTTATTGCAAATGTTATAGTAGATGGTAGGGAAGAGGTTGTACATGTAAAAAATACAGGCAGATGCAGGGAGCTTTTGGTGCCGGGTGCAAAGGTTTATTTGTCTGTTTCAGATAACACCGCACGTAAAACGAAATATGATTTGATAGCCGTTGAAAAAGATTGTAAAGGCAAAATAACTCTTATAAATATGGATTCGCAGATTCCCAATGATATTGCTTTTGAGTGGCTTAAAAAGGGAAATATATTTTCAACTGAAGCTGTAATCAAAAGGGAAGTGACCTACAAAAAATCCCGTTTCGATTTGTTTGTTGAGGATGGTAATCAACGTGCATTTGTTGAAGTTAAGGGTGTAACACTTGAAGAAGATGGTGTTGTTTCCTTTCCTGACGCACCGACCGAGAGAGGAATAAAACATATTAATGAGCTTGTTTCGGCTAAAAAAGAAGGCTATGAATCATTTGTTCTTTTTGTTGTGCAGATGAAAGGTGCGAATTATTTTACTCCTGCAAAGGAGCGTCACCCTGAATTTGCAAAGACTTTACAGAATGCCCGTGATAATGGTGTTAATATTTTGGCGGTTGATTGTGTGGTCAATAAGGATGAAATATATATCGATGATTATGTTGAAGTTAAGTTATGATAAGTTGAAGCTATGATGTTTTTTCGTCATAGCTTTTTTATTAAAATGTTGATTTTGTTTGCGTATTTTTATTGACTACATTTATTGTATGTGTTAAAATTTTAAGTTAGAAAAAACTGTTAGGAAGTGTTTTTATGTCCAAAAGAACTGATATAAACAAAATACTTATTATTGGCTCAGGTCCTATAATTATCGGTCAGGCTTGTGAGTTTGACTATTCAGGCACTCAGGCTTGTAAGGCTTTGCGTAACCTCGGTTATGAAATTGTGCTTGTTAACTCCAACCCTGCAACAATTATGACTGACCCTGAAACTGCCGATGTTACATATATCGAGCCCCTTAACGTTGACCGTCTTGAGCAGATTATTGCTAAAGAACGCCCTGATGCGTTGCTTCCTAACCTTGGCGGTCAGTCAGGTCTTAACCTTTGTGCTGAGCTTAGCAAGGCGGGTGTACTTGATAAATATAATGTTGAGGTTATCGGTGTTCAGATTGATGCTATTGAGCGTGGTGAAGACCGCGTTGAGTTCAAAAAGACCATGGATGAGCTTGGTATTGAAATGGCACGTAGTGAGGTTGCATATAGCGTTGAGGATGCACTCAGCATTGCAGACAGATTAGGTTACCCCGTAGTTTTACGCCCTGCTTACACTATGGGCGGCGTGGGTGGCGGCCTTGTTTACAATAAAGAAGAACTTAAAACTGTTTGCTCACGTGGCTTGCAGGCAAGCATCGTTGGTCAGGTGCTTGTTGAAGAGTCCATTCTCGGTTGGGAGGAGCTTGAGGTTGAGGTTGTCCGCGATAAGGATAACAATATGATTGCTGTTTGCTTTATCGAAAACATCGACCCCCTCGGTGTCCATACCGGTGACTCTTTCTGCTCTGCTCCTATGCTTACTATTTCACCTGAATGTCAGGCTCGTCTTAAGGAACAGGCATTTAAAATCGTTGAATCCGTTCAGGTTATTGGCGGTACTAATGTTCAGTTTGCTCACGACCCCGTAAGTGACAGAATTATTGTTATCGAGATTAATCCCCGTACTTCACGCTCAAGTGCACTTGCTTCAAAGGCTACAGGCTTCCCTATAGCACTTGTTTCCGCAATGCTTGCATGCGGACTCACACTTAAGGATATTCCTTGCGGTAAGTTCGGTACACTTGATAAATACGTTCCTAACGGTGATTATATCGTTATTAAATTTGCTCGTTGGGCATTTGAGAAATTCAAGGCTGTTCAGGATAAGCTTGGCACACAGATGCGTGCCGTTGGTGAGGTTATGAGTATTGGTAAAACCTACAAGGAAGCTTTCCAAAAGGCTATCAGAAGCCTTGAAACGGGTCGTTATGGTCTTGGCTTTGCAAAGAATTTCAATGACCTTTCAAAAGAGCAACTTCTCAATATGCTTGCAACACCCTCAAGTGAACGTCATTTCCTTATGTATGAGGCTATCCGTAAAGGGGCAACTGTTGATGAAATTCATAAAATTACTGCAGTTAAGAAATACTTTATTGAGCAGATGAAGGAGCTTGTTGATGAGGAAAATGCTCTTATTGTGGTCAAGGGCTCACTTCCGTCAGATGAAGCACTTATTTCCGCAAAGAAAAACGGCTTCTCCGATAAATACTTAAGTATTTTACTTGAAATTCCTGAGGATGATATCCGCAATCGCAGAATTGAGCTTGGCGTTGAAGAGCAGTGGGAAGGCGTTCACGTCAGTGGTACAGAGAATAACGAATATTATTACTCTACCTACAACGGTGAGGATAAAAACCCGGTAAGCACTGATAAACCAAAGATTATGATTCTTGGTGGCGGACCTAACAGAATAGGTCAGGGTATTGAGTTCGATTATTGTTGCGTTCATGCTTCACTTGCTCTCAAAAAGCTTGGTTTTGAAACAATTATCGTTAACTGTAACCCCGAAACTGTTTCAACCGACTATGATACTTCCGATAAGCTTTATTTTGAGCCATTGACTCTTGAAGATGTTCTTAGCATATATAATAAAGAAAAACCGCTTGGTGTTATTGCACAGTTTGGTGGTCAGACTCCGTTGAATCTTGCTTCTGATCTCGAAAAGAACGGCGTTAAGATACTTGGCACACCTCCGTCAGTTATTGATCTTGCCGAGGATAGAGATTTGTTCCGTGAAATGATGGACAAGCTTGAAATTCCTATGCCTGAATCAGGTATGGCTGTTAATGTTGATGAGGCACTTGCTATTGCTGAAAAAATCGGCTATCCCGTTATGGTAAGACCATCCTATGTCCTTGGTGGCAGAGGTATGGAGGTAGTTTACGATGATGAAAGTATGGTTGAGTACATGAAGGCCGCTGTTGGCGTAACTCCTGACAGACCCATTCTCATCGATCGCTTCCTTAATAATGCTATGGAGTGCGAGGCTGATGCTATCAGTGACGGTACACATGCTTATGTTCCTGCAGTTATGGAACATATTGAGCTTGCAGGTGTTCATTCAGGTGACTCAGCTTGTATTATTCCTTCTAAGCATATTTCCCCGGAAAATGTTGCAACAATCAAGGAATATACAAGAAAGATTGCAGAAGAAATGCATGTTAAGGGACTTATGAATATGCAATATGCTATTGAGAATGATAAGGTTTACGTTCTTGAAGCAAACCCCAGAGCATCAAGAACTGTTCCGCTTGTTTCAAAGGTTTGTAATGTTCGTATGGTACCTATTGCTACCGATATTATTACATCTGAGCTTACAGGCAGACCTTCACCCGTACCTCAGCTCAATGACAGAGTTATTCCTTATTATGGTGTTAAAGAGGCAGTTTTCCCCTTTAATATGTTCCAAGAGGTTGACCCTGTTTTAGGACCTGAAATGCGTTCTACAGGTGAGGTTCTCGGTCTTTCAAAATCCTATGGTGAAGCATTCTGTAAGGCTCAGGAGGCTACACAATCCATATTACCTCTTGAGGGTAATGTTCTTATTTCCGTTAACCGAAGAGATAAGGATCAGGCCATAGCGGTAGCACAGAAGCTTTATGATAACGGTTTTAAAATTTACGCTACCGGCAACACCTATGAAAGAATAGTTGAAGCAGGTATGGAGGCTACACACGTTAAGAAAATTAATGAGGGCAGACCTAATGTTTATGATATAATTACAAACGGAGATGTTCAACTTGTTGTTAACTCACCCGTGGGTAAGGATAGCCAAACCGATGACAGCTACCTTCGTAAAGCCGCTATTAAAGCAGGAGTTCCTTACATTACTACAATGGCAGGTGCTATGGCTACTGCTGTTGGTATCGAAAAAGTTAAAAAGGGTATTAACGACAATGTGAAATCTCTTCAGGAACTTCACAACGAAATATACGATGCATAAATTTTTGCGGAGTCAATGGCAGACATTGGCTCCGTTTTTATATTGAAATAGATATCAGGATTATTATAAAATATCTTTATGAAATCTTTACTTTTTTATAACCTTATTTTGATATTGATATAGTAATATCAAATCAGGATAAATCTTAAACGGATATCTGTAAAATTACGGAGGTTTATTTATGTACAATGTTCTTGTTTGCGATGATGATGTTGCTATTCTTCAATCTATTAAAATTTACCTCGAAAATGAGGGCTATAATGTTGTAACTGCCGCAGATGGCGAGGAGGCTCTTGTTGCGGTCTCGGAAAATGAAATTCATTGTGCCGTGATGGATATAATGATGCCTCGTCTTGACGGTTTAAGGGCAACTTTAAAAATCAGGGAGAAATATAATTTCCCGATAATTTTTCTTTCTGCGAAAAGTGAGGATACCGATAAAATTACGGGCCTCGGCTTTGGCGGTGACGATTACGTTACTAAGCCCTTTAACCCCTTGGAGCTTGTTGCACGTGTACGTTCACAGATAAGATGTTATGTTTCTTTAGGAAGTATTGCAAAAACCGAGAACACTCTTGTAACTGGAGGACTTTCACTTAATACTGAATCCAAGGAAGTCACAGTTGATGGTGACCCGGTAAAGCTTACTGCAAGGGAATACAACATTCTCGAATATCTTATGAAAAATATGGGCAGAGTTCTTTCCGGTGCACAGATATATGAAGCTGTGTGGAATGAAATAGCCTTTAAAACCGAAAAAACAGTAACAGTACATATAAAAAACATCCGTGAAAAAATTGAGATTAATCCTAAGGAGCCAAAATATTTAAAGGTGGTGTGGGGTCTTGGATACAAGGTTGAAAAAATTTAAGTATTCAATATTTACAAAATTTGTTTGCTGGGCTTTAGCGGTGCTTGTCATAAGCTCTGCATTGTTTATTGGTGTAAGGGGTGTTTGCAACGCTCTTATAGTCGGTGTTGATAACTATTTCAATAATAGGTATGTTGATTTTTTTGATACCGAGCTTTTTCAGTCGAAGTTTTATAATGATTTTTATAATGTCTACAGCCTTGCAAGGTATAATAGAGAGGCGTATAACGAGCAGGTGGAAAATCAAAGAGAGAAAATTGTTGATCAGGTATATGAATCGTTCCTTGATTCAAAAGCCGCTATGATCAAGGCGGAGCTTCAGTATGCTGTTAATAACTGGGATGCAACCTACTATGAATACGAAGATTCGGTAAATTATGCGGAATATACCGAGCCTTCTGAGGATTATTACCACGTGGATATTCCGCCTGCGTCATTTGAGGGTACAACTGTTAAGGCAGATTCTTCTCAGGTGGAAACAACTCTCGAAAATACAACTCTTGTCACGTCTGTTTCGGATTTTGTTGAGGAAGAAAACACAACAACAGTTGCTTCGACGGAGGAGCCTGCACTTGAGAATTTTGAATTTAAGGATAATACTGCACCTAAAAACGTTAAAATGGCTGAATATGCTCTTGCAACTTGTGAAGGCAGGGAGATATTCGAGTATTTTTATCTTGTTCGTGAGGAAGCCTATGATAGCTGTGTTTCCGCGAATTGCAGTATTGTTGTTCCGTCGGGTAAGGATTATTCGGAATATAGCTTTACACTTAATATTCCTTTCAGATATAACGAGGATAATGCACGTGATTTTATTGAATCTTTATATGATGAGGAAACTGCAAGATTTTATGAGGAAGACCTGGATTATGAGTATTTGACCGACTACCTCTATGATTATAAGAATATGAAATTCTATGTAGTAAGCAGAGATGGTACGGTGTTTTCAAACATTAAAAAAATTCCGGGAAATATATCAGAAAAAACTCATTGTGTTCTTATATCTGATAAGAATTCTGTGTTAAAAGGCTTTGATTTTCTTAAAGCAGATTTTGAATCAGTAAAATCTGATGATTACGAGATGTGTATATATTTTGACGATGAATTCAAAGAGGTTGATGAATACCGTAAGCTAAATGAATTATATAATACCTTCCGTAAGGCGGAGTTTAGGGTGGATATTGTTTGTGTATTGCTTCTTCTTGCGATTGGTGTAGCATTACTTATTTGTTGGCTTTTTATTTTGGGAAAAAAGAGTAATTCAAATGATGTTAAATTATATTTTATCGATAAAATACCTAATGACATTCATTTTATTCTGTCTTTCGGATTGATGATTACCTTTGCTGTTACAGTTCTTTATCTTTATGTGGATGATTTTGATTTATTCCCCAATGGTATAACCGAGCAGGTATTTTGCTGGTCATTCTATGCGATAGTTGTTTGTATGTGCCTTCTTACAGAGTGGATAGGCTCTGTGGTGAGAGCGAAAAAAGCAGGGGAATCATTCTTTAAAAGAACGGTTGTATATATGCTTTTTAGTCGTATTTTTAAGCTGACTTCCAAGATGGTTAAGGTGTTCACTTATAAACCGAGAGTATTTAAAATTCAAGCAATTTTCTTGTTTGTCGGATTTATAATTGTCAATTTAGTGCTTTTTGTTCTGGCTTTTGGCATATTTACACCTGTGTGGCCATTGTTTGTTCCGTTCATTCTTTTATACAATTCGTTTGTTGGTTTTTGTTTCGTGCGTTATGTCAATAATCTCGATAAAATTATTATTGCTTCAGGAAATAAGGATGAAGCCGAGTTTAAAAATATTAACAAGCTTGATAGCTCACTTAAAATACTTTCTGAGAATTTGAACACAAAGAATTCTCAACTTGATATTGCGGTAGCTGAAGCGGTTAAAAAGGAACAGATGAAAACACAGCTTATTACTAATGTTTCTCATGATCTGAAAACTCCGCTTACATCACTTATTAATTATTCCGACTTATTATCAAAATGTAATATTGATGATGAGGAAGCTAAAAAATATGTAGAAACAATTAATCTTCAGTCAATAAAAATGAAGCGTCTTATTGAAGATTTAATAGAAGCAACAAAGGTATCTACAGGTAATGTTACACTTAATAAAATCAAACTGAATTTGTCAGAGCTTTCTGTTCAGGCTATTGTTGAATTTACGCCAGCCTTTGATGAGAATAAGATAGAAATTAAGTTTACAGAGCCTGACAACGCACCGTTTGTTTTTGCTGATAGTACAAAAACCTATCGTATTCTTTCAAATCTTTTCAGTAATGCAAGGAAGTATTCTGCACCCGGCACAAGAGTTTACGTTGATGTTTATTCTAAAGACGGTTTCGGATATTTTGAAATAAAAAATATATCAAAAGAACCTCTTAACATTTCTGCTGATTTGCTAACTGAAAGGTTTGTTAGAGGTGATGAATCAAGGGCGAATGAGGGTAACGGACTTGGCCTTTCAATAGCGAAGGATTTGTGTCTTCTTCAGAATGGTACTCTTGATATTATAATTGACGGTGATTTATTTAAAGTTATCGTTAAATTGCCGAATAATGAATGATTGTAAAAAAAGACCATCCGTGAGGATGGTCTTTAGCATTTTATTGATATATTATAAATTGCTGAATTGTTCCTTTATATCTGCTGCTTTTCCGCAAGTCATAGGTCCTTCTGTGCATTTTCCTACGAAACAGCTTGGGCCATAGAAACTGAAAACAGTTTTATCTGCTTTACGTAATTTTTTAAGCATCTCAATGGCGAAATCACGGATTTCCCATTGTGCGCGTGTGCAGGAGCGTAATTTCATAAACAAAAGTAACTCTCTGCCGTTGATGGTTGTAACAATGTCAAGTGTGTTACCGCTTAATAATACGTAAGCAAGAAGCTCCTCGCAAATTCCTGCAGCTTTAAGCTCATCATAAAGTTCTGCGGTCTTTTGGAATGCTTCGCAATATCTTTCCTTAAGCTCAGGATTTTTGGCAATCGTTTCAGGAAGCACGTGTCTGCGTCTGTCGGTAAGGGTTAAAGAGGGGATGCCGATTGATTGCATTCTGTGACGTGCAAAGTGGGTGAGGCAGGAAAGTGAAACATCATTGATTCGGAAAGTGAATGTAGCCGCTTCAAGAGCTCTCTGTCTTTTTGATGAGATAACCTCTTTAATTATTTTTGCACATTCGTTTTCATCTGCAATGATTTCTTCTACTTGTTGTGTGGGAATGTTGCAGGCTTCAATAAGTGCAAACTTTGCAATTGCTTTTGATGCGTTTGGTGTGTAGCTTAAAAGCTCTACGGAATCTCTGTTTTCAAAGTATTCCTTGTTGGGCTTGTATCCGAAAGAGGGTACATCCTGAGAGCCCGGACGTCTTGTTTCAAAATCAGTAAAAATGCCGGGAGTCATACGTTGTGCCTGTTCAAGAAGTGATTCACCAAGAGTTTTAAGCTCGGGGAAGGTTGAGCCTCTGCCGTAAATCATAGCATAAAGCATATTGATAAGCTCACGTGCATTGAGTGTGCAATAGAAGTTACTGTAAAGTGAATAGGGTAAAAGGAATCGAGCATCCTCCTTGGGGATTTCCGCTTTGATCATTGCTTCGTATTCCTTGTAAAGATACTCCATATGAGCTATGTATTTATCGTGGATTGCTTTCGATTCGAAGTGGGGGACATAATAACCTAAGTTTGTGAAATCGACATATCTTCTGGATTTAACGGTGAATGATGCAAGTCGGAATTCAATAACAAACTGCTCAACAAGAACAGAAACATTCTGGAAAGCAAGATTGAATACAGTATGCTCTACGGTAGATGTGTGACCTGAGCGTGTAACCTTTGAAATAAGGTTAGCGTTTTTTGCCGCATCTTTGGAAATTTCAAGAATTTCCATAGCGGTACCGGGTTGCGTGGATATTCTGCCTGAAGCAGCAGGTATTTTTTCACCTGTGTCGGTCATACCGACAATAATTGCTTTTGAGTTTGTGTTGAATTCTGTGTTAATCATAATTATAACATCCTCCGTAAACTCAGAATTTTAGAGTAATATCATTGACATATTAACACATTAATCCTATAAATTCAAGATAATAAATTTTTATTTAATATATATAAATAATACAATAAATTGTATTGAAAATAATTGCTTGTTGTGTTATTATTGGTGTAATCGTGGGTAAGTGGTGCTTTTTGGCGTTTTTACCCCTTGAACGGAGGATTGATTATGGCAATTATTAAGAAAGAAGCGTATTTTAATTCATCTACCGGTGTTAACAAAATTCGTACTCTTGTATGGGCAGATGATGAGTGTACACCCGTTGGTGTTTTTCAGATAGCTCACGGTGTTGCCGAGCATATTGATAGATACGATGATTTTGCTCGTTTCCTTGCATCAAACGGCTTTGTGGTTTGTGGTAACGATCATATCGGTCACGGTAAATCAGTTGAGTCTACTGAGGATTTAGGCTTTACTGCAGAAAAGGATGGATACCGTCGTTTTGTTGATGATATGCATATCCTGTATTCAATTATGCACACCCGTTATCCCGAACTTCCGTATTTCCTTTTTGGTCATAGTATGGGCTCTCTTTGTGCAAGAGTTTATGCAAGCACCTTTGGTGAGGATATTGCTGGTCTTATTATCTGTGGTACTGCCCAGGTTCCTTCGGGCCTTGATTTCTTTATTGATACACTTGATAAGGTCTGTGAGAAATTCGGTCCCCGAACAATTAACCATACTCTTGCTTCAATGCTCAATAAGGTTTCGTCACTTTCTGTTCAGGATAAAACATCTGACCTTGATTGGCTCAGTGTTAATAAAGAGAATGTTGAAAAATATCGTGAAGATCCTCTTTGCGGTCAGGAACTTACTCTTGCAGGTATCCGTGACCTTGCTTCGATCGGTATTCTTGCGGGTGATAAGCTTTGGGCAGCGTCGGTACCTACCGATTTACCGATTATGATTATTGCAGGTGCTCTTGATCCTGTTGGTATGAACGGTAAAGGTCCCATAGCTTGTGGTGATGCACTTGAGGCTGCCGGTCACGAGCCTACAACCATTATTTATCCTTGCTGCCGTCACGAAATCCTCAATGAGGATTGTAAAGAGAATGTTTATTATGATATTCTTTGTTGGCTTAAGGGTATTTTGTCCTAAGGAGTAAATTTTGCAGAATAACTACTTTGTCAGCGACGCTGACTTAAACATACAAAAAGCTTTTTCCGAAAAGGTTAAAGGTGTTCTCGATGCGATGTACATATACAATTCGCCTAAAGCGTTCGTTCATACTTACGGGTGTCAGGGTAATTTGTCTGACAGTGAGCAGATCAAAGGTATGCTTGTTGAAATGGGGTATGTACTTTGCGAGAATGTGGAAGAAGCTGATTTTGTACTTTACAACACTTGCGCCATTCGTGAACATGCTGAGGACAGGGTTTTTGGTAACGTTGGTGCAATAAAAAAACTTAAGAATAATAAGCCGGGTATGATAATTGCCCTTTGCGGCTGTATGATGCAGCAAAAGCACATTTCCGAAAAAATTAAACAAAGCTATCCTTTTGTTAATCTTGTTTTCGGCACTCATGTTGCATACAGATTACCCGAGCTTGTATATAAAACTCTTACGGGCAGGAAACGTGTTTTCTGTACCGATGAAAGTGATGGTGTAATTGCCGAAGGTTTGCCGAAATCCCGCGATAGCGGTGATAACGCATGGTTACCCATTATGTACGGCTGTAATAATTTCTGTTCTTATTGCATTGTGCCACACGTCAGAGGGCGTGAGCGCAGCAGATTGCCGGAGGATATTCTTGCAGAGGCACAACAGCTTATTGATGAAGGGTACAAGAAAATCACACTTCTTGGTCAGAATGTTAATTCGTATGGCAAGGGTTGTGATTTTGATGTGAAATTCCCAGAGCTTGTTCGAAGGATTGATGCTATAGATGGTGATTTCACCTTTGATTTTATGACATCGCATCCCCGTGACTGTAGCTTCGAGCTTATTGATGCCTTGGCAGAATGTCGGCATTTTTGCGGTCACTTCCATTTGCCTGTTCAGTCAGGTAATAACAGAATTCTTAAAGAGATGAATCGTCATTACACAAGGGAACGTTATCTTGAGCTTATCGATTATGCTAAAAAGAAAATTCCCAATATCGATCTTACTACTGATATTATTGTAGGTTTCCCCGGAGAAACTTATGACGAATTTCTTGATACCTTATCATTGGTGAAAGCAGTTGAATATGGCTCTATGTTCACTTTTATCTATTCACCGCGAAAGGGTACACCTGCTGCCGAGATGCCTGATCCGTTTACTAAAAAAGAAAAAACAAAATGGTTTATGGAGCTTTTGAAGGTGCAGGAGGAAATAGCCGAAAAAAATCGGCAATAATCTTATAAACAATGTTTCATTGTTGAAATTAAAATATATTTTAAGGAGTACACAAAATGACAGTAATTGAACTTACAAGACAGCTTGGCGCTGCTATTCAGGAAGATGCACGCTACAAAGAGTATGAAGCTGCAAGAAAAACTAATGAAGCAGATGCTGAGCTTAATGAGCTTATCGGTAAAATCAACCTTATTCAGCTTAACTATCAGAACGAAGCTTCTAAGGGTGAAGAGGCTGATTCTGCAAAAATGGAACAGTTTGCAAAAGAATTTGAAGAAGCATATCGTGAAATTATGCTTAACGGCAATATGGTTAAATTCGAAGCTGCTAAAACTGCAGTTGACGATATGATGAACGAAATTATGGGTATCCTTGCTATGTGCATTGACGGTCACGATCCTGCAACCTGCACACCTGAGCAGGAACATCACTGTGGCGGCAGCTGTGAAAGCTGTGGCGGTTGTCACTAATTAATTACTAAACTATTTTCAGAATGCTGGGGTTAAAAAATGGCTAAACTCTCACCTATGATGGAACAATATTTCCAAATAAAAAGTAATTATCCCGATACGCTTTTGTTTTTTCGTCTTGGAGATTTTTACGAAATGTTTTTTGAAGATGCTAAAATTGCGTCAAAAGAGCTTGAACTTGTTCTGACCGGTAGGGATTGCGGCCAGGAGGAACGCGCACCGATGTGCGGTGTTCCTTTCCACAGCGCTGATTCTTATATCGCTAAGCTTGTCAGCAGAGGGTACAGAGTTGCTATATGCGAGCAGGTTGAGGATCCTGCTGCTGCCAAGGGCATTGTTAAACGTGATGTTGTCAGGATTGTCACACCCGGTACGGTTATTGAAAGCAATATGCTTGATGAAAGCAAAAATAATTATCTTGCCTCCGTATTCCTAAGTGAAAAATCCTGCGGTCTTGCATTCATTGATGTTTCAACAGGTGAGGTTCACCTTGATTCTGTCACAAATTCCGATGCAGAAGCACACATCATCAACCGCTTGGGTTGTTATTCACCGAGTGAGGTTATATTAAATAAATATGCTTCATCCGTAAAAACAATTGTTGATTTTATTAAGAACAGATTATCTGTTGATTTTCAGGTTGTATCCGAAAAGGATTATGATATAAATCAATTGGAGCAGCTTGTTTATTCACATATTTCAGAAAAGGATTCCGAAAGATTCAAAGGAAACGAATCGCTTTTATTTTCATTTGGTTGTGCGTTAAGCTATCTTAAAGGAGTACAAAAGAATGAACTCGAGAATATAAGTGATGTTGATTTCTATAACGAAGACAGTTTCCTTACTCTTGATTTAACCGCAAGACGTAACCTTGAGCTTACTGAGACAATGGTTCGTCGTGAGAAAAAAGGTAGTCTTTTATGGGTGCTTGATCACACAAAAACTGCAATGGGCAAACGTCTTATGCGTAGCTGGGTTGAGCAACCGCTTATTAATTATTCATCTATTATCTTAAGGCAGAATGCCGTTGAGGAGCTTTCCTCAAACACAATTTTACTTGATTCCGTTATGACATATCTTGGTGATATGTTTGACCTGGAACGTATTATGACTCGTATAGTTTACGGCTCTGCCAATGCAAAAGAATTAAGAACTTTAAGCCAGACTATTGATCAGCTGGCTAATATCAAATCTTCACTTGCATCCCTTCAATCAAAAATGTTATCCGGTATTTATAATGATATTGATTTGTTAGAGGATGTTAATGAGCTTATAAACTCCGCTATATGTGAAGATCCGCCGCTTACAGTTCGTGAGGGTGGAATGATTAAAGACGGGTTTAATCCCGAACTTGACAGTCTTCGCGATATTGTTAACAACGGTAAAGATTTCATTTCAGCCGTTGAACAACAGGAGCAGGACAAAACCGGTATTAAAAAGCTTAAAATCGGTTATAACAGAGTGTTCGGTTATTATATTGAAGTTACAAATTCCTTTAAGGAGCTTGTGCCGGACCATTACATACGAAAACAAACTCTCGCAAATTGCGAAAGATATATAACACAAGAGCTTAAAGAGCTTGAAGCAAAGGTGCTTGGTGCTCAGGAGCGTATTGTAAGACTTGAATTCGAGATTTTCTCAACAATACGTTCACAGATTGCTGCTCAGCTTGAGCGTGTAAGGGTAACTGCACGTGCGGTTGCAAACCTTGATGCATTATGTTCTCTCTCTTATGCTGCTGTAAACAACAATTATACAAGACCTATAGTTGACACATCAGATGAAATTATCATCGAAAACGGCAGGCATCCCGTTGTTGAGCTTATGCTTAATGGCTCACCATTTGTTCCTAATGATACACATCTTGATTGCAGAGGAAAGCGTACCGCTATTATTACCGGTCCTAATATGGCAGGTAAATCAACCTATATGCGACAGGTTGCAGTTATTACGCTTATGGCGCAGATAGGAAGCTTTGTTCCCGCATCATCTGCTAAAATCGGTATTGTTGATAAAATTTTCACACGTGTCGGTGCATCCGATGATTTATCGGCAGGTCAGTCAACCTTTATGCTTGAAATGACAGAAGTTGCTGATATTCTTAAGAATGCTACTTCAAAAAGTCTTATTATTTTCGACGAAATCGGTCGCGGAACATCAACCTATGATGGTATGAGTATTGCTCGTGCGGTGCTTGAATATACTGCAGATAAAAAGCGTATTGGTGCCAAAACCTTGTTTGCAACACATTATCACGAGCTTACTGAACTTGAAAATTCAATTGATGGTGTTAACAACTACAACACATCAGTTAAAAAACGCGGTGACGATATTACATTCCTTCGAAGAATTGTAAAAGGTCCTGCCGACGGAAGCTACGGTGTTGAAGTTGCAAAGCTTGCAGGCGTTCCTAAAACAGTTGTTGATAACGCTAAAAAAATACTTGCTTCACTTGAAGCACAGGTTCCCGTTAAAATGGTTAACAACTCTAAACAAGAGGTTGTTGAAGCGGATGATGATTTACAGTTATCCTTTACCTCTAACGGAACAGAAATGCTTCTGGATAAGCTTAAAATGATTGATGTAAATACACTTACACCAATTGAAGCAATGTCCGTTTTATATGACCTTCAAAAAGAGGCAAATTTATTATGATTTAAAGGAGGGTGCTTATGGCTCGCATACAAGTTTTACCAAAAAATATTGCGGATCTTATTGCCGCAGGCGAGGTTGTTGAACGCCCTTCATCAGTTATTAAGGAATTTGTAGAAAACTCTATTGATGCCGGTGCAAAAAATATTATCGTTGAAATTCAGAATGGCGGTAAAACCTATATGCGTGTTACCGATGATGGTTGCGGTATTCATAGGGATGATGTGCAAAAGGCCTTTCTGAGCCACGCTACAAGCAAAATCAAAGGCGTTGGTGACCTTGATAATATTTCTACGTTAGGCTTCCGAGGTGAAGCGTTGGCATCAATCTGTGCAGTATCAAAGGTTGATGTTATGACATCTACTGAAGATGATGATATAGGTACTCATTATATTATTGAGGGTGGAGAAGAGGTGCTTATTGATGATATAGGCTCACCTATAGGCACTACAATTGTTGTCAGAGATATTTTTTATAATATTCCTGCAAGACTTAAATTTTTAAAAAAGGATGTTCAGGAGGGTAACTATATTGCCTCTATTCTTGAACGTATCGCATTATCAAATCCGGGAATTTCCTTTAAATTTATTCGTGATGGTAAAATTGCTTTCCGTACACCCGGTGATAATGATCTGAAATCTGCTATATATGCGGTTTTCGGTAAAGAATATACCTCGCAGCTTTTAGAGGTTAATGACGGTAATGAAGGCGTTAAGGTTTCCGGTTTTGTTACAAAACCTACTGCAGGTCGCGGTAACAGAACTATGCAAATATTTTTTGTTAACGGCAGATATGTAAAAAACGTTTTGTTTATGTCTGCTCTTGAACAAGCATATAAAAACTCAATTATGGTTGGTAGATATCCTGGTTGCGTTCTTTTTCTGGAAATGCCCTTTGAGGCAGTTGATGTTAATGTTCATCCTGCAAAAACAGAAGTTCGTTTTTACGATGACCGTAGGGTTTTTGATGCGGTTTATACTTCGGTTTTATCAGCACTTTCAAATGATGATTCTCGTCCTCAGGTTTCCTTCAATATGGCTACCGCTTTTGTTAACCCTACAGAAAAGGCAGACCAGCTTAAAATTTCTGATGTGAGCAGTCAACAGACTTTCGCTTCTAACAACTCATTTGTTATAAAAGAATTTGGTAAACCCGTTACAGAAAACGTAAATGAATTCCGTTCACCTGAAAAGGATGAAAAGGTTTTTGACTTTTTGAAAGAGGAGTATTCAAAGCCTGACGTTTCTGTTATAAATGTTATATCTCAAAATGATAGTAAGGTTAACGAAAGCTTTAATATAAAGGTTAGTGAAAATACGGAAGCGGATCATTTTGATGCAAAACCTTCAGTGGAATACCAATATATCGGAGAAGCATTCAGCACATATCTTATTGCAGAGGTTCAGGATAAAATCATATTTATTGATAAACATGCCGCACACGAAAGAATGCTTTTCAATAAATTCAAAAACGAGGGTGTGGGTGAATCACAGATGATGTTAAGTCCCGTAGTCGTTTCGCTACCACCCGATGAATATTCTGCAGTACTTGATAACGCCGAGCTTTTGAATGAAGCAGGCTACGAAATTGATGATTTCGGTGACAGATGCGTTAAGCTCAGTGCTTGTCCTCCACAGCTTGTTGATGAAAATCTTTCAGAGGTTATTACTGAAATTGCAGGCTATCTTGCCAAAAACATTAAAACTTTGATGCCTGAAATTCTTGATTGGATTTATCATTCAATGGCTTGCAGAGCGGCTGTAAAAGCAGGAAACTTCACCTCGCGGTATGAGGCAGAAAGATTTGTTGGTCTTGTGCTTAATGATGATAATATCAAGTATTGTCCTCATGGACGCCCGGTTTTAATAGAAATGACGAAACGTGAGCTTGAAAAACAATTCGGCAGAATCGGTTAGTTAAGGAGAATTATTTTGAAGCAAAAAGCTGTTGTTGTAGTCGGTCCTACGGCTTCGGGTAAAACATCGTTAGGTGTATATATTGCAAAAAAATATAATGGTGAAGTTATCTCTGCCGATTCTATGCAGATTTATAAAGGGATGTCCGTTTCTACCGCAAAGCCTACCGTTGAAGAGATGCAGGGTGTTAAACATCATCTTATAGATTTTCTTGATATTACTGATAAGTACAGTGTTTCTGATTATTGTAAGGATGCAAAAGCTTCTTTTGACGATATTGTTTCCCGAGGTAAATTACCCGTTATTGTTGGCGGTACGGGATTATATATTGATTCATTTTTGACAAATACTGAGTTTTTAGAAACAGCTTCTTCTGATGAAATTAAAGAACAGCTTAAAGCGGAGCTATTACAATTCGGTGCAGAGTTTATGTATAATCAGCTTGAAAGAATTGATCCGAAGGCTTGTGAGAAAATTCATCCTAATAACTCTGTAAGGGTTTTGCGTGCTCTTGAGGTTTATAGAGCAACAGGTATGACAATTACCGAGCAGGTAGAAAAATCGCATCTCAGGGAGTCGGAAATTGAACCTCTTTATATTGGTATTACATATAACGATAGGGAGAAACTTTACGACAGAATTAATCGTAGAGTTGATATTATGCTTGAATGCGGACTTGTTGAAGAAGCAAAAAGCGTTTTTTCGCAAAGCATATCTCATACCGCATTTAATTCTATAGGTTGTAAAGAAATCAAACCATTTTTAGATGGTGAAAAAACTCTTGAAGAATGTGTTGAAAAATTAAAACTTAGCACAAGAAGGTATGCAAAGCGTCAATTAACTTGGTTCAGACGTAATGAAAATATCAACTGGGTTTATCCCGATACTGTAAAAGAAATTGATTTTTATAATCAGGTTAATGAATTAATAAATAGATTTATGGTAGGTGATAAGGATGGCCAAAACTAAAAAGATAATAAATATAAAGTTTGTTGCAGCTTTCCTTATTGTTGCACTTGTAGCTTCATATATTATTTATCAGATGGTTCTTGTTTCCAAATCGGAAATTGAAACGCAGTTTGCTTTAAGTGAAACTGTATATAATACAATCAGTGCAAAGGGTTTTGTTATTCGTGACGAAAGTTTTATTACAAATAAAACAAAAGGAACAATGGTTTCCTTTGCAAACAACGGCGAAAGGGTTGCACGTGACGATACTGTAAGCGTTGTTTTTGAATCCTCGGAGGATGCGACATCTTATCTTAAAATATCCGAGCTTGAGGAATCCATTGCACATTATAAGGAGCTTTCGGGTCAGGCTAATCTTGAAACGCTTAACGTTAACTCCATGAATGGCAAAATTGATACCGAGCTTATTGAATATCTCGAGGCGTGTGATTCACGGAATTTCGGTTCTGCTATGGTATATGCCGATTTGTTCAGAGACTCTCTTACAAGTAAACAGATAGCAACAGGCTCTAATCTTGATTTTTCAAAGCAGGTTGTTGCACTTGAAAAGGAACTTAATTCTCTTAAAAAGATAGATTACAAATACACCGAAGTTAAGAGTGATACCGCAGGTTATTTCATCAGTGGATCCGATGGATACGAAAATGTTATTAAGTATTCTGATGTTGATAGTCTTACATCAGATAAAATCAAGGCAGCACTGAAAGCTAAGCCTGAAAATATCAACGAAAATGTTGTGGGTAGGGTTGTAAACTCGTTTAATTGGTATATCGCCTGTGTAGTTGATACAAAGGATACAATCAACTTGTCATATAACGATAATATTTATATAAATCTTCCTTATCATGGTGTTGAAAGACTTCCTGTAAAAATTCATAAAATCGGTGATAGAGAAGGCAAAAAGACAATGCTTGTTTTATCCTGCGACCTTATGAATGATGCTCTTGCCGGTATTCGTCTTGAAGATATTGAGATTATTACCGAGGAATTTACCGGATACAAAATTGCAAATTCTGCAATAAGAACAGTTGATGGTAAAAAAGGTGTTTATGTTGTAAGCGGAAATCTTGTCGGCTTCCGTAAAATCAACATTCTATATTCTACTGATAATTTTACAATAGTTAATAATCCTGATGGTTCATCAGATTACATAAAGCTATACGATAAGGTTGTTACAAAGGGGGTAGAGCTTTATGACAACAAGCTTATATGATTCCGTAAAATATAATCTTCAGGTTATTCGTGATAATATGTCTGAAGCGGCTGTAAAAGCTGGAAGAAACCCTGAGGATGTTCGTCTTATGGCGGTTACAAAAACAGTTGACGCTGAAAAAATCAATTTTTCAATTGATAATTGTGGTGTCAAATTGATTGGTGAAAACAAGGTTCAGGAGTTTTTATCGAAGCGTGATTCCTTACACCTTGACGGTGTTGAAAAGCATCTTATAGGTCACCTGCAAACTAACAAGGTTAAAAAAATACTACCTTTTGTTGATATGATTCAGTCAGTTGACAGTCTTCATCTTGCCGAAGCTATCTCCAAAGAGGCTGCGAAGCTTGATATTACGGCAAATATTCTTCTTGAGGTAAATATTGGTGACGAGGAAAACAAAACCGGCTTCGATAAGGGTGCTTTTTTAGAAGGGCTTGATATTATTTCAACTCTTCCGAATATTTCAGTTAAAGGTCTTATGACTATCCCGCCTATTTGTGATAATGACCTTGAACTTGAAAATTATTTCCATACAATGCAAAATTATTATAATGAGATCAAAGGAAAGAATTATAATAACTTTGATTTCAGTATTTTATCAATGGGTATGTCCGGTGATTATGAACAGGCGATTTCACACGGTTCAAATTTAGTCAGAATTGGCTCCGCAATATACGGGGCAAGAATATATAAATAAAGGGAGTATATACTATGGCATTACAAGATTTATTCAAGAAATTTATTAACGCAGACGATGATTATGATGATCAGGAGGAAATTGTTACAGAAGATAACTTTGAAACAACATCTTTTTCCTCGGCTTCAAGCTACGAATCAGAATATGAATCACCAAGAGCAACTACAAGAGCAAGAAGACAGAGCTCTTACTCAAGCGACCCGAGCAGAGTTGTTGATATCAGAACAACTGCAATGCTTCAGGTTGTTCTTGTAAAACCCGATAAATTCGAGGATGCTCGTGCTATTGCCGATCACCTTAATGAAAAAAGAACTGTTGTTCTTAATCTTGAAGCTGCAAGTAAGGATGTTGCCAGACGTCTTGTAGACCTCCTTAATGGTGTTGCTTATGCAAACGGCGGTCAGCTCAAAAAGGTTTCTACAAATACATATATAATTACACCTTATAATGTTAACGTTTCAGGTGATCTTCTTGATGAGCTTGAAAGTACAGGTGTATTTTTCTGATAACGAACGGGGTGTTCCTAAATGATGAATTTTAATGATATTAAAAATTACGAGTTCAAGCCTTCGGGCAGAAATGCTTACAGAGCCGATGAGGTCGATACTTTTTTAGCAGAGGTTGTTATTTTTTGTGAAAAGCTTTATCGTGAAAATAATGAGCTTTCTAAAAGAGTCGGTCTGCTTGCTGATCGACTTGAAGAGTATAAAAATGATGAGGGTGATATCAAGCAAGCAGTTCTTAGTGCCCAGAGAGCCGCCGATATCATAATCCGTGATGCAAAGGAATCTGTTGAGGATTGTAAGGCAGAGGCCGAATCAATTCTTGCCGCTGCAAAAGGTGAGGCAAAAATTATCAGGGAAGATGCTGAAAAGCAGGCTATTGCTGATTCAGACCTTATTTTGTCAAAAACCAAGGATAAGGCAGAGGATATTATCAATAAAGCCAAGGAAAAGGCTCATGGTATTCTTATTGCCGCAAATAATTCTGCAAGTGATAAAATGGGAGCTGCCAACAGAACAATCACAAGTGAAACATTACACTATGATATGCTTAAAAAAGAGGTCTCCGAATTCCGTTCTTCAATTCTTGCTCAGTACAAGACACATATTGAGCTTATTTCAAAACTTCCCGAATTAGCTATTGAGGAAGCAGAAAAGCTTGAGCCTCAGGTTGTTGAGGAGCAGGAGCTTGATATTACTGAAGAGGAAATTGAAAATCCTATTTTTATTGAAGAAGATAATGAGGATACAGTTCTTGAATATGTTCAAGGTGAGCGTATTGATGGTCCTATCAGTGCAGATGCATTTGAAGTTGAAGAGGAGGGTGTTGTAAAAACCACTCTTCCTTATGAATTCTTTTCAGATGAAGATCCTCAGATTGAATATGTTACAGAGGAAGAAAACGCTTTCGAGGAAGAAAGCAACGATATTGATGACGGATCAATTGGTTTTTCCCGTCGTAACCCTTTAGCGGTTGAAGATCAGCCTACTGTTGAGGTTAATGATGTACCTTCATATGAAGAACCTTTACAAGCTAATACGGGCTTTACTGTTAAGGTAGATGATATAGGCTTCTCCTTTGATGGTGATGACCACTTCGAAGATATTTCGTCTTCATCGGAACCTGATATGAATTCGTATGAGCCTGAAATTTCTGATGAGAATCATTCTGAAACAGAGCCTGAGCAGGATATAAAAAGCGAATATGGATCATATTCATCCTTTTTTGATTCAATAGAGTTCCTTGATGTTGAAAAAGCGGAAGCTACTTTTGATGAACAAAATAAACATAAAGGCTTTTTTAACAGAAATAAATAACATAGGGGATTAGTTATGTTTATTGTTATTTCCTTGGTGTTTTGTACAATTCTTGTTGCTGCTGATCAGTTTTTCAAATACCTTGTTGTTGAGTATGTAAAGCCTGTGGAATATATTGACGTTATCGAAGGTTTTCTTCGTTTTAGGTATATTGAAAATACCGGTGCGGTGTTTGGCTCATTCTCAACTCATACGGTTTTGCTTACTATTTTCTCGGTAATATTATTAGCTTTTACAGTAATTTATCTTATTAAAAACAAGAATAACTCAAAGCTTATTAATTTCTGCTTGTTGCTTATGGTTTCGGGTGGAATCGGGAATATTATTGATAGAATAAGACTTCAGTATGTTGTTGACTATATTGAGCCCGTCTTTGTTAACTTTGCAGTATTCAATTTTGCAGATTGTCTTATAACAATTGGTGCGTTTGCTTTAATCATTTATCTTATCGTTGATTTGATCAAGGATTTTAAGAAAAAAGATGATAATAACGATGAGGATAAGGATAAAGAAAGACCCCTTAAAAGAAAACGCTTTATAAGAAAAGCCGAGGTTGAAGGGGATAAGGAGGCTGCAGTTTTCAATGCAGTTATTACCGGGGAATCTGCTGAAGATGTGCTTAATGAAATCGAATTAGGTGTTGATTCGTGGAATAAAAACACATCAAACAAAGTTGAAACGGAAAAAACTGAGGATATTACGCCGAAGGATGATGTAAAACTTGATAATCAACCTGAAGAACTCAAGGAAGAAACTGAATTACCTAAAGATGATAATGGTGTTAAACAGTCTGGTAAAAAGCTTTCTATTGGCTCTTTGGATGATATTGATTTTAAATCTTTGAAATAACAGGTGGTTTTGTTGACTCGTTCTGAATTTGAAATTACAACTGAATATTCAGGGAAACGGGTTGACAAGGCTATTACAGAGTTATGTCCTGATTTATCACGTAATTCGGTACAACAGCTTATATCTGATGGTCAGGTTTTTGTTAATGGTTCGCCCTGCAATAAAAAACATTCCCTTAACGTAGGTGATATTGTTGTTATTAATATACCTGAACCTACCATTTTATCGGTTGAGGCCGAGGATATCCCCCTTGATATAGTTTATGAGGATGATCATCTTCTTGTTGTAAATAAGCCTAAGGGGATGGTTGTACATCCTGCAGCAGGTAATTATAATGGTACGCTTGTTAATGCGCTTATGCATCATTGTGGCGATTCTCTTTCAGGTATTAATGGTGTTATAAGACCTGGAATCGTTCATCGTATTGATAAGGACACAAGTGGGTTGCTTGTTGTTGCAAAAACTGATGTTGCACATAAAGGTCTTGCAGAGCAAATAAAAGAGCATTCCTTTACTCGTATATACAACACAATTGTTGTTGGCAATATTAAAGAGGATAGCGGTACAATTATTGCTCCTATCGGAAGACATCCCAAGGACAGAAAAAAACAGGCGGTTACTGATAAAAATTCTCGTGATGCCATTACTCATTTCCAGGTGCTTGAAAGATTTAACGGTTTTACATACCTTAAGGTTACTCTTGAAACAGGTAGAACACATCAGATTCGCGTTCATATGTCTTACAGAGGTAATCCTGTTGCAGGTGATGTCGTTTACGGCAACGCTAAAAAAACCTATGGACTTGAAGGACAATGCCTTAACGCTACTACTATCGGCTTTGTTCATCCCGTTAGCGGTGAATATCTGGAGTTTTCTTCAGAACTACCGGATTATTTTAGGGATTTCCTCAGGAGGATTTCTTAATGAAGGGCAATTATTCTGATTGGCTTATAGTTTCCGATATAGATGGCACTCTGAATAGCAAAATGTTCAGTCTGCCGCCTAATAATAAGGAAGCTATCAGGCGTTTTGTTGATAATGGTGGCAATTTCACTTTATGCTCTGGCAGAAATTTTCAATCTTTAAAGCCCCATTATGATAAGCTTAACATATCTACTCCGGCTATTATTCTGAATGGTGCAGGAATATATGATGTAAAAGCTCAAAGGATGATTAACTATACTCCCATTTCATCCGAGGGCGAAAAAATTATTCTTGACATTATTAGTTCAACCAAAGGTGTCGAACTTACGATTTTTGATTCAGAAATGCTTTATTTATACAAGAAAAGCTTTTACGGTCTTATTACTTCACTTTTTAACAAAATTGATTATAAGTATATAGCCAAGGAGTCTGATTTACCGCGGGGTATTTGGGGAAAGGTTTCTTTTTTTGCTTCGAAGAAGAAGATAAAAAAACTTCATAATTTCTTCAAATCATCACCACAAAATGAGCTTTTTGATTGTTTTTTAACATCTCCTTTTACGCTTGAGGTTGTAAATTGCGGTGTTAATAAAGGCTCGGCTGTAACCAAGCTTGTTGAAATACTTAATATAGATAGTGCCAATGTAGGTGCGATTGGTGACTATTATAACGATGTTGATATGTTGAATGCTGTTTCACATCCCGCTTGCTGCGGTCAAGCACCTGACGATATTAAGTCGCTTTGCGAACACGTTGCATGCCATTGTAACAATGGTGCAGTGTGCGATTTTATAAATTATATAGAACAAAACTATATATTGTAAACGGAGGTTATTTTATGGAAAAAATATCCAATATTGAATTATCCAAAATTGCCTGCAAGGTTAGAATGGGAATTATTGAGGGTACATTCAATGCAAAATCAGGTCATCCGGGTGGTTCACTTTCCATTACAGAGATTATCACATATCTCTATTTTAATGAAATGAACATTGATCCTCAGGCTCCCGTTATGGAAAATCGTGACAGATTTGTTCTTTCAAAAGGACATGCTGCTCCCGCATTGTATTCTGTAATGGCTCATAGAGGTTATTTCCCGGTTGAGGAACTTAAAACACTCAGAAAAGTTGATTCACGTCTTCAGGGTCATCCGAGTATGAAAACCTTGCCCGGTGTTGATATCAGCTCAGGTTCACTCGGTCAGGGTATATCTGCTGCTTGTGGTATGGCTCTCGGTGCTAAATTGAAAAATGCAGATTTCAGAGTTTATACAATTCTCGGTGATGGCGAAATTGAAGAAGGTCAGGTTTGGGAAGCAGCTATGTATGCCGCTGCTAAAAAGCTTGATAACCTTGTTGCTTTTGTTGATAACAATAATCTTCAGATAGATGGTACTGTTGAAGAAGTTAACTCACCATATCCTATTCCCGAAAAGTTCGCAGCTTTTGGTTGGAATGTTATCGAAATTGACGGTCATTCCTATGATGAAATTGCAAATGCACTTATTGAAGCTCGTAATTGCAAGGGTAAGCCTACCGCAATTATTGCTACAACCATCAAGGGTAAAGGTGTTTCATTTATGGAAAACCAGGTTAATTGGCACGGTTCTGCACCTAATGCTGAGCAGTATGATATTGCTATGAAAGAGTTAAACGATACTCTTAACGGATTGGAGGGCTAATTAATGTCAGAAGTAATTAAGGTTGCTACTCGTGATGCTTACGGTAAAGCACTCGTGGAGCTTGGTGAAAAAAATCCTAATGTTGTTGTTCTTGATGCAGACCTTGCCGCTGCAACAAAAACAGGTGCTTTCAAAAAGGCTTTTCCCGAAAGATTTTTTGATACAGGAATTGCTGAAGGAAATATGATGGGTGTTGCAGGTGGCCTCGCAACTACCGGTTATACTGTATTCGCAAGTTCTTTTGCTATGTTCTCGGCAGGCAGAGCTTTTGAGCAGGTAAGAAATACAATCGGTTATCCTCATCTTAATGTTAAAATCGGTGCAACTCATGCAGGTATTTCTGTTGGTGAAGACGGTGCAAGTCATCAGTGCTGTGAAGATATAGCTTTAATGCGTTCAATTCCCGGTATGGTTATTATTAACCCTGCTGATGATATTGAAGCACGTGCTGCTGTTTTTGCTGCTGCAGAGCACGACGGTCCTGTTTATATGCGTTTTGGTCGTCTTGCAGTTCCGAGAGTTTTTGATGAAGATTATAAATTCGAAATCGGTAAAGCTGTTACACTTAAAGAGGGTACAGACGTTACTATTATTGCTACCGGCCTTATGGTTAACGAGGCTATTGAGGCTTCAAAAACTCTTGAGGCAGAAGGTATTTCTGTTGAACTTATCAATATGCATACAATTAAGCCCCTTGATAAAGAAGCAGTTGTAAAAGCTGCAAAGAAAACCGGTTGTATCGTTACTGCAGAAGAGCATAACATTATCGGTGGACTTGGTGATGCTGTTTGTGATGCGGTTTGTCAGGAATATCCCGTACCTGTTGTTAAGGTTGGTGTAGAGGATACATTTGGCAAATCAGGTCCTGCTGTTGAACTTCTTCATATCTTCGGTCTTGATGCAAAAAATATTGTTGAAAAGGCAAAAATTGCAATTTCAAAGAAATAATAATTAATATTTACAAATTGTTTCAATAAAAAATTGGTTTTTTATTGAAAATATAAAATCGATGTGATATAATTATTTAAAATGGATTTATTCTTATGAATAGGCAGGAGATTTTATGGCAAATTGTCCAAAATGTGGCTATAAGCTCAGATTTATTGACTATAAACCTGAGTGTCCCGAATGTGGTGTAAACCTTATATACTTTAATCAGCTTGAACGATTAGAGGCTGATGCAGATAAGGCTGAAGAAGAACATATAAAAATGCAACCTAAGATTGATCGTGTTAAGTTTTCCTTCGCAGGTACAAAACTTCACATTGCTCGTCTTATTTCGTTATTTATACCGATTGGTATGATGTTCCTTCCTTTAGCGCATATTAATGCAAATTTACCTTTTAACGAGATTGATACAGATGTTTCTATTCTCACTCTTGCTACAGAGGTTATTGCTAAGATGGAATTTGCATCACTTGAGGCTATACCTATGGTGGCTAAAATTTGTTACTTTGTTTCAATTTTAGCAATATTTGTTGCTGCAATTTTTGCAATTCTTAATATTCCGTTTGTCTCTGTTTCTTCATCAGAAAAAGGCTTGAAGAGAAACTTTGCTCTTTCTTCCTGCGGTATAATTTTCACACTTATCAGCATTATCTCTTTTATAGTGTTCAATTCCCAGGTTGCTTCAAGTTATGGTGAAATGTACTCAGGTAATGTGGGAATAGGTGCATTCCTTGTAATCGTTGGCTTTTTAATTGTTATTGCATTGAATGTTATTATTAAGAAGAAGAATGTTCCGGTTAAATATAAAGATATTTCCGAGTACATCGAGCGTATCAAAAAACGTAAAATCGAAATTGCTGCAGCAGAAGCAAGAAATGAAGAGCTCAGAAGAGCTTATCAGGAACAGAAAGCAGTTTCTAAGGCGTAAAATGTTTCAAGCACCGATTTTTATCGGTGCTTGTTTGTAATTATTAGAAAGGTTAAATATATTAGTGGAACAAGTATATATCGATAAAATAACAAAGCTCCTTGATGAAAACGGAAAATTGACAAAACCGGGATATTCGGAATATAACCGTTACGTCTATTCTCGTGATGATATAAAGTATAATAAGAATAAAATAAAAGAGTGGGATTATTATCAGATTTCTGATAGTACTCACACCATTCATTTTAATATATTTGACGTTTCATATGCAGGGTCCTTTGCTTTTTCAATGTTTAACCGTAAATCCGGTTACGTCATTGATAAGTGCAGTTTTTCTCTTTTTACTAATGGTAAGGTTAATATGGAAGAGGATACTAATCTTCCTCATGTTGTTTCATTTAAGGGCGCTGATTCTTATGCAAAAATTATTTCAGGAATAAACAAGAGGCGTCTATATGCTGAATATACAGCTCAAAAGGATGAATATATTGTTGATTTAACACTTGAATATCCTGAAAATCTTCAGAGTCTCGTTATGGCACTTCCGTTTGAAGAGGAAAATTGTTTTTATCTTAATCAAAAGATGAATTCTATGGTTGCAAGTGGTGTTGTTAAAAGAAACGGAATAATCATAAAAGAGTTTAGCAAGGAAGATTCTTTTGGGGTTCTTGATTGGGGCAGAGGAGTCTGGCCACATCAGGTTAAGTGGTATTGGGGCAATGGCACAACGCGTCTACCGAATGGTCATCTTTTCGGGTTTGAAATCGGTTGGGGTTTTGGTGATATGTCAAATGCCACGGAAAATTGCCTTTTTTATGATGGAATTGCTCATAAAATTGAAGAGGTTTATCTTGAAAAAGACCCCGATGATTATATGAAGCCATGGAGATTCTTTTCTAACGACGGAAGATTTGAGATGGTTATGACTCCCGAATTTGACCGGCATACCTCAAGTCGAGTGGGTAATATTGCCGGTAATATCTGCCATCAGGTGTTCGGCAAGTGGAACGGTACAGCCACACTTGATGACGGTACTGTGCTTGAAATTAAGGATATGCTTGCATTCTGCGAGGAATCAGACAACCTTTGGTAAAAATATGTATAAAAAATCACCGTAAGATTAACTCTTACGGTGATTTTTTTAATAAGAAAACCCGCAATGCCGGTTGCGATAATAGTAACCTGCATTTAGCAGGTGGGTGTCCTCTCCACAGATTCACGCTCCCTTCGTCCGCCGAAGCGGGAGGTCTGCAATAGGCTGCAGAAGTCAGACTCCCTTTAATTTGACATAGGGTTAGTATTAGTCGCATTGTCGAACATCGCAGGATGTGTTTATTTATTATTCCTCTTCAGAAAACTCAAATATATCTGCAAGACGGTCTTCGAAAATTTCGCCAATTTCGTTGAAAATATTATCATCTTCAATAGGCTCAAGATAGGTTTCGCCATCTTCATCCTCAACAACCTTAAGGATTATAAGCTCTCCATCGTTGTCCAGAATTTCTTCCGCTTCTTCATATACAGGCAATAAAGCAACGTATTTGCCATCATCTGTTTCTATTCTGTCAAGCTCTTCAAAAATGTGCTCTACGCCTTCTTCATCAACAACAGAAACTATATCTGGATTGAATTCGTTGTTATCTATATTACTCATAGTATTTACCGAACCTTTCTTATTTATGCTTTTATTTTAAACTTATTAATGATATAAGTCAACATATATTACTCAATAATTTCAATACTCCATGTGAATGTTTTACTTTCACCAGCAGCTAATTCCATTACTTCTCTTTTTTGTGAGAAATCATTAACCTTATGGTAACTATCATTTACACCCCACCACGGCTCAATACATACATAAGGTGCACCGGGCTTTGCCCAAATTCCTAAAAGAGGGGAATCAAAATTGAATTTAATCTCTCTTGAATTGTTATTACTTTTTAAAGTAATTGATTTTGAATTATAACCGCTGAGAATCAAAGCATCATTATCGAAAAGATTATTTGTAATAACAAGCTTTCTATCATTGATTTCAACAGGGAATTTTTCATCAATAAGTATTGATTCGTGGTCGATACGTTCTGTTTCCAATACTTCGTTTGTCTCAAATTCAATATAATCACCGATATTGCAGTTGAATGCAGGATGCGCACCAAAGGAGTAATACATTATAGAATTATTTTTATTATGTACTGTATGTTCAACCATTAATCCGTTGTCAGTTATAGTGAATTTAACATCAAGTTCAAAGCTGAATGGGTAAGCTTTAATTGACTCCTCATCATCACTCTGTCTGAAAGTCAGAGTGTTTTCCGTTTTATCAATTAACGCAAAGGGCTTTTTGCGAACAATACCATGCTTAGGCATTTCATATTCTTGGCCGTTAAGAGTATATTTATCATCTAATAATCTGCCTATGATAGGGAATAAAATAGGGGATTGACCGTACCAGATATCTGTATTGCCACTCCAAATAAATTCAAAATTACTTGTCTTTGATTGGAAAGAGGTGAGCTCCGCACCCATTTCCTTTACACCAAGTTTAAAATTATTGGTTTCTGCGTAATGTATCATAATAACACCTCGTTATAAATTGTAAAGCCTTACAGATGTAACCTCGTCTATGTCGGGTAAAAGAACAGAGATTATTTCATCACGTGAAGTAGGAACATTTTTGCCTACATAATCGGCACGTATGGGTAATTCACGATGGCCGCGGTCAACAAGTATGGCAAGCTGTATACTTGATGGTCTACCCTGATTGAAAATAGCTTCAATTGCAGCACGTACAGTTCTGCCTGTAAATAAAACGTCATCAACAAGTATGATATCCTTGCCGGTAACATTAAAAGGAAACTCGGTTACCGATGCCTTAGGGATTGTATGAGCCTCGCTTAAATCATCGCGATAATGGTTAATATCAAGCTCACCGGTAGGAATTTCTTTTCCTTCGAAGTTATATATGTTATTTGCAATTGTTTTTGCAAGCGGTACACCGCGAGATTTAATACCGAGGAAAGCGATGTTATCAGTACCCTTATTCTTTTCAATTATTTCGTGTGAAATACGAATAAGTGCGCGCTTCACTGCGGCTTCGTCCATAATTTCTGATTTGAATTTCATAAATTACCTCAAAATAGCCTTGTCATATTATGACAAGGCTTAATCTTTTATTCACCTTATCAATTCACTGATTGATTTAAAAGCTTTTTTATATTGTTTTAAAGCATATAAACGCCCGATTCTAATTCAACTAATTCTCTGTCGTTAGTTTTAATATATCTGAAAACCGGCTCATCAAAGGTTTTGTAATCCTTAACAGTGTAATCTGCAAGATTTACTGTGCGGATTTTACAAGCCTCGTAATTACAGATGTATAAAACGTCATCATAAACAGATATTGAAACCGGATTAAGGAATGCAGTTGAGGAATCTCCGCCAATTCTTAAAACAATTTTTTCAGTAGAAGGGGAATATCTTATGATGCTGTTGTTATCAGGTACAACGCACCAGATGTATTTACCCTCGGGAGCAACACCGCTTATGGGACAATCCTTGTATGATAAATCACCGGTCCAATATAATTCGCCCTTATCGTTAAATAAACCCATTTCACCGCTGGGGTATGTAACAACAACATGCTTATTTTGAAGAATTGCAGCATCACAATATAAGAAATCACGTAATTGCTCAGCAATTTTTTCGTAGTTGTCACCGAATTTATTTAACAAATATGCCCCGCGTGTGCTTGCAGTGGGACGCTCAAGCTTTACATCATAGGTAAAGAATGAAACCTTGGTAGTACCGCTTGATAATGTATCTTTTCTCGCAACAATGATACCCTTGTTAAAAGGTACAATGTCAACGATATCAATATCCATTAACTTTTTCATTGTTCACCCTCACATGAAACAGGTAATTTGTTGATCTGATAGCATAAAGTCATTAATGAGTCACCAAGATGAACATTCTCAACGGCAACGTCATCATATCTGCTTACCAGATCATATTGTGTGAAATTCCAGAAACCCTTTATACCGAGTGAAACAAGCTTATCAGCATTTTCTGCCGCGTATTCACTTGGAATGCAAAGAATTGCTACTATCGGCTTTTCTTTTTCGCAGAATTCATCTAACATAGTGGAAGCCATAACTACTCTTCCACCGACGTTTGTTCCGATAATGTCAGGGTTATTATCAAATATACCAATAAGGTCAAATCCGCGGTTTTCAAAATGAAGGTGAGTTGCAATTGCGTGGCCTAAATTACCGGCACCAATCATAATTGCCTTCGATTTATTGTTAATACCAAGTATTGTGCCAATCTCATTATAAAGCTGTTCGATATTATAACCATAGCCCTGCTGACCAAATCCGCCAAAACAGTTTAAGTCTTGACGAATTTGTGAAGCAGTTAATCCCATTCGTTGAGATAGCTCCTTTGATGATATTCTTACAATACCCATATTTTTAAGCTCTTCAAGGTATCTGTGATATCGGGGTAATCTTTTAATTACCGGTACAGAAACCTGGTTGCTGTTTTTCATTTTAAACCGTCCTTATTAATCTAATGTTTTAAGTGTTTCCATAACGTATTTACCGAATTCTTCACAAGTACAACCATTTTCGCGGCCTGTAATTGTAAGTTTTTTCTCGGTAATCATACAAATATCAAGAGCTTTTTCAAGTTTGTCAGCCTCTGCTTGTTTGCCGATATGTGAAAGCAAAAGAACAGTTGCTCTAAGCATTGAACAGGGGTCTGCATACTGACCGCGACCTTCTTTGATCATACGGGGAGCAGAGCCGTGGATTGCTTCAAACATTGCATACTGTTTACCGATATTTGCACTACCTGCAGTACCAACACCGCCCTGGAATTCAGCAGCCTCGTCAGTAATAATATCACCGTAAAGGTTAGGAAGAACAAATACCTTGAAATCAGTTCTACGCTTTTTATCGATAAGTTTTGCAGTTGTAATATCAATGTACCATTCATCAGTAATGATTTCGGGATAATCCTTTGAAATATCTTTACAGATATTGAGGAATTTGCCATCGGTTGTTTTGATGATATTGGCTTTTGTGATTATTGAAACACGCTCTTTCTTGTTGTTGCGAGCATATTCATAAGCAAGCTTTGCAATTCTTTCAGAGCCTTCTGTTGTTGTAACAACAAAGTCCATAGCAAGCTCACCATCAACGTCAACACCTTTTGAACCAACTGCATAAGCACCCTCAGTGTTTTCACGGAAGAATGTCCAGTCAATGTTTTCTTCAGGAATTTTAACAGGACGAACGTTAGCGAATAAGTCAAGAGCCTTTCTCATTGCAACGTTAGCACTTTCAATGTTGGGAAGTCCATCGCCCTGCTGAGGTGTTGTTGTAGGTCCTTTGAGGATAACATCACAAGCTTTAAGCTCTTCCATAACGTCATCGGGGATAGCCTTCATAACCTTTGCACGATTTTCAATTGTAAGACCATCAATATATTTAAATTCGATTTTACCGGAATCAACATCATCCTTAAGAATGAATTTAAGTACGTTTGCTGCCTCTCTTGTGATAATCGGACCTATGCCGTCACCACCGCAAACACCAACAACGATTTTTTCAAGACTGCTGAAATCCTTGAAATCCTTTGTTGCTTTGATTTTCTGGTTGCGCTCGTCCTGTTCGATTAAAAGCTGTTTGAATTTTGCAACAGCGTTATCAATTTGTGCCTGATTCATTATTTATTTTCCTCCTTGGTATAATCTAATAAGCCACCTGCTGTGAGAATATCGATCTGTCTTTCTGATACATCGCAAATAAGCTTGTATTCTTCATTTTTTGTTTCGTTAAGAAGTGTGATTTCTTTGCCTGCCTTAAGCTCTTCCTTAATCTTGGGTAATGCAAGCTTATCACCAACACTGATTTTGTCGTAATCATCAGGATTTGTGAAGTTGAGGGGAAGAATACTTGCATTTACAAGGTTTGCCTTGTGAATTCTTGCAAATGATTTCGTAATAACTGCCTTAACACCTAAGTAAAGGGGAACAAGTGCAGCATGTTCTCTTGAAGAACCCTGACCGTAGTTATTACCGCCGATGATTATGCAGGAACCTGCTTCTTTACAATGTTCTGCAAAATTTTCGTCACATTGACGGAAGCAGAATTGTGAAAGATAAGGGATGTTTGAACGGTAGGGAAGAATCTTTGCACCTGCAGGCATAATGTGGTCGGTTGTGATGTTATCTTCAACCTTAAGGACTGCAGTAGCGTTGATAGAATCAGAAAGGGGAGCAGTCTTGGGGAAAGGCTTGATGTTGGGACCATAATAAACCTCAACAGAATCTGCCTCTTCCTTTGTTTCTGCAGGTAACTCAATCATATTATCGTTAATGATAAATGATTTAGGTAATGTTACGCTGATATCTTCGGTGCATTTTGTTGCATCGGTAAGAACACCTGTGATGGCTGATACAGCTGCAGTTTCAGGGCTAACAAGGTAAATCTGACCGTCTGCGGTACCACTTCTGCCTTCGAAGTTACGGTTGAAGGTACGGAGTGAAACACCAGCTGATTTAGGTGATTGACCCATACCGATACAAGGACCGCAAGCACTTTCAAGAATACGTGCACCTGCATCGATCATATCAGCAAGAGCACCATTAAGTGCAAGCATATTAAGAACCTGCTTTGATCCGGGAGCAATACCGAGAGAAACAGAGGGATGAACTTTTTTGCCTTTAAGGATTTTAGCAACCTTCATCATATCAAGAAGTGATGAGTTTGTGCATGAGCCGATAAGTACCTGATCAACCTTGATTTCACCGATTTCAGCAACGGATTTTACGTTGTCGGGCATATGAGGCATAGCAGCAAGAGGTTTAAGTTGACAAAGGTCAATATCAATTACTCTTGAGTACTCCGCATCACTGTCAGGAAGAAGCTCAACCCAATCCTTTTCGCGGCTCTGAGCCTTCATAAAGTCATAGGTGATTTCATCAGAGGGGAATATAGATGTTGTAGCACCTAATTCAGCACCCATATTTGTGATTGTTGCTCTTTCGGGAACTGTAAGAGTTTTAACACCCTCGCCGCCATATTCAATAACCTTACCAACGCCACCCTTAACGCTGAGTATTCTTAATACTTCGAGGATAATATCCTTTGCGGCAACGTAGGGAGAAAGCTTACCTGTGAGGTTAACCTTGATTACCTCAGGTACTGTAATATAGTAAGCACCGCCGCCCATCGCAACTGCAACGTCAAGACCGCCGGCACCCATAGCGAGCATACCAAGACCGCCGCCTGTAGGTGTGTGACTGTCTGAGCCGATAAGTGTTTTACCGGGGATACCGAATCTTTCAAGATGTACCTGGTGGCAGATACCATTACCGGGTCTTGAATAACGAACACCGCGTTTTTTACATACTGTCTGAATGAATTTGTGGTCATCAGCGTTTTCAAAACCGGTTTGTAATGTGTTGTGGTCGATATAAGCGACAGAAAGCTCTGTTTTTACCTTATCAATATCCATAGCTTCTAATTCAAGATAAGCCATGGTACCGGTAGCATCCTGGGTTAAGGTCTGGTCAATTCTGATACCAACCTCGTTACCTGGAGCATATTCACCATCAACAAGATGATTTTTGATGATTTTCTCACATAAAGTAAGTCCCATTTGAATTTCCTCCGAAACTTGTTTAATTTTTTAACAATCTACATTTTAATATTTTTTACACCCTTTGTCAACGCTTTAACAATAAATATTGTATATAAATAATAAAAATAAAGTGTGTCTAATCTTGAACTTTTTTGTATATTGTGCTATTATTAATAAGTTAAAATGGGTAAATTGGTTACAATATATATCGGTGATGTATTTTGTATAACGATTTATACGGATTTTATAATTTTGATGCACCTGGTTTTTCGAGTGATGAAAACACCGAAACTGACGGTGAAGGTTTCTTTGATTCCGGTCATGAGATGGATGGGGGACTGACTGTTTGTAAAAACGGAAAGTATATCCATTGCATCACAATTATTGGTCAGGTTGAGGGTCATTTTGCTTCACCACCGAATACCAAATCTACAAAATATGAGCATATTATTCCGCGTCTTGTTGCCGTTGAGGAAAACCCTGATATAGAAGGACTCTTGATCATCCTTAATACGGTTGGCGGTGATATTGAAGCAGGTCTTGCAATTGCAGAACTTATTTCCGGGATGAAAAAGCGAACTGCTTCATTGGTGCTTGGAGGAAGTCATTCTATAGGTATTCCTTTAGCTGTAAGTGCTGATAAATCATATATCGTTCCTACGGCTTCTATGACCGTTCATCCCGTAAGAATGAATGGTGTTATATTAGGTGTTCCCCAAACGCTTTTGTATCTTAAAAAGATGGAGGAGCGTGTAGTTAATTTCGTTACACGTAACTCTTCGATAAAGGCGGAACGATTTAGAGAGATGATGCTTAATAATCAGGAGCTTGTTTCCGATTTCGGTACTATTCTTGACGGAGAAGCTGCAGTAAAGGAAGGTCTTGTGGATTATGTAGGTGGTCTTTCTGATGCATTGGATTTTTTAGGTAATTAGGGATATGGAGGATTTATTATGGATATTTTAGAGGCAATTATACTTGGTGTTATTCAAGGTATAACCGAATTTTTACCAATATCAAGTAGTGGTCATATGTCGTTGTTTTATCACTTTGCAGGAATTAGCGGTGAGACAACGGGATTATTTTCCGCTATGTTACATATCGGCACATTAGTAGCAATACTTATTGTTTTCTATAAACCAATTTATGAATTATTTGTTGAATTTTTTGCGGTTATCAAGGATATTTTTACAGGTAAATTCACATTAAAACTCAATAAGCTTTCCGCTTCAAGAAGAATGTTATTTATGTTTATTGTTTCTTCCGCTCCGTTATTATTTTTGCTCATTCCTGTTGGTAACGGTATGAATTTTATGGATCTTTTCGGAAAGTTTGGTACAGATAACAGCATAAAAGCAGAGGGTATCTGCTTTATGTTCACCGGATTATTGCTTCTTCTCGGTTCGTTTACCGAAGAAAGCACAAAGAAATTTCAGAAAATTTATCCTTTCCAGGCTTTCCTTATTGGTGTGGCACAGCTTTTTGCAGCTTGTTTTCCCGGCATTTCACGTTCAGGCTCGACAATTTCAACCGCTATGTGTTGCAGAGTTTCAAAAAAAGATGCAGTGAGATATTCTTTTATCCTTTGCATTCCTGCAGTTTTTGCAAGTGGTCTTGTTGAATTTAAAGATGCTATGGAATACGAAGGCGTAATTGAAATTGCGCCATTACTTATCGGTGTTGTTGTTTCCGCGGTTGTTGGGGTTTTTGGTATTAAGCTTTTACAGCTTCTTGTATCTAAAAATCTTTTTAAATATTTTGGTTATTACTGTCTTGGTTTAGGTTTTGTTGTTACAATAATCGGTGCAGTTGAAGTTTTTGTAAAGTAAAGGAGACTTGAGATGGCACAAAAGAAAAAACAAAGTGCTTCTAAAAAGAAAACTACTAGCAAAAAAAATGTAAACAAAAAAAATAATATATCTAACAAAAAGCCGTTATTTTGTGCTGAAAATAAGCAGATATTTGCTTTTGTGGGCTTTTTCTTTGCAATTTTTATGGCTGCTGTTGTGCTTATAGACGCAGGTAGCGTATGGGGAATGCTTCGTAATTTCTTCTTCGGTTTATTTGGCTTCAGTGCATATATTGTTCCTTTCTTTATTGCTTTTGTATCTGTTGTTGCCGCTTTAGGTAAGGATACAAGAGCGTATAAGTTTAAGGTTGCAGAGGGTTTTGCGGTATTTATTCTCTTGATTTCATTCTTACATATTATAAATGCCGATAGTTCACTTGCTTATTGGGAGCAGGTTGGTGAAAGCTATAACGTCTTTAAACTCTATGACGGTGAAGGTCAACGCTTTGGTTGTGGTGTTTTAGGTGCTGTTTTCGGTGGCGTTCCTATGGCTCTTACAGGTTATAACAAACTTGCAGCAGGTGTTATTACAATCATTCTTCTTGTTGCAATGGTTATGATTTTCAGCGGTACAACATTATATAAGCTTATACATTCGCTTAAAGGGCCTGCTGAGGTTGTTGGTGAATATGCTGAAGAAAAAATAGATGACCTTAAGGAAACCTACGCATCCGCTAAAGAAGAGGCTGTGGATAAGCGTAAGAAAAAAACTGAGGATACATTAAAGCAACGCAATGAAAAAGTTACAAAACATGAAATAGATCTTGATATTCCTCTTGATGATGAGGTTTATGAGGACGTTGGTGTTGAGCCTATCCTTGGTGATATTGAGCCTGAAAGCGTTACCGCTGATGATATTATAGATATGTTTAATAATTCGGAGGAGGAGCCTGAAGAGTATGCTTCTCTTGCGCAGATCAAGGGTCTCAATGATTCTCAGACAGATGCACATCTCGAGCAGGTTATTGATGCAATTGAGGATGATGGAATTATTTCAATCAATACCGAAACCGGTGAGGTCATTGAAGATGTATCCGATGTGTCGGAAGAAGCAGAGGAAGAGGTTGTTGAGACTGAGCCCGAAAAGCCTGTTGTTGAATACAAGCTTCCGCCTATTGATTATCTTGATGCTCCGAAACACAATAATAAAAACTCTAATGGTAATGAGCTTCGCGAAAAAGGTGAAACGATTGTAAAAACTCTTGCAAGCTTTGGTGTTGGTACACGTATAGTTGAAATTTGTCGCAGTCCGTCTGTTACTCGCTTCGAACTTCAACCGGAGCCTGGTGTAAAAATAAGTAAAATCACTGCTCTTGCAGATGATATTGCGATGAATCTTGCGGCTTCAGGTGTTCGTATTGAAGCTCCCATTCCTAATAAAAACGCTGTTGGTATTGAAGTACCTAACTCCGAGAAAGCAATGGTTACTTTACGTGAAATCATTGAAAGTGATAATTTCACCAATTCAAAATCAAAGCTTAACGTAGCACTCGGTAGAGATATTCAGGGTGAATCAACTTGTGCTGACCTTGCTAAAATGCCTCATTTGTTGGTTGCAGGTACAACCGGCTCAGGTAAATCCGTTTGCCTTAATACAATGATTATGAGCTTGCTTTATAATGCAAAACCTGATGAGGTTAAGCTTATTATGATTGACCCCAAAAAGGTTGAATTTACGGTTTATAAGTCTATTCCACATTTACTTGTTCCCGTTGTTGCAGACCCACGTAAGGCTGCAGGAGCTCTTTCCTGGGCTGTTGCGGAAATGGATAAACGTTACGCTTTATTTGCGGATAATGGTGTCAGAAATCTTCAGGGATATAATACCTTTGCTATTTCAAATGGTTTACCCAAAATGCCGCAGATTGTTATAATTATTGATGAGCTTTCCGACCTTATGATGGCGGCTTCAAATGAGGTTGAGGACTCTATTTGCCGACTTGCTCAAAAAGCTCGTGCTGCAGGTATGCATCTTATTGTTGCTACTCAAAGACCCTCCGTTGATGTTATCACCGGTCTTATTAAAGCTAATATTCCAAGTCGTATAGCTTTTGCGGTTAAATCACAGATTGACTCCCGTACTATTATTGATACACAGGGTGCCGAGAAGCTTCTTGGTAACGGTGATATGCTATATTGTCCCGTTGGTCTTTCGAAGCCTGTTCGTGTTCAGGGTGCATATGTTTCCGATGATGAAATTGAGCGTGTTATTTCGTTCGTTACCTCTCAGGGTGATGTTGAATACGATGATGCGGTTATGCAGGAAATTGAAACGAAAGCAAATCAGGCAGGCGGTAAGAAGAAAGGTGCAGAGGTTGTTGTTGATTCTTCTGAAAGTTCTGATTACGACGATGAGATGGTTCCGAAAGCAATCGAGGTTGTTGTTGAGGCGGGTATGGCATCTACAACACTTCTTCAACGTAAGCTTAAACTTGGTTATGCGCGTGCAGCTCGTATAGTTGATGAATTATCCGAAAAGGGGATTATAGGACCTTTCGAGGGAAGTAAACCTCGTAAAGTTCTTATTACAAAAGAGCAATGGTATGAAATGCAAGCTAAATCATCCGTAAGTGTACCAAAACAACTTTCTGTTGATGATTTACCTGTACAGACTATTGATACTCAGGATAAACCATCAATTAACGAAAATCATAATTATTTCGGTACTGATTCATACTCAGGCAGTTCAGAGGATTAAAATGGATATATTTGTTGAATATTTAGATGGTAATTATGCGGTTTGTCGATTACCTGATAAAGAAAAGAATCTTATAAGATTACCACTTAAGGAACTTCCCGGAGGGGTAAAGGAGCTTGATGTTATTTCTATGAGGGATAACGGCTCTTTCCTTATTAATCCTTATGGTAAGGAAGTTCGTATGAAAAAGATCACCAATTATTTAAAGTATAAGAAATATTGTTTTGATTTCTCAAAATAATTTGCAAAAAACACTTGCATTTTTTGTATGTTGGTGATATACTTTCTAAGTTAAAAAACTCACGTGGGGCAGATTACAGATATCGTGTGCACCAAAGGTGTGGTATTTGTGAGTTGAAGCCTTGCGGCGGTTTAACAAAAAGGAGGACAATATTATGTCAGTAGTTTCAATGAAACAATTACTCGAAGCAGGTGTTCACTTCGGACACCAGACCAGAAGATGGAACCCCAAAATGGCTCCTTACATTTTCACTGAAAGAAATGGTATTTATATCATTGACCTTCAGAAGACTGTTAAGAAGCTTGAGGAGGCTTACAGCTTCATCAACAAAATCGCTCAGGAAGGCGGCGAGGTACTCTTTGTTGGTACTAAAAAGCAGGCTCAGGATTCCGTTAAGGAAGAAGCAGAGCGTTGCGGTATGTCTTTCGTAAATGCTCGTTGGCTTGGTGGTATGCTTACAAACTTCCAGACAATCCAGAAGAGAATCAGAAGACTTGCACAGCTCAACGCTATGGAAGCTGATGGTACATTTGATCTTCTTCCCAAGAAAGAAGTTATTAAGCTCAACCTTGAAAGAGAAAAACTTGAGAAATTCATGGGCGGTATCACAGAAATGAAGAAGATGCCTTCTGCAATGTTCATTGTAGACCCCAGAAAAGAAAGAATCGCTGTTCTTGAAGCAAAGAAACTCGGTATTCCGATAGTTGCTATTGTTGATACAAACTGCGATCCTGATGAAATTGACTATGTAATCCCCGGTAATGATGATGCTATCCGTGCAGTAAAGCTTATTGCAGGCGCTATGGCTGATGCTATCATTGCTGGTCGCCAGGGTGAACAGAACGTAGCTGAAGAAGAAGCTCCTGTTGAAGAAGAATCAGCAGAATAATTACTATACTATTCTTTAAGGGAGGATAATACTATGGCATTTACAGCTCAGGATGTTAAAAACTTAAGAGATAAAACAGGCGTTGGTATGATGGAGTGCAAAAAGGCACTTACTGAAGCTGACGGTGATATGGACAAAGCATTTGAAATCCTTCGTGAAAGAGGACTTGCTGCATCTGCAAAGAAAGCAAGTCGTATTGCTGCTGAAGGTGCAATCATTGCTTACACAGATGACGCTTCAAAGACAACTGTTCTTCTTGAGATCAACTCAGAGACAGACTTCGTTGGTAAGAATGACAAGTTCCAGGAGTTCGGTCTTAATGTAGCAAAAACTATTGCTGCATCAAAGCCCGCAACTGTTGAAGCTCTTGCAGACCTTACTCTTGTTGGTTCTGACAGAACAGTTCAGGAAAGCCTTAACGATTTAATTCTCGTTATTGGTGAAAACCTTAAAATTCGTCGTTACGAGATTGTTGAAGGTGATGTTGTAACATATATCCACGGCGGCGGTGCTGTTGGTGTTGCAGTTAAATTCGAAACAAATCTCGAAGATAAAGCAGAATTCGTTGCTATGGGTAAAAACATTGCTATGCAGGTTGCAGCAATGAGCCCCGAATATCTTGCAAAAGAAAGCATTTCTGCTGACGAGCTTGAAAAGATGAGAGCTATCACTATTGAAAGCTCACTTAACAAGCCCGATTCACTTCCTAAACCCATCCTTACAGCACTTTTTGCAAAGGCTATTGAAGAAAACCTCTTCAGTGCCGAAGATGTTGCTGCTTATGAAGAGAACCAGAAGAGTCCCTATCTTTTCAACTTCCTTTCAAAAGAAGCAGTTGCTACTCTTGCACAGCTTGCAGTTGCAGGTAAAGAAGAGTATATGAACAACAAAATCTTCGCAGGTGCAGTTGAAGGCCGTATCAAAAAGCAGATTAAAGAAGTATGTCTTCTTGAACAGGCATTTGTTCGTTCAGATCTTTTTGACGGTAACGTTGCAGGTTATGTTGCACAGGTTGCAAAGGCAACAGGTGCTGACATCAAGGTTGAAAGCTTCATTCGTCTTGAAAAGGGCGAGGGTCTCGAGAAAAGAGAAGACAATTTTGCTGACGAAGTTGCCAGCATGATGAAATAATTTTCAGGTAAAGGCGGCTTTCGTATGAGAGCCGCCATACTAATTTCTTATAACTACGAAAATTAAGCGAAAGCTTTAATATATTATAAATTAGCCGAAAGGTAATCTAATAGTACTGGAGAGATTTTAAATGGAACGTAAAGTCGGTACAGTTTCAAGAGGTATTCGTTGCCCCATTATAAGAGAAGGTGATAACCTCGTTGATATCACAGTAACAAGCGTTATTGAAGCAGCTGAAAGCGAAGGCTTTGAGCTCAGAGATCGCGATGTTGTTTCTCTTACCGAGTCAATTGTTGCTCGTGCTCAGGGCAACTATGCGAAGGTGGAGGATATAGCAACTGATGTTAAAAATAAGCTTGGTGGCGGCACAGTTGGTGTTATTTTCCCGATTTTGTCACGTAACAGATTTGCAATTTGTCTTAAGGGTATTGCAATGGGTGCTAAGAAGATTGTTCTTATGCTCAGTTATCCAAGTGATGAGGTTGGTAATTCACTTCTTACCTATGATCAGATTGATGATAAGGGTATAAATCCATATTCAGATGTTCTTTCCCTCGAAAAGTACAGAGAACTTTTTGGTGAAAATAAACATGAGTTTACAGGTGTTGACTATGTAGCTTATTATGCAGATATTATTAAATCTGCAGGTGCAGAGGTTGAAATTGTTTTCGCAAATCAGGCAAAAACAATTCTTGATTATACTGATTGTGTTCTTACTTGCGATATTCATACAAGAGCAAGAACAAAGCGTATTCTTAAAGCAGCAGGTGCAAAGGTTGTTTTAGGTCTTGATGATATCTTAAACGCTCCTGTTAATGGTAGTGGTTGTAACGAAAAATACGGTTTATTAGGTTCAAATAAATCAACAGAGGATACAATTAAACTTTTCCCAAGAGAATGTAAGGATCTTGTTCTTGATATTCAGGCTGAATTCCTCAACAAAACCGGTAAGCATATTGAAGTTATGGTTTATGGCGATGGTGCATTCAAGGATCCTCAGGGTAAAATTTGGGAGCTTGCAGACCCGGTTGTTTCACCTGCACACACAGATGGTCTTATCGGCACACCTAACGAACTTAAATTAAAATACCTTGCAGATAATGATTTTAAAGGTCTTTCCGGCGCAGAGCTTAAGGATGCTATTTCTGCAAGTATTAAAGCTAAATCAGACAACCTTGTTGGTAATATGGCTTCTCAGGGCACAACACCTCGTCAGCTTACTGACCTTATAGGCTCACTTTGTGACCTTACAAGTGGTTCAGGTGATAAGGGTACACCTATCATTCTTGTTCAGGGTTATTTTGATAACTACACTGACTAATTTGAGGAGGTATTTTTGTGGATATTATTAAACGTCCTGATGATATGGAAAGAATTGTAAATAAAGAACTTGCTGATAAGTTTATTGATGAACAGGTTGCGGCAGTTCGTGCTCAGGTTGGTGATAAGAAGGTTTTGTTGGCACTTTCCGGTGGTGTTGATTCCTCTGTTGTTGCAGCACTTCTTATAAAAGCAATCGGCAAACAGCTTGTTTGTGTTCACGTTAACCATGGTCTTATGCGTAAGGGTGAAAGTGAGCAGGTTATCGAGGTTTTCGGTAAGCAGCTTGATGCAAACCTTATTTATATCGACGCTACAGACAGATTTTTAGATAAGCTTGCTGATGTAAGTGACCCTGAAAGAAAACGTAAAATCATCGGCGGTGAATTTATCGAGGTGTTTAATGAGGAAGCTAAAAAGCTTCAGGGTATTTCTTTCCTTGCTCAGGGTACAATTTACCCCGATATCCTCGAAAGTGATGGTGTAAAGGCTCATCACAATGTTGGTGGTCTTCCTGAGGATATGGCTATGGAGCTTGTTGAACCCGTTGCATTGCTTTATAAGGATGAGGTTCGTGTTGTTGGTTCCGCTCTCGGACTTCCTGATGAGATGGTTTATCGTCAGCCTTTCCCGGGTCCGGGTCTTGGAGTTCGTTGCCTTGGTGCAATTACTCGTGACAGACTTCATGCCCTTCGCGAAGCAGATGCAATTCTTCGTGAAGAATTTGATAATTGTGGCTTAGCAGGTAAAGTATGGCAGTATTTTATTGCTGTTCCTGATGTTAAGAGCGTTGGTGTTAAGGATTCTAAGCGTTATGAAGGTTGGCCTGCAATTATTCGTGCAGTTAATACAACTGACGCTATGAGTGCAACTATTGAGGAAATTCCTTATGCAGTTCTTCATAAAATTACTGACAGAATAACACATGAGGTAGATGGTATCAACCGCGTTCTCTACGATCTTACTCCAAAGCCTATCGGAACAATTGAGTGGGAATAATACCGAGTATTCTTGCAAAACTCAGTTGTTCTCCAAAGTGTAATTTCGTTTATCCTTTCCAGAATTAAATAAACAAAAATACAGACCTTGCACATCACAAGATGTGCAGGGGCTTTTTGTATTTCTAATGCTGTTAAATCATTTATAAAACGTTCAGTGTATCGAATCCTTTGCCTATATTAGAAAAGTGGAAAAACAGAATAAAGAATTTTCTCCTAAAAATAAATAAAATGTGTAACTAAAAGAATTTCTTTAAAATTTGTGTTTATTAGTGTTCGGTGTTTTTGGTATTGGCAATAATTCAGGATGGTAAATTTACTATAAACTATTTTGATATCAATTTTTCAAAACATTGCAAACGCAATATTTTTATGATAAAATTAACAAAATATTTAATGTGTTTCGAAATCGAGAATATCACAAAAATTGTTATGTGAGAAGGCAACATGAATAACAATGTGTTGTTTTAGGAGTTGAAATGATGAGAGAAAAAGGAACAAAGTTTCATTTAATAAAAGCAACAACAATAACATTTTTGGGGATATTATTGTTATTGTTTTCAGCTGTTCTTTTGCTATGGTACGGTAATGCCAACAGTATGCAAGCTACACCTGCTATGGTAGCTCAAGTGTATTTTGATGGTGAGTACCGTATTGCTGATGGTGAGTGGCATAAAGTTGTCAAGGGGGAACATATTTCTTCAACAAAAGGAGATGTAACACTACGAGGAAATTTCCATATGCTCACACCGGATGGTGAGTATGTTGGTGTTTACAGAGATAATATTCCGATTGCACTTTATACAAATCATATTAACTTGTCATTTTTTGAGGATGGAAACGAGCCTTATATAATTGATGTGGAGAATCCTTTGTACGGAGACTCTGCTTGCTGTGAGGATTGGTCTGCTTATGTGCCTGCAAGCGGTAGCAAAGAATCAATTGAGATTCTTGTTCATAATCCTCATAGGTTCGGAAATGAAACAGCTATCGATGAGATGCTTTCAAGCACAGCCTTGTGGACAGATATCGAGTTTGAAAAAGGAGTTCTTGAAAGCGGAAAAAGTCAAAGAAACATGGGTCTGCTATTTGCCATAATTTCTCTTGTTGTTTTGGGAACCGCTTTATTCTCAACACTAATACATATTAAAAATAGTAAGATTATTTGGTTGTTTGGCATCGTAATTATGTTTGCCGGAACTTATCTATCTTATAGTGCGGATGGTGTTTCGTTCTGGAGCGAATCTGTTGTAACAAATACGACAATTTTGGGTTGTTCTATGATATTTTATATGTTTTTCCTATCTGTTGCCCTTGTGTACTTTTTGAAACATACTAAAACAATTGGAACAATTATTGTTACTCTGCTTGGAATTGTTAATATAGTATTTTTTGTTTTGCCTATTTTTACTGATATACTTTTTTATGACATCTGGGCATATTGGGCTATTGTTCAAATTCTTGTAAACATCATTTTTCTTGGTTGTCTTATACGGGAATTCATTGTTACAAAAGGAAAAGAACGATGGCTTTATATCGGTTCGGTTTTGCCTCTTATATCCTTTGGCATTGATGTTGTTGTGACAAAGATAGGATTATGGAAGGGTGGAGTTTTTTCCAAATATATATTTATTGTTTTATTTGTTGCTGCAATGGTTGTAGTTCTTAAAGTTATACCTAACGGTATTAATGCTCTTTCAAAAGCCAAAGAGTTGGAGACAGAAAAAATTGTATTGAATGCTCAACTTGCCGAGAGTAGAATTTCCACTATGATGAGCCAAATTCGTCCTCACTTTATTTATAATACCTTAGGAAGTATTGAGCAGCTTTGTAGTATAGATCCTCCAAAAGCGGGAGAACTCGTCCATAACTTTGCCAAATACTTGCGTGGTAATTTTGGGGAACTTGATAACCCTAAGCCAATTTTAATGTCACAGGAAATGGAGCATGTACATCATTATATTAGTATTGAAAATGTTCGTTTTCCTGATATGACATTTTCATTTGAAATGAATTCAGAAGATTTTCATATTCCTGCACTTACCATTCAGCCCATTGTAGAAAATGCGATAAAGCATGGCCTTATGAAATTGTCTAAGGGAGGAATGATTCGTGTTGTATCTTATGAAACAGACACTCATTACTGTGTATCCGTTGATGATGATGGTGTTGGATTTGATACCAGCGAATTATTAGATGACAGAAACCACGTAGGAATCCGCAATATTCGCGGAAGATTAAAAGCGATGGTAAATGGTACCCTTGAAATCAAAAGCACAGAAGGCGTTGGTACTACGGTTTTGATTAAAATCCCCAAGGAGGTGGAAAAATGATTGCTATAGCAGTTGATGATGAAATATTAATGCTTGGAGCTTTGGTTGCTGCAATTAAGGCATCGCCCGACATCTCTGAGGTTTCACAGTTTTCTGACTGTGATGAAGCCCTTGAGTTTGCAAAAGAAAATACCGTTGATGTTGCATTTTTAGATATTAATATGCGTGGTATGGGCGGACTTGCTCTTGCTGAAAAAATCATCAGCTTTTGTCCTGAATGCAAAATTGTATTTTGCACCGGCTATGAGGAATATGCAATTCCAGCTTTCAAACTTCATGCCTCGGGATATTTAATGAAACCTGTGTCTGCTAAAGATATACAGGTAGAAATTGATAACATAAAAGGAATCCGTCAAAGTCAAAAGCCACTTACCGTAAAATGTTTTGGCACTTTCGAGGTTTATGCAAAAGGAGATAAGCTTACGTTTAGACGTTCAAAAACCAAAGAGTTATTTGCATATTTGGTGGATCGGAACGGTGCCGGGGTTACAGTTGCTGAGATAGGTGTTGCGCTTTGGGAAAATGATGTGGACCAAAAGAACCATAATTATATTCATCAATTGTTCCGTGATTTGCGTCAATCTCTTGAAACAGTGGGTGTTGAGGGGATTTTCGAGAGAAATAATTATTATTATTCACTTAATCCCGAAAAATTAGACTGTGACTATTATTCATATTTGAAAACAGGAAAACCTGAATTTCGTGGTGAATATATGTCTCAGTATAGTTGGGCAGAGGAAACCTGCGGATTACTTGTAGAAAAAAGATTTTGATAATGTACTTAGAAAGCTGTCAATTCGACAGCTTTTTTATTTGTTTGTAAGAAGTTTGTCACACCTTATATATTATACTTAAATGCAAATAAGGTTGTTCTACCTTGTTTATAGTATAGATAACAAAGGAGAAAATTATAATGGATTTTAATGGAATGTTTAATCAACTTGGTTTGGAAATTGTTGATCCAAACGGCAAGCATCTGTTTGGCTCTCTTTTTGGTGATGGTTCACTTGCTGTTATTGGTGTAATTGCTGCCGTGGCTATTATAGCCGGCGTTGTTATATTCTTGAAAAAAAAGAAAAAAGGCGATAAATAAAAACTCGGATTTCTTTTACTTTCTTAATAATGCAATGATTGATGTAAAAATGTTTTGTGTTCTGATTGCAGAACTTGTACCACTTTTTTCAACCTTGTTTTCTCTTGTATACGGCCTGAAACATTTTTTTAAAAAGGGGAAACCATTGTTTTTGCAAACGATTACGATGGCAATGGGAAGTCACGCTTTAGGTAGCGTTTACCATTTGTGCCAATCCCTTACAAGTGATGAAATTATAGAAGGATTTACTCCTGCTTATCTTGGTCGCATAGGATTTTTCTTGTTTTTTCTTACGGCAAGTTATGGACAGATGGACAGAATTGTTGACGATGGTTCCTCTAAAATGAAACGTAGTCGATTTATTGCTTTACTTGCACCTATTTGCGCAGCTCTTTTATACATTCCTAATTGCATCATAGAGGATGTGCCGATTCAAACAAAGGTTGTTTATGCTTTTGTTTGGATTCCGGCGATTATTGCAGTATATTTTAATTTAAAACATGCTATTATTCCTGATATGGATTTTGGCTTTATTAAAGCAATTAAGATATATAATATTTTCGCTTTACTTCTTTGCTTTTCGGAACTTATTTGTTTGACTGCTTGGGACTATTATTGTATGGTGCCTCTTTCAGTTTCTGCTGTTATTTTCGGCATTCTCTGTATTTGCACAATGGTTGCCGCAAAGAAGGGGGTAGAAAAATGGACAATATAATTTATATTTTATTTGTTTCGGTTTCTATTCCGCTATTGCTGATGACTTTACTTGTAGAAAAAAAGGCACGTTTGCCTGTTGCTTTTATGTTAATTGGTATCATTGTTTCGCTTTTTGCGGCTGAAGTCAATGGATTGCTCTCAAAATTTTTTTCAATGGATATGTATAGCATTACAGTAATTGTAACACCTGTAAGTGAAGAACTACTGAAAGCGTTACCTATTTTGTATTATGCTATTGTAATATCCGATAATCGAGAGCGTTTGTTTACGGCATCAATGGCAATAGGTGTTGGTTTTGCATTGCTTGAAAATGCATATTTCCTTTTTAATTACAATGATTTTAATATGTTTAGTGCTATTATCCGCGCATTCGGTGCAGGTTTAATGCACGGTATGTGTACATTGTTAGTAGGTGTTGGCATTTCGTTTGTGAAGAAAAAACGTAAGTTGTTTGCTGTAGGCACTTTTGGCCTTCTATCGACGGCAATCGTTTATCATGGCGTATATAATATTTTGATTCAATCTCAATTCAGTATTGTAGGAGCTTTGCTACCAATCGCAACGTATATTCCGTTTTTAATTTGGAGATTGTGTGTCAAGCGTAGAGAAGCACAAATAAGCAAAAACAGTAAATGATGATTTTGTTTAGGTTGATGTAAGTGGTAGTCACTTGGAAACTTAATAATAGACATAGAAAAGCCGTTTAGGGAGTGTAAACTAGGGATTTAATAGCCTTAAATCATTAACTTTGGCGCATAGCTATGTTAAAATGCTTGAAACCCGTCAGGGTTTCTGCACATTTGTGTCTTGCTCTGCATCCAAATTTAAAAGATTTAAGGTGCAAAGCAGTTTTAATTTAAATAGTTTTCGTTTAGACGAAATGATAAAATCACCGCAAGGCTGACGCCTTGCGGTGATTTTTCATAAAGTATTAACGGAAAATATTTTATGAAAACCTAATAAATCCCTAATTTACGCTCCCTTTATGGTTGCCTCGTTCATTATTTAAGCCTTTACAAACTTCAGTTCGTATTTACCGAATTGGAGTTTTATTTTTTTACCTGACCTGCAAAGTGTGAGGGTTGCTTCCTGCTCTTCGGGGGAGAAATTGTGAAGAGTAAAGATGTATTCACCATTCTCTTTTTTGATTGAAGAAAGGAAAACACGAGGGTTATCAATTTCTACAACCTTTTCCTGCTTTTTGCCCTCACCTGAGGGGAAGAAGGAAAGAAGACGGGGAGGTTCATTAAATAGCATTGCCTCACGCTGAACGTTCTCACAGGTGGTTATTCTGAAACTGAAATGTCTTTCACCCATATCTATATGCTTATGCATTCTGTTATGGGGTGCAATCTGACGGTCACGTATGGGATGTGCGGAATATACGGGTGTGCGTAAAAGTGAAAGTCTTATTTCACTTTTGGTAAAGCTACCACCGTAAAAGCTGTTGTTTACAACGTAAAGTCGGTTATTATCTTCCTTTATACCGCACCATTTGTGGAAAACTGCTTCGTGACCGTTATCATAGAGTGATTGTTCACCGAATGCTGTTTCACCCATAGGTGTGCCGTTAAGGGTGGTGTTAAGACAGTACTTTATCATTTTGTTCACTGTGTTGGAATACATAGTGATGTTGACGTCGATGTAGTCGTTTACCTTGGGTAGAGTGTATACAACAACGGCAACGTTACGGCCACATTCGAAAATAGCTTGTACCTTTGTTCTTACATCACCATCCTCAATGACTCTTACATTAGGAAGCTTTTCATCACCATATCCGATGAATTCGTTGGCATTCTCATCACTCATAAGAGTAAATTCCCCACAGAAATCCTCAAAGGAATTCACAGTCATACCCCAGGGGTCTTCGTTATCATTGAACATACAAAGTCTGCCACTGTTTTCGATAAGAGTCTTACCGTTAACGGAGTATAACTCAATAAGACCTGTTTTTTTACTGATTTTTGCAGTCATTTTATGGTTAGCTACCTGGATAAAATCACCGTGATTATCAGTTTTTTTAAGTTCATCTTCTTGATATGTTTTTAATTTGCAGTCGAACCGTGTAACGGAGGAGGGCTCAACAGTTGCCTTGAAGCTTACCTTCTGAATCCAGTCAAGGTTAAAGGTGCATTCGGGCTTTTCGTTTTGTGTAGGTAACGGATTACCGTCCTTGTCATATACAACGGCAAGTGTGATCTCGCCATCATTCCAATTCTGGTTTTCAAGCATAAAGCCTACTTCGAATTCACCCTCAACGGGAAATGGGTGAGGGTTAAATACCATTACGGGAATTTCACCAGCATTAGCTTTTTTCTGCCCTTCGCACATTTTGAAGAATGCTTTTGCATAAAGTGTATCGGCAATATTTTCACCGTAAGAAAGAGCTGCAAGGCAGTCCTCCTCTACGGGCTTTATTGAAGAGCCGGGAAGCACATCGTGAAATTGACAAAAGGCAAGAGCTTTTTTTGCTTTTTTAAGCTCATCCTTATCGTATGTAAAATCAGTTGCCATATCAGCATAGCTCATAATTTTTTGTGTTACGGCTATTTTGTTTTCAAGACGGCGGTTTGCTTGCTTTATACGAATCATTGATGTATAGCAACCCACCATAGATGGTATAAGTGATTCTTCCACAAAAGGAAGATTATTCTTATCAATCTCGTCAAAATAATTGTCTGTAGTTGAATGTAAAATCTGACTTTCGGCAGTTGACATATAGTTATTTATTGCCTCAAGGTCAATTTTGGAAGGTCCGCCGCCATGGTTACCAATACCCCATAACAAAAGGGTAACATCATCGGGATTTTCACTTTCGAAGCGTTTGATTTTATTGAGTGCTTCACCCTTTAAGGTGTTATAGCCGCCAAACATTTTGTGTGCGGTAATTTCACTTCCGTCAAAGCCACGCCAAGTAAAAGAACCATTCCATTTGCCCGGTCGCATAAAAACGTAGTTTTCATAACCGGTCTTCTTAAGAATCTGCACAAGGCCCTGAGTGTGACCGAAGGGGTCGAAGTTTATTGCGGTTTTGGGGGTAACACCAAATTTTTCTTTAAAATATTCTCGCCCCAGATTTATCTGCTCTAAAAGGCTTTCGCCGGAGGTCATAACACAATCGGGTTGTAAATACCAACCACCCATTATGACCCATTTGCCTTGTTCAACAAGCTTTTTTATGCGTTCAAATAGTTCAGGCTCATACTCTTCGACCCACTCATATAAAAGTGCCTCGTTATGATTAAATATAAAACCGTCATATTTTTCGCAAAAATCAGCGGCTACGCGAAACGTAGAGATTGCTTCCGCTGCACCTTCGTCACGCTGCCACAACCAAACAGGGTCAAGATGAGCATTACATAATAAGTGAATTTTTTTCATATTATAAATCCTTTACATCTGGTCAAGAATATATTTTTTTACGTCTTCTAATTTGCTTTGTTTCCAAAGATTTTCCTCAGCTTTTTCCGCTAAAGGACAAAGGATGAAAAAGTCAAGGGTTTCACCGGGGACTCTGCCTGTGCGTAAAGGCTCCCTGAAATGCTCTGCCCACTTTTCCTCGGTTGCACCCTTGAATTCCTCGGGCTTCAGGTATGTCATCTGACGCTTGGTGGCTTCGATATGCATCTTAGCCGAAAGGGGAGATAACAGGTTGAATTCCTTTTCATCTACATCTACGAAAATGGGAGGTAAGGGATGCTTTTCGATATGCTCGGTATCTCGCATAATTTTAAGACCCATAGGCTCATAGGTGAAAGCATCTTCTGTAAAATTAAGTTTTATAATTATGCCGTATTCCGTATTATATTGTGAGCGTTGGTAATCGGTATCAAAAATGAAGTTGCCTAATGAATAAAAGATGATTTTATCACCCACTGTTTCGTAATTCATTGGCACGTGGGGATGGTGACCTACAACAATATCGGCACCCATTTCAAGATATTTGTGATAACGCTCTCTTGTGTAGGGTGAGGGTAGCGGTGTGAATTCTTCACCTGCGTGAGCAACAACGACACACCAACGGCATTTGCTTTTTATTTTGTTTATAGTTTCCTGAATAGCGTCAAGGTCACTCCAGCTGTAGCAACCGGGTTTGTCAACATCTGCCTTACGACAAGCACGCTGGTAGCCTACACCGAAAAGACCTATTCCACCTGCCTCCTGAAGAATAACCGGCTCCATAGCCTCATTGATATTCATACCTGCACCAATAGTTTTTACGCCATTTTCCTCCGCAATACGCAGGGTGCTTTTTATGCCGTATTCTCCTGCATCCATAATATGATTATTGCAGATATTCCATATATCCGCCTGCATATTATTAAGCACGGAAACGGCTTTTGGGTCGATTGTGTGCAAAAGCTGTTGTACACCGCTTTGGGTTGTATTCTGCTCTGCTACGGCAACGGGACCCTCCACATTTGCAACAACGTGGTCTGCACTATGCAAAAAATCTAAAATATCGGGTGAGATAAGGTCCTTATCCTCCCATTTTCCGTACATATATCTGTCGAAGCCGATATCACCGGTAAAAACTAATGATGTTTTTTCTTTCATATAAATATCCTTTCGTGATAAGGAGAATAAGCTTTAATTTACCTTTATTTCAAGGTCGCTTTCGGGGTAACAGCAGCAGGGATGAATGTAACCGAAGGTTACGTCTGCCATACGTCTGAAATCCTCACTGTCGGGCATATACACATTTCCGCTGAGAAGCTTACTGCGACAAAAACCGCAGCTGCCTGTGTGGCATCTTGAAGGCACTTCAATGCCTGCACGCTCAAATGCAGTAAGCACAGTTTCATTACTGCTTGCAGAAATCTGTGTTTTTTCACCCTTGTTTGTAACTGTTATTTTGTAGGTTGCGGGCTTCTTATCCTGCTTTTTGCCCTTCGAAAAAACCTCAAATCTTACGTATTTTCTTTCCAGCTTAAGCTTTGGTATTTCTTTTTCAAGGAATTGATACATTCCTCCGGGACCGCAAACAAAAATGCTATATTTATCATCGGGAGCATATTTTTTTATAAGCTTTGCATCAACGAAGCCTTTTTCGTAGCCCTTTTCTTTACTATCACTTAAAACGTATACAACATTAATTTTATCGTTTTTAGCCGCCTTTTCATCAAGCTCATCCTTGAAAAGAATTTCTTCAGAGTTACGGCAACCGTAAAGAAGCGTAAGGTTACAATCCTCTGTACCATCATCAATTGCTCTTGCAAGAGATAAGAAGGGGGTGATACCGCTGCCACCTGCAATTGCAACAACTGTTTCGGCATCACGCAAAGGCTCGTAAACAAGGTTTCCCTCGGGTGCGTATGCGGTAACGTTATCACCTACACTCCAATTGTTAAGAATGTAATCGGCAATAAAGCTATCAGGCACCCTTTTTACGGTAATCTGATATTCACCCTTAAGAGCATCGGCAGGGGATGATGCTATTGAATATGCACGTGTAACAACAGCGTTTTCGATATTGAATCTGAAGGTAAGATACTGACCTGCTCTGAAATAAGCAAGAGGTTTTCTTTCAGCCGATTTGAAATAAAAGCTTTTTGCTATTCCGTTATGGTCGGTAATTTTTGTGATAATAAGATTCTGTACCTTTGGATGTATAGACTCGGCAACCTTATTAACACCTAAATATTTTGTAGAAAGAGGAAGGTCGGTAGAGGCTTTTCCTATAAATCCTGCGTATTCCGTAACAAATTTAACGGTATTAACACTATCCTTAAGTCTGCTTTTTACTGCGAATTTTTTATTGCCCATTATTTACCCTCCTTTGAAGCATTTTCTATTGCCAGCTTTGATGCAAGGTAGCCCGTTGTGTAGCTGGGAGAATAACCCATATGACGAATGGTATAGCCACCTGCAAAATAAAGACCGCGTATACCCTGACTAAGAAGATCGTATACGATACGTTTAACAATGCCGTCGTTTTTGTCGGCTTCGAAGCCGTAAATTGTACCTGCGGGTGCATCTGTATAACGTGCATAGGTCATAGGTGTTGCAATTTCGATTTCTTCAATATAATCTTTAATATTGATTCCCGTTGCTTTTTCAAAGTTCTTTATCATCTTCTCCGCAAAAGCACGTTTGGTTTTATAGTAGTCTTCAACAGAAACCTTACGCCACTCGTCACCTGTGAAAATACTTGTCATATAAAGAATTGTTGTACCCTGGGGAGAGCAATCGGGAATTGCCGTATTCAGACAAACGGTTGCCTGAACATCGTTTGTTTCAAGATGCTCGGATAATTCATATGATTTACGTGTGTCGGCATGAGGGAAAATGAAGAAGCTGTGGTTTTTGATGCCTAACTCTTCAGGTGAACGATTAAGTCCGAGGAATACTGCAAAGCCTTTTGAGGAAAGTGTTTTGGCACTTAATTCCTTCTTACATATATTGGGGATTTTATCTGCATCAATAAGCTTTGTGTAAGCGTTATAGGGTGAAGCGTTGCATATAATGATATCTGCTTTAACAGTTGTACCATCATCAAGAATTACGCCCTTTGCAGTTTTGTTTTCTACAATTATTTTTGTAACAGCAGTGTTGAAAAATGCTTCACCACCATGCTCCTCAAATGCTTCAAGAATGGCAGTGCTTAAGCCGTGGCTTCTGTTTTTCGGAATAACTGCACCATCAATAATATATGCATGAAGCATAGTAAAGTAGTGAATAACGTTTAACTGGTCGGTAGGATGACCAAGGTAGCACCAATATGCATTAATGATGTCACGTGCTTTTTGGGGGATATTTAATGATTCAAGCACCTGGTCAACAGAGTAGTTTGCCATTTTAAGGAAATCTGTATGTTCATCAAAAATTTCCTTAATCATTTCAGGCTTGAAATCTTCGATCTCTTCCACAAAATCAAGAGTTTTTTCTGCACTTTCAATAAGGTAGAAGAGCTTTTCCATACAAGGTCTTGAGCCGGGAACATACTCCTCCATTTTATTAATGAAATTCTCTTTGCCAAGGGGCATAACCGCATCACAATTATCCTTATCGTTAAGCGTTATTACGCGATAAGCCTCATCAAGAGTTACCCATTCTATTTTTTCGTCCGCACCAATTTCCTTTAAAATGTTACGTAAAGGAGCTTTACCGGTTGAAGGACCGATACCGCAAAGCTCATGTAAGGATGCCTCAAATTCGAATCTGCCACGTACAAAGCTTGTGGCAAAACCGCCGGGCAAATTGTGACGCTCAACAAGAAGAGTTTTTTTGCCCTCGGCAGCAAGCTTGGCAGCAGCAACAAGGCCACCGTTACCTGCACCGATAACAACTGCATCGTAGTGTTTAACCATTGGTCATACTCCTTTTTCAAAAATTGTAGTTATCGTTATAATAATAACATATTAGATTTAAACATTCAATAAAGATTACCATAAATGGAGTGTTGAAAACATTGTTTCTTACAGATATTTTCCCATTAGTAAAGAAGCTCTTGCAGATAATCTGCAAGAGCTTCTTAATTGTTTCGTTTATTATACGGTCTGTGTTTAAAGATTCATAAATTACATATTATCGGCAACATTGCCTTCTTTAACTGCCATGAAATCCTCTTCAATTTCCTTTGAGGGTGCTTTTGTAAGTAAAGAAACAACCACAATGCAGATTGAGGAGAAAATGAATGCGGGGAGTAATTCGTAAATTGCAAACACACCGCCAAAGCCTGATATAACAAGCTTCCATAAGAATACCATTACAGCACCGCCTACCATACCGGCAACTGCACCCGCACGTGTTGTGCGTTTCCAGAAGAGTGAGAATATCATAATTGGACCGAATGTTGCACCGAAGCCTGCCCAAGCAAATGAAACGATATTGAAGATAACACTGTCTTCATCAAGGGCGATAACCATAGCAATTAAAGCAATAACAAGCAAAGTGATTCTTGATGTAGTCATAACCTGCTTATCGGTAGCATTCTTCTTGAAAACACCCTGGAAAACATTCTTTGCGAATGCGGATGCGGCAATAAGAAGATAGGAGTCAGATGAGCTGATTGTAGCTGCAAGAATACCTGCCATAACAAAACCTGCAAGAATTGCGGGAAGAGAGCTTGTTGCAAGGGTAATGAATATGCTTTCTGCGTCTGTTGCGGTAAGAAGCTTTGTGGGGAATAACTGTCTGCCGACAATACCGATAAATACTGCAACTGCCAAAGAAATCAATACCCAGATCATAGCAATTCTTCTTGAAAGTTTAAGTTCGCTTTCTTTTCTGATAGCCATAAATCTTAAGAGAACCTGGGGCATACCAAAGTAACCGAGACCCCATGCAAGCATAGAAGCAATTTTCAATCCGCCGTATTCAGTAGCAGCATCAAAAACAGGTTTGCCTGCTTCAACAAGCTGTTTTCCGTCCTCACCGAGCTTTGGTGTTGCAAGACCGAAGAAATCAAGGAATCCGGGAATCTGCTTTGCATTTTCCAATACTTCATTGATACCGCCTGCATTGATTGTTGCGATGATAACAATAGAAGTCAAAGCAATAATCATAACGATTGCCTGCATAAAGTCAGATGCACTTTCTGCAAGGAAGCCACCTAAAATTGTATATAACAAAACGAAGATAGCACCGAGAATCATCATTGTCATATAAGGTAAGCCGAATAATGTGGAGAATAATTTACCACAAGTAACGAAGCAGCTTGCAGCATAAACTGTGAAGAAAATAAGTATGAATGCTGCGGAAAGAGTCATAATAACCTTTTTCTTCTCGTGGAATCTGTTTGAGAAAAATTCGGGTAATGTGATAGAGTTATTAACTCTGATACTGTATCTGCGAAGTCTTTTGGAAACAACAAGCCAGTTGAAATATGTACCTATTGCAAGACCGATTGCAGTCCATGCGGCATCTGCAAGCCCGCACCAATATGCAACACCGGGAAGACCCATAAGAAGCCAACCACTCATATCTGATGCTTCTGCACTCATTGCGGTTACCCAAGGACCGAGTGAACGACCACCAAGGAAATAGTTTTCAGAGTTTTTGTTTGCTTTTTTTGCAAAAACAACACCGATAACGATAACGACAGCCATATATATAATCATGGCTATTAAGATTTGAATTGTATTACTATCCATGAACAATCCTCCTGTAAATTAAACTGTACCGCCATACACTATCCACAAATAAATGTAGGCCGGTATAATTGCTGCCAATGTAAAGGGAATACCGATTTTGAAGAAATCAGAATTCTTGACTGTGTAACCCTCTTTTCGAAGAATAGCGATACCTGTAATATTAGCTGATGCACCGATAGGTGTACAGTTACCGCCGAGAGTTGCACCTGATAGTAAACCAAAATATAAAATTGTAGGATCTATATTAAGTGCTGTTGCAAGACCACCTATAACGGGGATCATAGTTGCAACGTAGGGGATATTATCAATAAATGCGGAAATGAGCACCGATGCCCAGACAACAACTGTGTAAAGGATAAATATGTTTCCGCCGCCTGCTTTCGCAATAAGGTTAGCCGCTTCATCGATAACACCCTGCTCGGTAATACCGCCAATCATAAGGAAAAGACCGAGAAGAAGACCGATTGTTTCGAAGTCGATTTCCTTTAAGGGTGAGGTGATGGCTGAAAGATTTTTCTTCCTTATGAAGTTATATACAATGCCGATTGCCATAAGGGCACAGCAGATAAGACCGTTTGTGATATCAGGCTTGTTAGGGATAAAGGAAGCACCGATTAACAGAAGAATTGTGCCAAGCAATAAAATCGAAGGAACATAATCTGTAACCTTTGTACGTTGACCGCTTTTCGGAATAGGTGCTTTTTCCTTGCGGAAAAGGAATGCAAGAATCAAAGCGGAAAGAAGCGCACCTAATTCAACTGCGAAGAACATACCCGGTCTGCCCTTGTACCAGAAGAAATCAACAAAGCTCATATCAAGGGCAGAGCCTAACATAATTGCGGTTGTGTCACCAACAAGTGTTGCCGCACCCTGAAGATTTGAGGAAACGGCTATTGCTATAATAAAGGGAACAGGGTTTGTTTTAAGCTTTTTGCAAATTTCCAGTGCAACGGGAGCAACCATAAGAACTGTTGCCACGTTATCAACAAAAGCGGAAATAACACCTGCAAACAGAGCCATCGCAACTGCCGCCCATTTAATGTTCGGAACCTTTTCCATAATTAAATCGGCAAGAAGCTCGGGCATTTTGCTTTCAATAAACAGTGCCACAATACCCATCGTGCCTGCAATCATTAACAAAACATTGAAATCAATGGCACCGATAACGTTACCTAAAGGAAGCATACCGGTTACGATAAAGATAAGAGCAGAGCCAAGAGCAATGAAAGGTCTGTATTTGCTGAAAATGAGCATAAGCACATAGGACACAGCAAACAAAGCTATAGCTGCATACATCATATAAACATCTCCAAATATGTATAAATATCCAATATAATGGAATTAATACGAGTATTGTACCATAACCGATTCACAATTTCAACAATATTAGTTAATAATTTATACATTTTATTGCAACAAAATAACGTTATTTTTTTAACATTTTTGGAGGAATATGTATGCAAATTGTTTCATTTGTATAAGCTTTTGCTCTCAGAAGCTATTTCGTTAGTTTGGTGTGAAGAAAAACAGGAAGCTTAAAAAAGCTTCCTGTTTATACTTAAAGAATATTGGCTAAATCGAGAATAAGCTTCTCTGTTTTTTCCCAACCAAGGCAGGGGTCGGTAATTGATTTACCATAAATGCATTCTTCGGGTTTTTGCGCACCATCTTCGATATAGCTTTCTATCATAAGACCTTTTACAAGCTTTTTAACATCATTGGAATGGCGGCAGGAATGAAGAATTTCCTTTGCGATTCTTGGCTGCTCCATCCACTTTTTACCTGAGTTTGCGTGGTTTGTGTCAATAATAACTGCAGGATTATGAAGATTGGATTTGTCATAAATCTCGGCAAGATGGATAAGGTCCTCGTAGTGATAGTTTGGTAATGACTGACCCTGTTTGTTAACGTAGCCTCTTAAAATTGCGTGTGCAAGGGGGTTACCGCTGCTTTCAACCTCCCAACCTCTGTAAATAAAGGTGTGGGGATGTTGTGCAGCGGTTATTGAGTTCATCATAACTGAAATATCACCTGCGGTGGGGTTTTTCATACCTACAGGGATATCAAATCCACTTGCAGTAAGACGATGTTGTTGATTTTCTACAGATCTTGCACCGATTGCAACGTATGAAAGAACGTCAGAAAGGTATCTGTAGTTTTCGGGATAAAGCATTTCGTCGGCACAGGTAAAGCCTGTTTCTTTTATTGCTCTTATATGAAGATTTCTTATTGCAACAACACCCTTTAACACATCCTCACCCTTGTGGGGGTCGGGCTGATGGAGCATACCCTTGTAGCCGTCACCTGTTGTACGAGGTTTGTTGGTGTAAATTCTTGGGATAATAAGTATTTTATCGGAAACCTTTTCCTGAACACCTCTGAGACGTGTTATGTAATCTATAACACTGTCATCATTATCTGCAGAGCAGGGCCCGATAATCAAAATGAATTTATCATCCTTTCCCTCAAAAATATCCTTGATTTCCTTATCACGTTTTGTTTTTATTGTTTCAAGCTCGGCAGTAAGAGGGTACTGAGCCTTGATATCCATAGGTATAGGTAATTTTCTTTTGAAATTCATATTCATTTTTTTGCCTCCGGGTTTAGTTTTTGTCAAATAATGCTCTGCGCTCAGTTGAATGACGCATCATTTTCCGCATACCGTCAATGTCTTCGGTTTCGAGCATTGCCTTAAGATCGTTGAATTTATCTATAAAAAGATTCATCTGTTCGAGAAGTGCTTTCTTGTTTTCTACAAAAAGCTCACTCCACATAAGGTCATTGATTCGGGCAATTCGTGTAAGGTCACGGAAGGAGTCACCCGTGAATTTTTCCATATTTTCTTTATCGTTGCAGGTCATAAGGGTTATGGCGATGCAATGTGTAAGCTGTGAAAGGAAGCCGATCATTTCATCGTGCTCTTCTGGTGAAAGAGTTGTTACATTTGAAAATCCGAGTAATCTTCCTAGCTCCATACAGGTATTTATGGCTTCCGGGGTGTTTTTATCCGTAGGAGTTACGATATAGTTTGCACCTGCAAACATCTTATCGGTGCTGTTTTCTACACCTGAAACCTCACGTCCCGCCATAGGATGAGCAGCAATAAATTCCACATCAGAGCGGAGCATAGACTGAACCTTGTAAACTATACTGCATTTTACACCGGTTACGTCAGTAATTAATGCACCGCTTTTAAATAAATGTTGGTTTTTCTCAATCCATTCAATAAAAATATGGGGATAGAGTGCAAAAATAACTATATCTGCTTCACCGATTATTCTTTCATCAAGCTCTGTTGATCCTTCATCGATGATGCTTTCTTTAAGGGCATAATCTATAGAGCTTTGCTCCTTCGTTATAGCACTTATGTGAAAGCCGAATCTTTTGAGAATTCTTGCATAGCTACCGCCCAAAAGACCAAGACCGACTATTAATATTCTTTTATTTACGTTTACTATCATTCTAAATTCACCTCTGCACCGAGAGCTTTTATGCTTTCAAAATACGCAGGGTAGCTTTTTCTTACGGCTTCCGCACCGGTAATTGCTCCGCCGTATTCTGTAAGAATCAACGATAATGCCATAACAATGCGGTGATCATTGTGACCGTCAAGTGTTGCGTTTTCCTTGAAGTTTTGCTTTGGTATTGTTATTTTATTTTCATCGAAAATCAGTCCGCCGCCAAGCTTTGTTAATTCCTCGTGCATTACTTGTCCGCGGTCGCTTTCTTTGATTTTTAATCTGTCTGTGCCCGTAAGAGTTGCGCCGTTTTTAAGCGAAGCAAGGGCTATAAGCACGGGACCTAAATCGGGACAATCCGAAATATCTAAGATGGGAGTGCCCTTTGAAAGTTCATCAAAATATTTTTTGTATATTCTGTCGCCTTGTAGGCTATCCTCGGAAAGATTGTTAACCGTAACTTCGGAGCCTGTATAATTAAATGCATCAAGGAAGGCGGCATTGGAATAGTCACCCTCAACCTTACCTGAGAAAGAGTGTAAATCTGCCTTTTTTACGGTGATGTTATAATCATCCGCAAAGCTTATATCTGCACCGAAGGATTTTAAAGCGGAAAGGGTCAGGTTTATATAAGGTCTGCTTTCAAAGGGAGGTATAATATGAATAGAAGCGTCCTCATTTAAATAAGCCAATGCGAAAATAAGTCCGGTTATAAACTGACTGCTTATACTACCACTGATTTCATACTGTCCGCTTTTTAAATTACCGCAAACTGTTACCGAATTCTCATTCTTTTTGAAAAGGAAACCATTTTCAGTACAAAGCTTTTCATAAATATCAAGAGGTCTTTCGAAAAGTCTTTTGCTTCCCGTCAGGGTAACCTCTTTGCCCAGGCATAAGGAAAGGGGAATGAAAAATCTTAAGGTGCTTCCGCTTTCTCTGCAATTCAAAAGAGTGGGAGCGGACTTCATAAAGCCCTCCGGGTTTATGAAAACGGTATCATTTTCAGTTTTTATATCTGTACCCAAAGCCTTAAGGCAATCAATTGTTGCAAGAATATCCTCACTGTAATCGATGCCGGAAATAACGCATTCTTTCTGTGATAGTGCAGCACCTATCAGGTAGCGGTGCGCCATGCTTTTTGATGTGGGAGCCTCCGCAATTCCTTTAAGGCGGCAGGGTTTAAAAATTGCTTTCATATTATTTGCCTTCTGTAAGATAGTCTATAGCTTCTAAGTATCCGTCTGTGCCGTGACCCGTAATTGTTTTTACGCAAGCAAGGCGTACATAACTTATTTGTCTGAAGTCTTCTCTTTCCTCAACCTTTGAAATGTGGACCTCAACTGTGGGAATGCTTACGGATTTCACCGCATCTAAAATGGCTATGCTCGTGTGGGTATATGCACCGGGGTTTATGACAATACCGTCAAATGTGCCGTAAGCTTTTTGGATTTCGTCAACAAGGTCACCTTCGTGGTTTGACTGGAAGATTTTTACATCAATATTTTTACAGTCACAATGCTTCTTAATTTTAGAAACAAGGTCTTCATAGGTTTCCTTACCGTAATGTTCAGGCTCTCTTATGCCAAGCATATTGATGTTAGGTCCGTTTATAACAAGTATTTTCATCAAATTAACTCCGTTCTTGCTTTAAGGATAAATCTTGCTTCCTCTTCAGGTGTTGTCATTTCGGGTACAACAACGTCAGCGGTTGATTTATAAATATCAATTCTTTCGTTATAAAGCTTATTCATTTTTTCTTTTGTATCCGAGAGAGGTCTGTTGTCGGTGGGGCAAAGCCTTTCGGGGTTTGCATTAAGAAAGAAGATTTTTCCGTTTCTTTTAAGGGAAACCACGTTTTCTTCTCTTAAAACTGCTCCGCCACCGGTGGAAATGATTTGCTGACCCTTTGTGGAAACGTCTTTTATTACCTCGGCTTCTAAATCACGGAAGTATTTTTCACCCTTCGTGCTTATAAGCTCCTTGATGGTACATCCGCATCTTTTTTCTATTTCTTCATCGGTATCCGTAAAGATGAAGCCTTCAATATTTAAAAGCTTTCCTACTGTACTTTTACCGCTTCCCGGCATACCCGTAAGCGCCACGTTTTCTTTTGAGGTGTAAATGTCTTTAAAAATGCTGTCTGCAACTGTTTTCGGGATTTCTGTATCAAGAAATTTTTCCACTGCAACAACGGCTTGCATAACAAGCATATAAAGACCGCATTGAGCCTTTATCCCTCTTTTTTTTGCTTCCGCAACAAGATTGGTGCAAAGGGGATTGTATACTGCATCTATAACACCCTCAAGACTTCTGAAAACGGAAATATCAATTGGTATGCTTTCGCAGTCGGGATACATTCCCGAGGGTGTGGTATTGATGATTACGTTTGCATCGGAGTGACGGGTCTTTGCATCCTCGTAGGTAACGAATTCTTCGGATTTGCTTCTGCTTACGGTAATAACCTCCGAAGCTCCCACATCTGATGCTAAAACTCTTGCAGTTTTACTTGTACCGCCTGTGCCGAGAATTAAAACCTTTTTACCCTTAATTTCAACACCTGTTTTTTCTACAAGCGCCTTCATTCCGTAATAGTCGGTGTTGTAGCCGTAAAGTTTGCCATCCTTATTCACTATTGTGTTGACCGCACCTATACGTTTTGCAACGTCACTTAAGCAGTCGAGATAGGGGATTACTGTTTGCTTGTACGGTATGGTAACGTTTATTGCATTAAAGTTTTTTTCAGTAAAGAATGTATCTATTTCATCCTCGGCAAGCTCAAATAATTCATACTCGTAATCAGCAAGCCTTGAATGAATTTCTTTGGAAAAGCTGTGTGTCAGCTTTTTGCCTATACATCCGTATTTTTTCATAATTTATTCACTTCCGTTAGAAGATTGGAAATAATTATTTAATCCAATCTGTGCCGAATCTTGTTGAGAGAATATCGCACATAACTATTGCGGTTGCAGCATCCTGTACAACTCTTGCCCTGTGTACAATGGCAGGGTCGTGTCTGCCCTTTGACTCAATAACAGTTTCGGTATTATCTTTAAAATCCACAGTATTCTGAGGTTTGAAAATTGTTGGCGTAGGCTTTATAACTGTACGGAAAACCACAGGCATTCCGTTCGTGATGCCGCCGTTTATACCACCATTGTTATTTGTTGATGTAACAATTTTGCCGTTCTCTGTTTTAAACGGGTCGTTTGCTTCACTGCCTTTCATATGGGCAAAGGAAAATCCTGCACCGAATTCAATACCCTTTACTGCGGGAATTGAAAACATCATATGAGAAATAAGACCCTCTACGGTATCAAACCAAGGCTCCCCGACGCCCTCGGGTAAGCCGATTACTGCGGTTTCGAGAATTCCTCCCACGCTGTCACCATCTGATGATGCTTCAAGAATTTTGTTAATCATTTTTTCCTTGCAAGAGTCATCAAGCACAGCAAAGGTCTTTTCGTTTAATGCTTTGATATCAGCGGAATAATCGATGAATTCTCTATCGGAAATTTCTGCACAACTTTTTACATGTGTGCCGATATATATACCTTTTTGCTCTAAAGCGGATTTGCATATTGCACCTGCGGCAACAAGTGCGGCGGTTATTCTTCCGCTGAAATGTCCTCCGCCTCTTGAATCCTGAAAACCATGGTATTTACATTGTGCAGTATAATCTGCGTGTGAGGGACGGGCAACAGTTTTCAATTGAGCATAATCGGAGCTTTTAGTGTTTTCGTTAGGTATAAGAATTGTAATAGGTGTGCCTGTTGAGGTATCGTTTATAACACCGCTTATTATTTTGAAATTGTCCGCTTCCTTTCGGGGTGTGGAAATGTTTCCGTCGGGACGCCTTAGTGTGAGCATATGCTCGATATATTCCTTGCAGACTTTTATTCCCGGTGCAAGACCATCAATAACGGCACCTATATATTCGCCGTGACTTTCCCCAAATAAGGTAATGGCAACGCTGTTTCCGAATGTATTCTTCATTTAGTTCATCCTCTCAGACCGTTTTTGGCTATTTCAATAACTTGACTGTAGCTCATAGTTTTTATCTCAAATGTACCTATTTCATTTACTATAATTACGGCAACCGAATTGCCGTCAGCCTTTTTATCGTGGAAAGCTGCCTCACCGATTTTATCCCAATCAAAATCTATCAGATTATAAAGATTGCATTTTTTAAGCACTTCTGTAACACGAGGTCTTATTTTCTCATCACACATAGGAATAAGGCCGAGGGCTACGCATTCTCCGTGATAAAGCTCCTCTAAATTCTCACTGCTTTCGATACCATGACCGATAGTGTGACCGAAGTTAAGCACTCTTCTTAAACCTGATTCCTTTTCATCCTGCTCAACAACAGATTTTTTGATATTAAGTGAACGGATAATGATTTCATCAATGTTTTCCTTAATATCTTTGTTTTCAAATATTTCAAAAAGCTCCTTGTCAGAGGTAAGGGCCATTTTTATAGCTTCGGCAAGACCGTTTGAAATCTGTCTGTCGGGCAGAGTTTTTAAAAGCTCGGGGTCAATAAGTACCTTTTTCGGTTGATAAAAAGCACCTACAACATTTTTTATGCCTCCGAAGTTGATTGCGGTTTTTCCGCCGATGGAGGAATCAATCTGTGAAAGCAGTGTTGTTGGAATGTTGTAAAAATCAACACCTCGCATATATGCCGAGGCAACAAAGCCGGAAAGGTCACCGGGAACGCCGCCGCCTACAGCAACAACGCAGTCTTTTCTTGAAAAGCCGTTATCAAGCATTTTCTGAAGAAGAGTACCGAAGGTTTCAAGACTTTTTGAAGCTTCACCGCTTTCTATAGTACAGATAACCGGTGATTTACATTGCTTGGCAAGTGTTTGTGCATATATTTCGGGAACACCTGAATCAGTTACAATAAGAACACGTCTGTCTAAATTAAGGTGTGCTCCTGCTTTTTCAAGAATTCCTCTTTCGACTATAATATCGTAGCTGTTTTCTTTTAAATCAAGATGTATATTCATATTAAACCTCTTATATCTCACTATGGGGAGCAAAAGTACCTGCTATTTTAAGCTGATCGCATATACCGTTTAATTCATCAATCATTTTCTGACCCTCTTCAGTATCGGTTGTACCGTCAATTTCTATATAGAAATAATACTGCCAGGAATGCTTTTTAAGAGGTCTGCTTCTTAATGCAGTCATATTGTAGCCGTGCTTTCCGATAATGCTTATGGCATTAGCAAGTGAGCCAGCTTCGTTCTTAACGGTAAACATAAGCACAGAGCTTGTAAGTGCAGGGGAGTGAGCTTTAACTTTTGAAAGCACTGCAAAACGTGTTGTGTTTTCACCGCTCTTATTAATGTTTGCTTCAAGAATTTTTAAACCGTATATTTCGGCAGTTTCAAGGCTTGCAATAGCACCGAGTGATTTATCGTTCATATCCGCAACAGTTTTAGCGGCAATTGCGGTGTTGTTTGCTTCCTCGGTATCAAATCCGCGAAGCTTTATATAATCGTGGCATTGACCGAGAGCCTGAGGATGACTTGTAACCTTTTTGATATCCTCAACAGTTGAGCCGGGCACGCCGAGAAGATTCTGATGAATTTCAAGCTCATAAATTCCGTTGATGTAAAGATTGCCTGAAAAGATAAGATCGATGGTTTGACCTACTTCACCTGCATAGCTGTTTTCAATAGGGAGGACGGCAACATCTGCTTCACCGTTCAAAACCGCATTATATGCAGATTTGAAATCACGATAGGATATTCTGTTGCTGTTAGAGAAAATTCTGCCTGCGGCAATGTGAGCAAAAGCACCTTCAACGCCACTGTAGGCAACCTTTAAGCCGTTTTGCATACGGTACTGATATGAACGGGAAACTGCCATAAGATTTTTAATGTATTCTATGTAATATTCTTTTATAATGTCATCTTCGACAAGAGAGGCATTTTTTTCAATAACTGCCTCTTCTCTTTTTGGGTCAAGAATGGGAAGCCCGAGCTCTTTTTTGTATTCAAAAACCATTTCAACAGCCTTCATTCTTTCAACAAACAATTCGGCCATTTCGGCATCTGCCCGGTTAATGATTTTTCGTGCTTCGTCTAACTTATTTGACATATAAGCCCCGTCCTTTCGAAATAAAGAAAGCCTCACTTGTTGAGTTACAAGTGAGGCTTTAAAAATACTTTAATAAAGTTTAAGTAAATCTAAAAGCTTTCAGGCTCTCACAAGTAACTTTTTCATAGCAAAATAAGCATAGCTAAAATAAAAAGCTACGCTAAAGCTGAAGAAATATTTACCTGCATTAGAGAGTGCTAAGCTCATATTTACTACCTTCAAAATCAAAATTTGGTATAATTATATTCCTATAAAAAATAAATGTCAATACAAAATCGTAATTTTTATGCACTGTATTTTTAGGAAAGAATAAATTAATGTAATGAGTTTTCATTAGGGTTGAATAATTATACAAAAATGTTTTTTGCTTGGAGAACTCTGTTGTTTTTTCTTTTTCGTTATGATAATATAAATAAAGTTTACACAGCAGGTGATTATTTATGAAAAAAGCATTATATACAGATACAATGATAGGCACCGTAGGTGATGGGCAGATAGAGGAATCCCATGGTGGCGGAAAAACCTATCCCGGTGCTTGTGTGCCCGGGGGTATGGTGCAGCTTTCTCCCGATACGGTAAGCGGCGGTGATAACGGCAGCGGATATAACTATTGCCACAATACAATTGAGGGTTTCAGCTTTAACCATATGAGCGGTATCGGTTGGTATGGTGATTTAGGTAATATTCAGATTATGCCTGTGACAGAGGGTACTGATTTGCGTAGCGGAAGCAATGAGGAATTACCTTTCAAAAAAGGCACAATAGGTTGGAAATCAGAATTTTCTCACGATGAAGAGAAAACCCGTGCAGGCTATTATTCGGTAATGCTTAAAAGATACAATGTTTTTGCAGAATGCACAACTTCGGAGCATACGGGATATCTGAGATTCACTTACCCTGAGAATTCTGAAAAAAAGGTTATTATTAACCTTAGCAGAAGAATTGGCGGAAAAGCAGATTTTCAGAAGGTGACTTTTATAAATGACAGAAAAATAGAGGGTCACGTTAAATGTACACCTGCAGGTGGTGGATTCGGTCACGGAGACGGTAAGATTTCTTATGACGTGTATTTTGTTATGGAGCTTTCGCATCCCTGTATAAACAAAAGATTTTTTGAGGATGAGGAATTTGTTGATAAATGCGAAGGTGAGGATTTAGGCATTATTCTCGATTTTTCAAAGGATATTAATGAGCCCGTAACAATAAAATGTGCAATTTCTTACGTTGATATTGAGGGTGCGAGAAAAAATTTCTGTGCAGAATGCGAAAATATTGATTTTGATACAATGTCGGATAATGCCCTTGATAAATGGGAAGCTGCTTTTTCGTGTATTGACGTAAGAGGTACGGATGAAACCGACCTTAAGCTTTTTTACACCTGCTTGTATCACGTGCTTTTAGACCCTCGTATAATGGCAGACGTAGATGGAAGATACACTATTGATTATAAGATATTTAAGGATTCGGATTATAAGCAAAGAACAGTATTCAGCGGATGGGATGTATACAGAAGTGAATTTCCGCTTTTAAGCATTATTAACCCTGAAATGGTTAAGGATGAAATTAATTCCTTACTTAAAATTGCCGAACTTAATAATACGTCATTTCCCCGATGGGAGCTTATGGGTATAAATGCAGGCTGTATGGTAGGTGATCCGGGACTTATTGTAGTAGCAGACGCTGTTACTAAGGGAATAATGCCCTACGATGTTGAAAACGCATACGAGATAGCAAAAGCATCGTCACTTTGTAAAAAAGAGCTTTTCGGAAAAAAATTCAAAACTATCAGACCCGATTGTACGGCTTATACAGAGAATTGCTACGTGCCTGAAAAGCTGAGTGATACACTTGAGTATTTGTTGGCCGACTTCACTATGGCAAGGTTTGCGGAAGCCTTAGGCAAAAAAGAAGATGCAGAGCTTTTTATGAGCAGAGCCAACCGTTATAGTGAAAACTACAACGAAGCATTGCAGTTTATGGCACCCCGAAAAACAGACGGAGAGTTTGTTTTTGAGGAGGGAAGATATGACGATGACGGAACTGTTGAAAGCAACATTTTCCAGCAATCCTGGTTTGTACCCTATGACGTGAAAGGCTTAAGCAAGCTTTTCGGGGAAGAAAGAACAATAGAGCTTCTTGAAGAATTCTTCGAAAAAGCCGATTTAAAAAGCCTTTGGAATGATGATTATAACCATTCCAACGAGCCTTGCCACAACATCACCCATTATTTCACAATGCTTGGTCTTCCCGAAAGAACACAGTATTGGACAAGACGTGTGCAGAAGGAAGCATACCGTACAGGTGCATACGGCTTTTGCGGAAATGAGGATGTAGGTCAGCTTTCTGCCTGGTACGTGCTTTCCGCATTAGGCTTTGCTCAGGTTTGTGCAGGTGAGCCTAAATATTATCTTAATACACCCCTTTTCCAAGAGGCGGAAATTAAGTTGGATAAGAATTTCCACTCTTGTAAAAACTCCGACGTTTTAAAAATAAAATGTGATAAAAACCCCTTGGAGTTTCCTTATATCAAATCGGTTATTTTTAATGGTAAAAGGGTTGAAGAGTGCTATATGACTTACGAAGAGCTTACAAGCGGTGGAGAAATAGTTTTTGAATTAAAGGAATAAAACAAAATAAAACAAAATAAAACAAAATAAAAAAGGGTTTCTTGCAGATGTGATTAATCTGCGGGAAACCCTGTTTATATATGCTTTGTGAATATTACTGTTGGTTTTTTCTTAAAATAATCTGTGAAGAAAATCAAGGGAAAACCACAAAATAAAATGAATTGAATTTTATCTGCATCGAAAATGTTTCGGCTTTATTACTTGATTTTTCAAAAAAATGTATAATCGTAAAAATTTCCGCGATAAAAATTATCTTCTGTATGTTTTGTCCGATAAATCTGCATATAATGGTGTTGCTAAACCAAAACCGCCTGATACTGTAAGTATCTGTCCTGTAGTGTATCCGGAATCATCACTTGCGAAATATACTGTAGCTTTTGCGATTTCATTTGGTTCACCCATTCTTCTTAAAGGAATATGCCGAAGGAACATATCTCTGAAGTTTTCTGATAAGTTTTTTTCTACCGCCTCTGTTGCGGTCATTCCGGGGAGAATTGCGTTACATCGAATGTTGTTTTTGGCTTCATGAACTGCAATCAATTTGGTAAGGTAATTGATTGCCGCCTTACTTGTTCCGTAGGCTATTTGTGAAATATCAGGTACAAGTCCGCCTACTGAGGAGATGTTTATAATGCTTCCGCCACCTTGTTTTGCCATATATTTAACGGCTTCCTTGCTTCCGAGAAAAACACTCCTGAGATTGATATTAACAGTATCAAGAAAAACATCAGTATCCGTATTTGAAAAATCCAGATCCTGACCGGGTTTTGAGGTGCCGAAATTATTTACGAGAACATCAATGTGTCCTGAATCTTTTATAACATCTTCTATCATTGTAATATAGGATTCAGGCTTACTTGCATCGTTATAAACGTATTTTACGTTATAACCATGAGAAATAAGATTATCAGCTTCTGATTTCGCAAGGGCAAGATTCCTTGCTGCCATATAAACTATAGCACCTTCTTTGGCACATTCTTTGACACAAGCCAGACCTATTCCTCTGGTTGAAGCAGTTATTAAAATAACTTTATCTTTTAATCTCATATTTTTGCTCCCTTTCTCTCTGTATGAATTTTAGGTAGAAAAAATATTATGATTATTCCGATGATAACACACGCAATTTCAATACCGGCAAGCAGCTTGATTGAATTTATGGCAGCAGTAATTTCAGATGCTCCTTCACTTATAAGCTTTGCTGCTTTGTTAGTAAACAGCGGTACAAATACTGCAACGCCGAATGGTGCGGCAAGATCACGGAAAAGTCCATATATTCCCGTTCCTACTCCTGAGGTTTCATTTGGAACTCCCGAAAGAACAACCTTCAGAAATATTGTTCCGTTTCCGCCAAGACCGAAACCGAGTATGCCCAGAGAAGCCGCTAACAAAAATACGGAGGTGCTGGCTGAAAATAAAAACATAACAGCACATCCTATTGCTGTAAGTGAAAGCGAGCCTGCAAGTACTTTTTTGGGCTCGTAACGGTCTGCAAGTGGTCCGATAATTACAGCTCCCAAAGACATTCCTATATACATAATAGAAATTGCATATCCCGATATAACGGAGTTTTGTGGTTGAGTATAATTAACAAATACTATAATGTTGGTCATATTTGCCTGCATAAGTCCCTGAGTGAGGAAAAGTGCAATAACAGAAAAAATAAAGGCCTTTCTTTTCATAAAACTCCATTGCAAAATAGGGTTTATTGCTTTCTTTTCTGATATATACAGGATTATGCCTGATACAACAGAAGCAATTAAAATGCCCAGAAACAGTTTGGAGTTCCAACCGAAATTCTGACCGAAGGATGGGACACAAAGAAGCAGACTGAAGAAAATTAATATGGATATAGCCCCTGCACCATCAAAATTCTTGATTTCTTTTCTTGCAGATGTTTTTTTGTTTCCGGTAACAAGGCAAAGAAAAAATGTAATCACAGAAAGTGCAACACACACCCATATCATTGTACGCCAACCATAATATTTAATAATTAATCCGCCTATAATCGGACCGAAAATTACTGAGATGCTGGAAATGAACATATACAAGGAAAACCCTTTTGCAATCTTATCAGGTGGGAATTCTGTAAGAATATAAGATATCACAACCGGTGCTATGGCTGCCGTTCCTATACCGACTATAAAACGGGCAACAAGCATAAAAGCCAGGTTTTTTGCTATTGCGGTGAGTATGCTTCCGATTGTAAAAATAATTATGCCGCTTAACAAAGTTATTCTTCGTCCTGCCAGATCGCCTAATTTACCCAGAATCGGTGCAAATGCAGCCGTTGACATTGCCATAGCAAGTGCGGTCCATGTTGTATTATTATATGGTAGGTTTAATTCCTCCACAAAAGCAGGGCTGAATAAAGATGTGAATCCACCTACTAATCCTATAAGGAAAGCTGCAATCGCATAAGGTGTAAAGCCTTTTGTATATGGCTTTTTTAAAATGTTTTCCATTTCATTCACTTCCTATCTTTTAATAGTGTTACCATCCGATTGCGATTTTATTAAATGTTTCACTAAGTATATGTGTTCGGTTTTGAGGAATGAAAAAACCGTTTGTTATTGAAGGATAATGAATCACCTCGGGAAATGAACTGAAAAGTATATTCCAAAAGGAACGCGAACACCCGATTGTGTTCGGCTTCGCCGAGGAGCAGGTTCAAGTCCTATTATCGTTCTCATAAAACAAAAACAGAGTCACAGAAGTGACTCTATTTTTATTTGGTGCGGGTGACAGGACTTGATGGGCTCTGCCCATCATTCGCTACGCGAACACCCGATTGTGTTCGGCTTCGCCGAGGGCAGGTTCAAGTCCTTGCTATCCCATACATAAAAATAACAGAAACCCGAAAAATCGGATTTCTGCTGTTTGGTGCGGGTGACAGGACTTGATGGGCTCTGCCCATCATTCGCTACGCGAACACCCGATTGTGTTCGGCTTCGCCGAGGGCAGGTTCAAGTCCGATTATTGTTCTAATAAAACAAAAACAGAGTCACAGAAGTGACTCTATTTTTATTTGGTGCGGGTGACAGGACTTGAACCTGCACGGGGGTGCCACTAGAACCTAACGGTAACACCACCTGGATGACAAGCCGTAAACCCAGTAGAATCAAGGGTTCTCAGCTTTTCAGTTTTTTAAGTTTGCCAACTATTTGCATAATAGTATAGAAAAATGCGATTGTCAAGAGAAATGTTGGCGATTATATTTTGACGAGCTAACTTGCTTATTATCTTGCTTACTATCCTGCGTATTTGGTAAAAACTACAGGGCAAATTTTTTTTACTGCATAATACAAAGAATAAGAGTAGCTGCACTTTGTAATTATTGCTTTTTAAAAAGCTTAGTGATATAATCAAGAAAAATAGCGGTGGTGATGTAGTTGAATTTATTACATATGAAATATGCTGTTGAAGTTGCGAGGCTTGGTTCTTTGGGTAAAGCATCTGAAACTTTGCTTATTGCAACGCCAAACATAAGCCGTTCAATTAAAGAGCTTGAAGCAGATCTTGGTATATCTATTTTTGAACGAACCACCAAAGGCATGGAGCTTACTCCTGACGGAGAGCAGTTCATAAACTTTGCCAAAAGAATTCTCGGTCAGATTGAGCAGGTTGAGGATTTCTATAAAAAAGGCACAGCTAAAAAACAGGAGTTTTCTATTTCTGTTCCCAGAGCTTGTTATATCTCTGAAGCATTTGCAGAATTCTCAAAATCACTTTCAGGTGATGCGGCGGAAATATTTTATAAAGAAACCAACTCCCAGCGAACAATCCGCAATATGCTTGAGCATGATTATAAATTAGGTATAATACGTTATGCTGAAAACTATGATAAATATTTTAAATCAATGCTTGAAGAAAAAGGATTTCAGTATGAGTTAGTAACGGAATTTACATATTCTCTTATTATGAGTGCAGATAATCCGTTGGCAAAAAAAGAAAACATATCGTATGACGACTTAAAGGATTATATAGAAATTGCCCACGCAGACCCTTATGTTCCTTCAATGCCACTTTCGAAGGTTGTTAAAGAAGAATTGCCTGATAATATCAACCGAAGAATTTTTATTTTTGAAAGAGCAAGTCAGTTCGATTTGTTATCAATGAACCCCGAAACATTTATGTGGGTTTCTCCTGCACCCCAAAGTCTTCTTGAACGATATAATTTAGTTCAGAAGAAATGCGGTGACAATAAAAAGGTATACAAAGATGTTTTAATTTATAAAAACGGATATAAGCTTACAAAGCTTGATCGCCAATTTATTACTTCTTTGTGTGAATCCAAGAGAAAACATCTGAAAGAATAAAATTCTGTATCAATGTTTTTTACCGATTTGAGTATATTGTACTCAAGTCGGTTTTTTTATTCCTTTGAGTGTTATCATTTTTGATAATACCGCTTATATGTTTTAAGAATTCCATAATCCTACAAAGGTTGTTAAAATAATAACAAAGTTGGCAAGGGCGAAGCGCGACCTAAGCCCACCCCAACAACGTAATTATTATTAGGAGGATATAATGGACATGAACTACGAAATTGTTGATTGCGTTGAAAAGCTTCAGGAAGCTATTGAGCGCACAAGAGAGGCGCAGAAGAAATTTGCTACCTACACTCAGGAGCAGGTAGATAAAATTTTCCTTGCTGCCGCATCCGCCGCAAATAAAGCAAGAATTCCTCTTGCGAAAATGGCTGTTGAAGAAACAGGTATGGGTATTGTAGAAGATAAGGTTATTAAAAATAACTATGCTTCCGAATACATCTACAATGCTTATAAAGAAACAAAGACTTGTGGAATTATCGAAGAAGATAAGGCGTTCGGTACAAAAAGGATTGCAGAGCCCATCGGTGTTGTTGCTGCGGTTATTCCTACAACCAACCCTACATCAACTGCAATTTTCAAATGTCTTCTTGCTCTTAAAACAAGAAATGCAATTATAATCTCTCCTCACCCCAGAGCAAAGAACTGCACAATCGCTGCTGCAAAGCTTGTTCTTGAAGCTGCAGTCCAGGCAGGTGCTCCGGAAGGTATTATCGATTGGATTGATGTTCCTTCTCTTGAAATGACAAACACAGTAATGAAAGAAGCAGATATCATCCTTGCAACAGGTGGTCCCGGTATGGTTAAGGCTGCTTATTCCAGCGGTAAGCCTGCTCTCGGTGTTGGTGCAGGTAACACACCCGCAATTATCGACGATTCTGCAGACCTTCTTCTTGCTGTTAACTCAATCATTCACTCAAAAACATTTGATAACGGTATGATTTGTGCTTCTGAGCAGTCAGTTATCGTTCTTGAAAATATCTATGACGCAGTTAAGACAGAGTTCGCAAGTCGTGGTTGCTACTTCCTTAACGATGCAGAAACAGAAAAGGTAAGAAAAACGATCATTATCAACGGTGCTCTTAATGCAAAAATCGTTGGTCAGCCTGCTGCAAAAATTGCAGAGCTTTCAGGTGTAACAGTTCCCGAAGGAACAAAAATCCTTATCGGTGAAGTTGAAAGCGTTGACATCAGCGAAGAATTCGCTCACGAAAAGCTTTCTCCCGTTCTTGCAATGTACAAAGCAACATCTTTTACAGATGCACTTGATAAAGCAGAACAGCTTGTTGCTGATGGTGGTTACGGTCATACTTCTTCCGTATACCTTAACGAAGTAACAGAAACAGAAAAGCTCAACGAATTTGCTGCAAGAATGAAAACCTGCCGTATTCTTGTTAACACACCTTCATCACACGGCGGTATCGGTGACCTTTACAATTTCAAACTCGCTCCCTCACTTACTCTCGGTTGCGGTTCCTGGGGCGGTAACTCAGTTTCCGAAAACGTTGGTGTTAAACACCTTTTAAATATTAAAACAGTTGCAGAAAGAAGGGAAAATATGCTTTGGTTCCGTGCACCCGAAAAGGTTTATATCAAGAAAGGTTGTCTTCCTGTTGCTCTCGACGAGCTTCGCACAGTTCGTGGTGCAAAGAAAGCATTCATCGTAACAGATACCTTCCTTTATGAAAATGGTTATACAAAACCCATTACAGACAAGCTTGACGAAATGGGTATAGCTCACACAACATTCTTTGATGTTCAGCCCGACCCTACTCTTAAAAATGCAAAGAGTGGTGCAGCACAGATGGCAGCCTTCAAGCCCGATACAATCATTGCTCTCGGTGGTGGTTCTGCAATGGATGCCGCAAAGATTATGTGGGTTCTTTATGAGCATCCCGAAGCAGACTTTATGGATATGGCAATGCGGTTCATTGATATCCGTAAGAGAGTTTATACATTCCCCAAAATGGGTGAAAAAGCATACTTCATTGCAGTTCCCACCTCTGCAGGTACAGGCTCTGAGGTGACACCTTTTGCAGTTATTACTGATGAACAGACAGGCGTTAAATATCCTCTTGCAGATTATGAGCTTCTTCCTAACATGGCAATCATTGATACTGATTTCCATATGTCAGCTCCCAAGGGTCTTACAGCTGCATCAGGTATCGATGCTGTAACTCACGCAGTTGAAGCTTACGCTGCAATGCTTGCAACAGACTATACAGATGGTCTTGCACTTCAGGCTCTCAAAAACATTTTCAAATATCTTCCCCGTGCTTATGAAAACGGTCAGACAGATATTGAAGCAAGAGAAAAAATGGCAAATGCCGCAACAATGGCAGGTATGGCATTCGCAAATGCATTCCTTGGTGTTTGTCACTCAATGGCACATAAGCTCGGTGCATTCCACCACCTTCCTCACGGTGTTGCAAACGCGCTTATGATTGAAGAGGTTCTCCGCTTCAATGCAAGCGAAGCACCTGAAAAAATGGGTACATTCTCACAGTATGACCACCCCCACACTCTTGCTCGTTACGCTGAAATTGCAGATTACCTCGGTCTTGGTGGTAACACAGATACTGAAAAACTTGAAAATCTCATCAAAGCAATTAACGACCTTAAAGCAACAGTTGGCATCAAAAACACAATCAAAGATTATGGCGTTGATGAAAAAGTATTCCTTGACAACCTTGATGAAATGGTTGAACAGGCATTCGATGACCAGTGCACAGGTGCTAACCCCCGTTATCCTCTTATGAGCGAAATCAAAGAAATGTATCTCAATGCTTACTATGGCAAACATTTCGTAGAAAAAGAAAAACCCACAGCAGCAGATGTTGCAACAGGTATGACTGCAAATGCAGTTAAAACACCCTATACAAAAGGTAAGAAAGCGTAAGAGAGAGGAGATACTAAAATGAAACTTGATAGAGTTATTGCAGTAAGAAATAATAAAACTATTTACCGTGATGGTGACAAATGCGTTAAGGTTTTTGATACTGATTATTCAAAAGCAGATGTTCTTAACGAAGCATTAAATCAGGCAAGAATAGAAGAAACCGGTCTTAATATTCCTAAAATTATTGAAGTAACAATGGTTGAAGGCAAATGGGCTATCGTTTCTGAATTCATTAAAGGCAAAACACTTCAGCAGCTTATGGATGAGGATGCTGAGAAGAAAGATGAATATATCGAATTACTTGTTGACCTTCAGCTCCAGGTTCATTCAAAGGTTTGCCCTCTCCTTAACAAACTCAAAGATAAAATGAATCGCAAAATCAGTGCTTCTGAGCTTGATGCAACAACACGTTATGACCTTCACACAAGACTTGAAGGTATGCCCAAGCACAACAAGGTTTGTCATGGTGACTTTAACCCCTCAAACATTATCATCGCAGAAGATGGCACAGCATATATTCTTGACTGGTCACATGCTACTCAGGGTAATGCTTCTGCAGATGCCGCAAGAACATACCTTCTTTTCTGGCTTAACGGTGATATTGAAGGTGCTAAGAAATATCTTGATTTGTTCTGTCAAAAGAGCAATACAGCTAAACAGTATGTTCAGAAATGGATGCCTATCGTTGCCGCTTCTCAGTCAGTTAAGGGCAATGAGAAAGAAAGAGAATTCCTTCTTTCTTGGGTAAATGTTGTTGATTACGAATAAGGAGTGTTAAAACGATGAAAATTACAGTTTGTATCGGTAGTTCCTGCCATATTAAAGGTTCTCGTCAGGTTGTTGAACAGCTTCAGTACCTTATTAAAGAAAATAATTTAGGAGATAAAGTAGAATTAGGCGGCACATTTTGTATGGGTAAATGCCAGCAGGGAGTTTGCGTAACTGTTGACGACGCTTTCTTCTCAGTAACACCCGAAACAGTTGAAGAATTTTTCAACGATAATGTAAAAGGAAAAGTTTAAAATGATAATTCAGGTTTGTGTAGGTAGCTCTTGCCACTTGAAAGGTTCTGCGGAAATAGTTGAGCTCTTTCAGAAAGCCGTTGAAGAAAATCATTTAGAAAACGAAATAACACTTGCCGGTAGCTTTTGTATCGGCAAGTGTAATCGTGTGGGCGTAACTGTTCAGGTAGATGATGATATTCACACCGGTATTACAAGAGAAAATTTTAAAGAATTTTTCAAGGAAAACGTTTTAACAAAAATTGAAAGGGTGTAACGGGAAATGCCTAATTGTTTAACATTAAAAAAATCCAACTGTAAAAACTGTTACAAATGTATTCGCCATTGTCCCGTTAAGGCAATACGCTTTTCGGGAAATCAGGCTCATATTATCGGAAACGAGTGTATTCTTTGCGGTCAGTGTTTTGTTGTTTGTCCTCAGAATGCAAAAGAGATTGTTGATGAAACCGAAAAGGTAAAGGTATTTTTGCAGGCAAGGGAAAAGGTTATAGTGAGCCTTGCTCCCTCGTTTATTGCGAACTACGATGGCGTTGGAATAAATTCAATGAGAAAAGCTCTAAAAAAGTTGGGCTTTTATGATGTTGAAGAAACCGCTATCGGTGCAACAATTGTTAAAAACGAATATGAGAGAATGCTCAAAGAGGATGATAGAGACATTATTATAACTTCTTGTTGTCATTCTATAAACTTACTTATTCAGAAACATTTTCCTGCAGAATTGGAGTATCTTGCAGATGTTGTTTCACCTATGCAGGCTCACTGTATGGATATAAAGAAACGCTATCCTGATGCAAAAACAGTTTTCATAGGACCTTGCGTTTCAAAAAAAGACGAAGCTGAGCATTACGAAGGTATTGTTGATGCAGTCCTTACATTTGAAGAACTTACAAATTGGCTCAAAAGTGAAAATATAGAGCTTGAAGTTGAAAAAGACAACGATGATTTCAGTCGTGCGCGTTTCTTTCCTACAACAGGCGGTGTGCTTAAAACAATGGCTCAGGATACACCTGACTATACATATATCGCACTCGATGGTGTTGAAAACTGTATAGCAGCACTCAAGGATATTGAATGCGGAAAGGTTCATAAATGCTTTATTGAAATGTCAGCTTGTGTTGGTAGTTGTATGGGTGGTCCTGTTATGGAAAAATACCACCACACAGAAACCATTACCGATTACCTTACTATAGCAAATTATGCAGGTAAAAAGGATTTTGAGGTTTCTCAACCTAAAGCTACTGAACTCAAAAAGCAATTTGAATATATCGAACACAGATATCCTCAACCATCAGAAATGGAAATTAATGCTGTTCTTCGTCAGATGGGTAAATTCAAACCTGCTCATGAGCTCAATTGCGGTTCTTGCGGTTATAATACTTGTCGTGAAAAAGCTGCTGCAATTTGTCAGGGTAAAGCGGAGATTTCAATGTGTCTTCCTTTCCTTAAGGAAAAGGCAGAAAGCTTCTCAGATACTATTGTTAATAGTTCTCCCAACGGACTTATTGTTCTTAATGAGAATTTAGAAGTTCAGCAAATTAATAAAGCCGCAAGAGAAATTATGAATATTCGATATGCTTCTGATGTTCTTGGCGATTATGTTATCCGTATTCTTGACCCTACGGTTTTTGAAACTGTTCTTAAAACCGGCAGAGGTGTGAGTAACCAGAGAGTTTACCTTGCAGAATACAAAAGATATGTTGAACAAACTGTTGTTTATGACAGAGATTCACATCTTCTTATCGGTATTATGAGAGATGTTACTGCCGAAGAGGAGCAAAGAGAAAGAAAAGAAAATATCAGCCGTCAGACAATTGAGGTTGCCGATAAGGTTGTTGATAAGCAAATGCGAATTGTTCAGGAGATTGCTTCACTTTTGGGTGAAACTGCCGCAGAAACAAAAATCGCACTTGCAAAATTGAAGGAGTCGATTTCTGATGAATGATTTATGTGCAGATATCGGTTACAAAAGTATAAACCATTACGGTGAACAGCTTTGCGGAGATCATATTGATATAGTTGAGCCCGATGAGGATTCAACAGTGGTTGTTCTTTCCGATGGTCTCGGTAGCGGTGTTAAAGCAAGTATTCTTTCAACACTTACATCTAAAATTATTTCAACAATGCTTGCAGAAGGTCTTTCCCTTGAGGAGTGTGTTGAAACGATTGCCGCAACTCTTCCTGTTTGCTCGGTGCGTGGCGTTGCTTATTCCACATTCACCATTATTCATCTTAAGAATAATGAAACTGCAGAGCTGATTCAATACGATAACCCACACACCATAATAATAAGAAACGAAAAAAATTGGGATTATCCGAAAACCGAAATGAATATTGGCGGAAAGAAAATTTTCAAATCTGTTATTCAGCTTCAGGAAAACGATATCTTTATTGCTATGAGTGATGGTTGTCCTCACGCAGGAATAGGCACAGCCTATAACTTCGGTTGGAAGCGTGAAGATATCGCAAGTTTTCTTGAAACTCTTGCCCCTGTTGGATACACCGCAAAGAATTTATCAACAATGCTCATTGATGAGTGTGATAAGCTTTATGATTACAAGCCCGGTGACGATGCAACCGCTTGTGTTGTTAAAATCCGTAAGAGAGTTCCTATGAGTATGCTTTTCGGACCGCCCTCAAACAGAGATGATGCAGACAGAATGATGAGCCTTTTCTTTTCAAAGGAAGGAAAGCACATTATCTGTGGTGGTACAACATCATCTATTGCATCTAAATTCTTGAGAAAACCTTTAAAGCCATCTCTTAATTTTGAAAGCAGTGATGTTCCGCCTATTGCTGAAATTGAAGGCGTTGACCTTGTTACCGAAGGTGTTATCACAGTCAATAAAGTTGTAGAGTACGCACAAGATTATCTCGGTGAAAACAAACACTATGAGCATTGGAATTTCAAAAAAGATGGTGCTTCACTTATAAGCCGTTTGCTTTTTGAAGAAGCAACAGATATAAACTTTTATGTAGGCAGAGCAATCAACCCTGCTCATCAGAACCCGGACCTTCCCATAAACTTCAATATTAAAATGAATCTTGTGGAAGAACTTTCAAAGTGCTTGAAGCAAATGGGTAAAAGAATTAAAGTGAGTTATTTTTAATTATGAGTAATATAAGAAAATTTGATACAAAAGTACAATATCTTAAATACAAGGTATTAAGAGAGGTTGCAAGAGAAGCGTGGAATGATACACTTCTTGAAAACCTCATTGACATACCTAAAAAAATAGTTCCCGGTAAAACCTCAACAATGAGATGTTGCGTTTATAAAGAACGCGCCATTCTTTCAGAGCGCGTTAAAATTGCTATGGGCGGTGACCCTGAAAATCCCAATGTTATTCAGGTTATTGATATTGCTTGTGATGAATGTCCTGCCGCAGGATATGAAGTAACAGATTCCTGCAGAGGTTGCCTTGCTCACCGCTGTGAAGATGTATGTAAACGTGGTGCAATTTCTTTCGACCATAATCACGTTGCTCATATTGACAAGTCGAAGTGTGTTGAGTGCGGTCAGTGTGCAAAGGTTTGTCCTTATTCTGCAATTGTTAACCGCAAAAGACCTTGTCAGATTGCCTGCAAGGTGAAGGCGATTTCAATTAACGAAGATAATGCCGCTTCCATTGATAATGATAAATGTACTGCTTGCGGTGCTTGTGTTTATCAATGTCCTTTCGGTGCGATTTCTGATAAGTCATATATTCTCAATGTTGTTGACCTTATTAAGAAAAGCGAACAAGGCAGAAACTACAAGCTTTATGCAGTTGTTGCTCCCTCAATTTCAAGTCAGTTCTCTTATGCCAAATTAGGTCAGGTTATAACAGGACTTAAAAAGATGGGCTTTCACACTGTTGTTGAAGCAGCTTTAGGTGCAGATATGGTTGCTATGAAAGAATCTCAGGAATTAACTGAAAAAGGCTTCCTTACAAGCTCTTGCTGTCCTGCATTTGTTTCTTACATAAAATCTGCATTTCCCGATTTAGTTCCTTTTATTTCTCACAACTGTTCACCAATGGTTGAAATTTCAAAGTATATAAAGGAAACTGACGAAAATGCAAAAACAATTTTTATCGGACCTTGTACTGCTAAAAAAGCAGAAGCACAGCTTGAAAGTGCAAAGTCTTATGTTGATGCAGTTTTAACCTTTGAAGAATTGCAGGCTCTTTTTGACAGCCGTGATATTGATATCACAACTCTCGAAGAAGATGTACTTGACAATGCATCATATTTTGGCAGAATTTTCGCTCGCAGCGGTGGTCTTACTGACGCAGTAACTCAAGCGATTAAAGAGCAGAATATAACTGATTTTGATTTTAAGCCTGTTTCTTGCGACGGTATTGAAGAATGCAGAATTGCACTTCTTAAGAAAAGTAAGAATGCACTTCAGGCAAACTTTATTGAAGGTATGGCATGTGTCGGCGGATGTATCGGCGGTGCAGGTTGCCTTACCCACGGTGAAAAAAACAAAGCAGAGGTTGATAAATACGGACGAGAAGCTTTTGAAAAAACTATCTCCGATGCAATTTCTGTTTTAAAATAAATTTCAATCCTTCATTCAAAAAGGTACTCTCCCTCGGCAATGCAACTGTCGTGGGAGAGTATCTTTTTGGGGCAGGTTCAAGTCCGATTATTGTTCTAATAAAACAAAAACAGAGTCACAGAAGTGACTCTATTTTTATTTGGTGCGGGTGACAGGACTTGATGGGCTCTGCCCATCATTCGCAAGTACCTTGCGAACACCCGATTATGTTCGGCTTCGCCGAGGAGCAGGTTCAAGTCCTTGCTATCCCATACATAAAAATAACAGAAACCCGAAAAATCGGATTTCTGCTGTTTGGTGCGGGTGACAGGACTTGATGGGCTCTGCCCATCATTCGCTACGCGAACACCTGATTGTGTTCGGCTTCGCCGAGGAGCAGGTTCAAGTCCTATTATCGTTCTAATAAAACAAAAACAGAGTCACAGAAGTGACTCTATTTTTATTTGGTGCGGGTGACAGGACTTGAACCTGCACGGGGTTGCCACTAGAACCTAAATCTAGCGCGTCTGCCAATTCCGCCACACCCGCATATTTTACCGCAATCGTGCTGATTGCACGGTCGGATAATCAAACCTTTTGAATTGTAGCATAAGATATGCTAAAAAGCAAGAGGGTTTTGATTTTTGTAGTTTGTAAAATTCGGTTGGCTTATACTTGGTTTTTGTTTTCTTATGAACAAGTTTATTGACTATATTTTTTAAGTGTAATATAATAAAGAGGTGGATTTTACATTTTATGGGAGTGGTCTGAATGGCACGAATTACCTGTAACAGGTGTCAGCGTGTTTTTGATATCGATAGCAATGCAGGAAAGGTTTTTTGTCCTTTTTGCGGAAACGCTTGTGATAACCAAAACGTTATTTATACTACGCCGGTTGCCGTTAATACAATTAATAATCAGCCGATTAATACTGTTGAAACACCTATGGGAGTTAAGGAGCCGGAGGCTTCCGAGAACAGTAAAAGTAAGAAAACAATGATTGCAATAATTTCTGTTGTTGCATCATTGGTGGTGGTTTTGTTTGTGATTCTGGGTGTGTTTGTAATAAGTCCTGCAATTGCATACAACAAGGCGGAAGCTTTTCTGGAAGAGGGGGACTACCGTTCTGCTATTACCGCTTTTGCAGAATTGGGTGATTACGGCAATTCACGTGAAAGACTCGGTGAGTGTTATTATCTTTCGGGTAACCAATTATTCAATGAGGGTGAATACGAAGCCGCTTATGAGGAATTCTGCCTCGCAGGAAGTTATGAAGGGGCAGCGGAAATGGCGGATAAGGCATTGTGCTGTGCTCAGAAGGATTCACTTAAAAAGGCTTCTGTCGGTGACATTATTGAGTTCGGTTTATATGAGCAGGATAACAACCTTGATAACGGAAAAGAAACACTTCAATGGATTGTTCTTGATGCACAGGCGGACAAAAAGCTGATCATTACAAAATATGCAATTGATACACGACAGTATGATTCCAGAGATATGTATCTTACCTGGGCGGACTGTCAGTTAAGAAGCTGGCTTAACAATGATTTTATGGATGAAGCCTTTTCGCAGGAACATCAGAATGCCATTGAGCCTACATACCTTGAAACATCGTCAAACTATTATTACGGCACTTATGGAGGAAATAATACAACCGATAACGTTTTCCTTTTAAGCATAGGTGAGGCAGGTACATATTTCAGCACTAATGAATCACGCAAAGCAGAGCCTACTGCCTACGCAGCATCAAGAGGTGCTGATACCGAATACGGCAAATGCTGGTGGCTTACAAGAACACCGGGTATAAAAAGCGTTGATGTGTGCGGTGTGCATACAAGCGGTGAGCTTGATTATCTGGGCTGTTACGTATACAGTAAAACCGCAACGGTAAGACCTGCTATGTGGGTAAGTACGGAAAACTGAAAATATATTAAAAAATAACGGAAAGTGCTTTTGCACTTTCCGTTGTTCTTATTTATTAAGCTCGTAAAGCTCTGCAGTTGATGTTGACATATTGTCAACGTACCAGCTGTTTTTTATTTTTACAAGAGTAACCTTTTGATGAGCAACGCTTTTGCCGTTTGCCATAACCTCAACGGTGCACCGGGCAGCCTCGGAAATGTCATCAAGGCTTACACCATACTGTAATAACAATGAGTCACTAAGGTTGTTTTTGTATTTCACAAGATCCTTGATTTTTTTAGTATCGGTTACCTTATATGTGAATTTAAAGCCTTTGCCGTAATTTTCAGTATATGAGTTAACCTTTGGGGTGTTATCATCTGCGATGCCTGTAATCTGCTCACCGTATTCTGCAACGTTTGCTTCTAATGCGGTGAACATTATTTCATCGCTCATATATTTATCGTTGAATACCTCAAAGCGTACCTTGGTAAGCTTTTTGAAATATTCGGTAAAAATGACATCATAATTATCCCAGCCGTTGTTGTTTTCAATAAGCTTGACATAGTAGGGATACATTGTATCAATAACCTGACCTGCAAGTGTGCCGTCGTCGGTTTTCGTTTTTTCACCCATAAAGCTTTCGTCAGTGTAGCCTTTCAGGTTATCGCGGTTGTCACCGGGCTTATAGTTACTTTCAACATATATTACCGGGTACATATAATACTCGCGGATATAATCACCATATTTATAGTTTTTGCTTATTATTGTATTTTTGTAGGCATTGTAGCCGTCTCCGCGTTCAACAATTGTCTGTGTGAATGCTACAGCCGTTTTTTCAGCACTGAAGCCGTTATATTTGCTCTTGTAGGTTGTGACTGTTATGGTTGCAAGCAATGCGGCAACCACAAAGAAAACAACTATTGCATAAAGCTTTGTGTTAAATTCTTTCGTCTGTTTTGCCATATTATCTGCCCCCCCCTTAATTTTCTGCATCAGCAGATGCTTCTTCACGACGTTTGATAAGCTCTTTTGTGATTCTGTCTTTCTTATCACCAACCATATCGTAGAATAAAATAGGTAATGCCTGAAGAACAACGAATACGGCGGGTATAATAGTATAAATCATAAGAATTTTATTAAGTGTGGCATCACTTTGTGCGGCATAAGCTACGTTTGCATTTTCTGAAGCAAGGTAGCCTGACCACGTGTAAAGGAGCCAGGGGCCTAAAGCCTTTGTGAAAGCAGATGCGATTTTTGAGAAAAGACCGTAGCCTGCGTATGCAAGACCCTCTTGACGTTTGCCTGTTTTCCATTCGATTTCGTCAACACAGTCTGCAATCATAATGTTAGGTGTAACGTTGGTGTTACCATGTTGGAGACCGCAGAAGAAGTTAAGGATAAGGAAGGGGAGAATAAGTCCGTCGTTAAAACCGATACCTTTTGATACAAGGAATAATATTGCCAAAGAAGATGCACCATAAAGACAGAATAAAATATATGTTTTTTTAGTAGAGAATTTTTTAAGCACGAAATTTACAAGGAGTGTGCCGACCGCGGTGCCTATACCCATAGGTAAAAGCAAAGCCAGCTTTAAATCCTTTGAGCCTAAAAGATAAATTGCTATGTAAAGGGATACCGTGCCGTAAACACCTCTGCCGAAGCCTGCAAGCTTTGTGAGGGATACCATAAGAAGGTTTTTGTTCATAAAAACAACCTTAACGGCATCTTTAAGTGAAACCTTTTCGTGAGTGAAGGGCACACGCTCTTTGTTGTTTGTGAAGAAAATCATAACAAAAAGTATGATGCCTAAAGCACAAACTGCGGTAGAAATCAAAAGGTCAAGGCCCTGAGCCTCTGCGTTTTTATACTGCTGTTCACCCATAATAGCCTTCATAACAAGGCCTACAACAAGTATAACAACCATACCGCCCGACTGACCTACAGAACGCATAAAGGATGCTATTGAAATAGCGGTTGAACGCTCCGAGGGGTTAGGTGAACAAAGTGAGCCGAAGCAGTTTGCAGGGCTTTCAACTGCACAGGAAAATGCAGTATAAAGTGAATAAATAACAAACATCCACACAATAGCAAGTGTCTGATTCTGAGTGTTGGGTGCAACGAATACAAGAAGTGAAATAAGTGCAAGGGGAACAACACCGAAGCCTATCCAGGGCTTAACCTTGCCCAGCTTTGTACGGGTGTTATCCACAAGGTAACCGATTATAAGCTCACATACGGCACCGATAATACCTGCAACAAGGAATACGGCGGAAATTGTGTCTGCCATAACGGAAGAATCGAAGCCATTGCCTTTAAAAGCAAAATCTGCAAAAAAGGTTGCTGTGTAATCGGGCATCCATCCCGTTAAAAGTGCAACGCCGAAAAGACCGATACCGAAGGTGACAATCTCGGACTTTTTCATATATTTTTTCATAGGTGTGTCTGACATACATATCCTCCTTGGAATTAATAGGTTGATTATATCACAATTATTTGACAAAGTACAACAAAAAACTTATACTTTAAATATCACATTTGATAGGAGAAATACTGATGAAATTAATGATTGCGTCTGATATACACGGTTCTTTAAAATATTGCAGACAGCTTGTTGATAGATATAATGTGGAGGAGTGTGATAAGCTTATACTCCTCGGTGACGTGCTTTATCACGGTCCCCGAAACGATTTGCCCGATGAATATAACCCCAAAGGCGTCATAGCACTTCTTAACGATATGTCACAGGAGATTCTTTGTGTAAGAGGTAACTGTGAGGCAGAGGTTGATGATATGGTGCTGGGTTTTGATGTGCTTGCAGATTATGCTATCCTTTATCATAAAAATAAAATGATTTTTCTTACTCATGGACACAAGTTTAATCCACAGAATCCTCCAAAGCTTAAAAAGGGTGATATACTTTTCAATGGTCATACTCACGTAAGCAAAATTGAGAAGTTTGAAGATTATTTATATGTTAATCCGGGTAGTGTATCTATTCCTAAAGAGGATACTCCTAGAGGTTATATTATATTAGATGATGAAAAAATCATTCACAAAACTCTTGATGGAGAAGTTGTGGAAGAATTCGAGATATAACATAAGAAAGCAAGGGATGAGATATCCCTTGCTTTTTGTATGTAACCTTTTTGCAGATATCGGCATAATATGAATTGGACAACAAGCACAAATGCCTTCGGGTATCGGGTAAGTGGTACTGTGTATCTGCAAAAGAGCTTGTTCGATTTGTGCAAAAAATAACCGTCTGCTAAGCAGACGGTACTTTTATTTATTAAAGCTTTTCAAGTACTTTAAGTACAATATCGGAAAAAGCAGTAACATCGGAAACCACAGAATTTTTATAATCGTCAACACCAACGTCATCAGCACTGTCAGATATTTTGCGGATGCTTATAAAGGGAATGTTGTGGAAATAGCAAACTGCACCGATTGCGCCGCTTTCCATATCAAAGGATATGATGTTGAAAATCTTTTTGTAACGCTCTTTTCTTTCGGCATCGGTTAAGAAAAAGTCACCGCAGCCTAAATTACCGTGCTTAAAGCCCTCGATAGAAGCAGCAGCTTTATAAAGTGATGTTTGTGTGCAGTCATAAATATAGTCCCTCTGACCGGGCTTCTGGCCGGGAAGCTTACCTATTGGTGTTAAATCGAAGTCGCATTCTACACAACTGTCTGATACGATGATGTCACCCTTTACAACACCTGATACAGCACCACTCCAGCCGGTATTTATGACACCATCATAATTATTCTTGCAAAGTGCGATTGCGGCACCCATAGCCGCATTAACCTTGCCTATTCCGAAGCAAAGCACAGTGCATTCGTGTGAATTATGTGTGAAATCGAATGCAGGCATATGGTTGATGGTGTATTCCTTTTCTACCAAAGAGCCAAGACAGCTTTTGCAAGGGTTGAACTCGTCAATATCGGCAATCAAAATAAGATATTTCATATTTTATTCTCCTTTATTTATAGCTTCTTTTAAAGCGGTAGCAAGCTGATCGGGGCAAGAGGTTGATTTGAAACCGCATCTTATACCCGAAAGGGTGTCAATTACCTCGTCGGGCTCTTTACCTTCAACAAGTGCGGAAATGCCTTTGAGATTACCGTTGCAACCGCCCTCGAAAATAACGTTTGAAATAATGCCGTCATTGATTTCAAACTGAATGCTTCTTGAACAGGTTCCTTTTGTTCTGTAATTATACTTCATCTTTTTTTACCTCGCTATTTTGTGCTTGCTTGAGCAAATCAAGAGCCTCGGTTAAGGTGTCGAGGGGTGATTGTCCCATAGCTTTTTTTACTGTTATATATGGTTTTGGTCCGGTAGAAACAAGTATTCTGCCCCTCATTGCTCTGACAAGCACAGCAATCTTTGACATATCAACCTGCTCTACGTATAAAAGTAAGCTGTTGTTATTCTGGCCGATTTCATATATGCCAAGCTCGGCGGCAGTGTTGCGAAGCAAAGCAACCTTGACAAGACCCTCTACCCCTGCAGGTGGCTCACCGAAGCGGTCAATAAGCTCGTCAATAACATCACTTGCATCTTCACTTGTTTTGATATCGGCAATTCGTTTGTATATGGATAACCTTTGGGGCAGACTTTCAATATAATTCTCGGGAATATGGGCATCAATGCGGATATCAATGAGGCACTCCTTGGATTTTGTCTGGGGTGCTTCACCTTTTTCCTCCATAACCGCTTCCGACAAAAGCTTCATATACATATCATAGCCTACGGCTTCCATATGACCGTGCTGCTCTGCACCCAAAAGATTACCTGCACCGCGTATTTCAAGGTCACGCATTGCTATTTTGAAGCCTGAGCCGAATTCGGTGTATTCCCTGATGGCAGTAAGGCGTTTTGTAGCAATTTCCGTAAGCTCCTTGTTGCGATTGAATGTGAGATATGCAAAGCCTCTTCTTGCAGAGCGTCCCACTCTTCCACGTATTTGGTGGAGCTGAGCAAGGCCCAGATGGTTTGCGTTATCAATAATAAGGGTGTTGGCGTTGGGTACGTCTACGCCCGTTTCGATAATGGTTGTGCAAACAAGAATATCTATTTCACCCTCAAGAAGTTGACGCCATATATCAGAAAGTTCATCTTCGCTCATTTTACCGTGAGCAATACCTACATTGGCATCGGGTAAAAGCTCCTTGATTTGTGAAGCGGTACGCTCTATAGTTTCTACTTTGTTATGAAGATAATACACCTGACCGCCACGGCGAAGCTCTTTTTCCATAGCTTCGGCAAGCACACCCCAATCGTGTTCAAGCACATACGTCTGAACAGGTGAACGGTCCATAGGAGCTTCCTCAATAACTGACATATCACGAATTCCCGACATAGCCATATTCATAGTGCGGGGGATAGGTGTAGCAGATAGTGTAAGGCAGTCTACCGTAGGGTAAAGCTCCTTAAGTTTTTCTTTTTGACCTACACCGAAGCGTTGCTCTTCGTCAACAATAATAAGACCTAAATCTTTAAACTGAATATCTTTGGATATGAGTCGGTGTGTTCCTACGATTATATCAATAGAACCGCGTTTGAGTGCTTTTATAATCCGCGTCTGCTCTTTTGCGGTACGGAAACGGCTGAGCATTTCCGATTCTATAGGGAAGCCTTCAAACCTGCGTTTTATTGTGTTGTAGTGCTGAAGTGCAAGTATGGTGGTAGGTACTAAAATCGCACATTGTTTGCCATCGGCAATACATTTGAATGCGGCACGCAGAGCAACCTCGGTTTTGCCGAAGCCCACATCACCGCAGAGGAGTCTGTCCATAGGATGCGGTTTTTCCATATCCCGTTTTATTTCATTGATAGTGCGGAGCTGGTCATCGGTTTCCTCGTATTCAAACCGACGCTCAAAGTCACTTTGCATATCAATATCGGGTGAGAATGAATAACCGGGCATTTTCATACGGCGTGAATAAAGAGCGATAAGCTCCTTTGCCATATTTTTTGCAGAGGTTTTTACTCTTGCTTTAAGTTTTTCCCAGTCCTTACCGCCAAGTCGGGAAAGCTTAAGTGTGCCTGAATCATCTTTGGGACCTATATATTTTGAAACTAAATCAAGCTGGGTTACGGGTACGTAAAGGGCATCACCCTTTGCGTAGCGAATCATTATGAAGTCCTTTGTAATCCCCGAAACATCAAGCTTTTTGATTCCTTCAAACACGCCTATGCCGTGTACCGAATGTACAACGTAATCGCCCCGTGAAAGCTCCTCAAGGCTTTGTATTGCATCGGCAGCCTTGTAATTCTTTCTTCTTTTTGCAGTAGCCTTTGTTGTGTTACCCTTACCGTAGGCAATTATATTGATTTTTTCTTTGGGATACCTGAAGCCTCCCGTAAGACCGCCGGGTAAAACGGCGATGATTTTTTCGGGTAGCTCGGCAGGGGGGATGGGGAAATACATTGCTTTGAAGCCCTCTGATTCGAGTGCTTCTGCCAAGGCATCGGCAGATTTTTCCGTACCGGCAAAAACGATACATCTTTCACCCTTTGAAAGTGCAGGACGAATGTCGTCCATAAGCACCTCAAGTGAGCCGCTCCACGCGGAATTCTGTTGAACGTTAAAGGTGGTAAGAGCTTTTACGGGTGTATCAAAGGTGCCGCGAGGGAAGGTGTCAAGATAAAAGGCTTTTTTATCTTCGTATATTTTCAGAAGCTGTGCAAAGCTTAACGTGAATTGGTCAAGCCCCTTACATAAAATACCGCTTTCAAATTGGGATTTTATTTCGTTATTGAAAAGCTTTGTGGCATTTTCAGCCTTTTCCTTTACAGAGCCGCTTTCACATACGAAAAGCATATATTCGGTGCAATAATCGAATATGGAAGCGGGCGAATCGTATGCAAGTGAAAGATATTTATCACAGGAAAGAAGCTTGACACCTGAATCAAGCATTTCCAAATCATTATTGAGAACTTCCTTTGCTTTTCGTGAGCCTTTGCCCTGAATGGTAGAAATCAAAGCGGAGATTTTTTCTTTAAGCACATGATCACTATCAAAAATAATCTCTGTAGCAGGTGTGATTTCGCAAAAATCGAGAGTATCGGTACGCCTTTGTGTTGAAGGGTCAAAGGTTGCGATAGTGTCAACGTTGTCACCCCAAAGCTCGATACGTATCGGTGAATCGCAATCTGCAGGGAAAAAATCAATAATGCCGCCACGATGTGCAAATTGACCCGCACCCTCAACGCTTTCACTACGCTTAAAGCCTGCACTTATAAGATGTTCAATTAGGCTTTCGGGTGTGATTTCCGTATCGTAATCTATTTTAAAAGTTCGTTTTTTTAATTCATCGGGAGGAATGGTGAGCTGTAAAGCACTTTCTGCCGAACATACAACAACAGAGCAATCACCGTTTAAAATTGCACAAAGTGTTTTTATGCGAAGCTGCTCGTATTCTCTCGATTGACCTTGCGAGGTGTTGAAAGAATAGTCACGTGCAGGGTAGAAAAAGGCTTTTTTACCTATGCCTGCAAGCTGATTAAGATCGTTTGTAAATTTACGTGCTGAGGCTTCATCGGGCAAAACAACAATGGCTCCGCGAGAAAGATCCTCGCAGAGTGAATGTACAAGATGTGCTTTCGGGGCAGAGGGTAAACCTATTACACCTGATGGCCCGATGCCGTTTTCTATATATCGTAGCACATCCTTATATTCTGTGCAGTTGTTCAGTAGCTTTGAATAACAGGACATAAAAACCTCAACCGTTAAATTTTGACATAGCCTTTTCTATATCATCATTTACCATATATTCAAGAGCCTTACAACCCTCGTCAATGGCGTTGCGTACGAGTGGAATATCTTTTTTAGGGAAGTTTGCAAGAACCCAGTCTGCAAGGTCATAATCAGGATGGGGCTTTTTTCCTACACCTAATTTGATGCGAGGAAAATCCTCAGTTCCCAGATGGGCAATAATACTTTTTATGCCGTTGTGACCGCCTGCGCTGCCTTTTCGTCTTATGCGAAGCTTACCGGGTTCAAGTGAAATATCATCGAATATAACAATGATTCTTTCGGGTGGGATTTTGTAAAAATCTGCACACTCCTTAACCGCAAGACCGCTATTGTTCATCATGGTTTGGGGCTTCATAAATAGAATTTTACGGCTACATATACGGCTATCACCGATAAGAGCGTGGAATTTAAGCTTTTTTGCCTTGAAGCCTAAAGAGTCTTCAAGACGGGTTATGAAAAGGAAGCCTGCATTATGACGGGTGGTTTCGTATTTTGCACCCGGGTTTCCTAAACCTACTACAAGATAATCGTATGTTGAATTGGTGTTTTGCTTTTTGAACTTATTAAACATTTTTTACTCCGATATTATTTTTGGTGCTGACGTTTGTAGGGTTTTTTGATGGTTACCCAATCTTTTTTGATAGTTTGCTTTGATCGGGCAAGAGCAAGAGCGTTGTCGGGCACATCCTCCGTTATGGTTGAGCCTGCAGCGGTGAAGGCGTTTTCGCCTACGGTAACGGGTGCTACAAGGTTAGTGTTGCAACCGATAAATGCACCGTCGCGTACTGTAGTACGTGATTTGTTCATTCCGTCGTAGTTTACGGTAACACAACCGCAGCCGAAGTTTACATCCTTACCTACGTCGGAATCACCTACGTAAAGGAGGTGGGGAAGCTTTGTGTTTTCGTCTATCGTGGAATTCTTAACCTCTACAAAATTACCTATGTGAACATTATCGGCAATGGTGCAGTTTGGTCTTATGTGAACAAAAGGTCCTGAGGTTACACCTGAGCCGATTTTTGAAGAATAGCACTGTGTGTTGTTAAGCTTTGTGTTATCGCCGATTTGTGAATCCTGGATATAGGAGTTAGGTCCGATAACACAGTCTGAGCCGATGTTGGTTGTGCCGAGTATAATTGTGCCGGGAAGTATAACCGTACCCTTGGCTATTGAAACAGATGCTTCGATTATAATGCCGTCTGCACAAGGTATCTCAACACCTTTGGTCAATAATTCTGCTAATATTGCCAAACGATTTGTATTATCTATCATAATGACACTCCTTACAAAAATGATAACAATATATTTTACCATATACATCGATATTTTTCAATAAATCGCAAAAATATATAATTTTTCATTGAAATATTAGCTTTGGAAGGGAATTTTATTCCCGTAATCATCTCGTAATTTTCACAAATATATATTGATTCGTTCTCGTTTGTGTATTATAATAATTATATATCAAAAAGGGGGGATAAATGTGCAAAACATAAGGGAAGAAATATCCCTGAGATTCAAGCAATTTGTAATATGTTTTATAGCATTGTTTTTAACTGTGATTTCAAGCACTGTTTTGCCGCTTATTTCCTATATTCAGCCACAGCTTTTAAACAATCTTAGCTTTAAAAATGCTCAGGCAGACGTCGGGGCTTATGATATATCAGGCGGAGATATTGTTTCCCTTGCCGGTGAATGGCAGTTTTTTTGGGATAAGCATATTGTAAGTGACGGCCTGCAGAATGAAGAGCCTGATTTATACGTTGACGTGCCTTCCGCATGGACCTTGCGTAAAATCGACGGTAAAAAGCTCCCTAACGGTGGTATTGCAAGTTACAGAGCTTTTGTTAAAAATATTGATTCTGATGAGCCGGTTATAATAAGTATTGGTAATATGCCCGGAAAATGCTCGGTATATATTGACGGAAAGTTTGTTTTCTCCAACCGCTCTTTGCCCGGACATAATGAGGGTGAAAACGTATTCTTTACATATTCCGAGCCTATGCTTATAGAAAGCCCCGAGGAGTACCACGAGGTTGTTGTTGAGGTTGAATGCGAATATTCGGCAGGACTTACATCCTTGCCTGAATTATCCACCTTCCACGCATACAGACACTCGGAGGTAAAAAACATTGCATTAAGATATATGATTATCGGTATCGTTACATTCTTCACTGTGTGTGTTATGCTCTTGTTGGTTTTCGGTAAAAACTACTATAACCAATTCTGGGTAGCGGTTTTGTGTGTAGCATTTGTATTCAGGATGCTTATATCTAACGAGGGGTATATTGTTTCCCACGGATTATTTGGTGATGTTAACTACGAGATAATGACAAGCCTGATGTTTGTAACAACTTATATCATCAAGCTCAGTATGTTGATGGCTATTATAAATGTTCTTAAAATCCAGGTTAATACAGGTCCGTTGGTTGCTATTGCTGTTTCATTCCTGATATGTGCTTTCGTGCCATATTTCTTGTATGATTATATTTACAGAGCATCGATTTATTTATGGCTTCAGAGTGTTGCTTATATTGTTGACGTTTATCTTATCTACAGAATGTCGGGTGCGGTAAATAAAAAAAGGAGGTTTGCAATACCTTTCCTTGTATTTTACTGCATAACCGCATCTGCAATAGTTATTGATAACTTCTACCTTAATGGCTTTATATCGAGTAAGGTATCGAACATTATGCCGATTGCTTGTGTTTGCTTTATTTCTTTTTTAGTTTTAATGCATCTTATCAGCACAGTTGAAAACTACAAGAAAGCTCAGCAGGCGGCGGAATATCAGAAAGAATTGTCTGAGATGAGTCAGACGCTTATGCTCAGTCAGATTCAACCTCACTTTTTATACAATGCCCTTAATACAATTAAATATATGACTAAAAAAGACCCGAAGGTTGCCGAGGGCGCTATTGTTAAATTTTCAAATTACTTAAGGGCAAATATGGACTCCCTTACACAAAAGGAGCCTATTGCATTTATTAAAGAGCTTGAACACGTTAAGAATTATATTAATATCGAAGAACTCAGATTTGGTGACAGGCTCAAAATAGAATATGACATACAGTGTGACAATTTTGAAATACCACCACTTACAATACAACCCATTGTGGAAAATGCCATAAAGCATGGTGTTAACCAAAGACCTGAGGGTGGATGGGTTAGGATAAGTTCGTGGGAAAATGGTAACAGTATTTTCGTGTGCGTTGAGGATAATGGTGTTGGTTATGACGTTACCAAACCTAAAACAGATGACCGCTCACATGTGGGTATTATGAACATTACCAAGCGCCTTGAGGCTATGCTTAATGCAACCGTTACGGTTAAAAGCGTAATTGGTGAGGGTACCACCGTTACTGTTGAAATTCCGAAGGAGAGGGGAAATAACAAATGAGAATAATGGCCGTTGACGATGAAATTATGGCACTTGAGGATTTTGAGGATACCTGTAAGGAAGTCGGCATAACCGATGAGATTATAAAATTCAACAATCCTCTTGATGCGTTGAGCTTCGTGGCAATGAACAAGGTTGATATTGCTTTTCTTGATATTGAAATGCCGGTTATAAAGGGTATTGAGCTTGCTAAAAGAATAAAAGCTTTTTCAAGAAACGTACGTATTATTTTTACAACGGGCTACAGTGATTATGCTTTAGATGCATTTTCAGTTGATGCGGTTGATTACGTTATGAAGCCATATGAGCCTCAGGCAATAAGACGTGCCTATGATAAGGCTCTGCTTATAAGGGATGAGGTTTCTGAAAACCACATATTTATAAAAACCTTTGGTTACTTTGATGTGTTTGTTGACGGTAAATCGGTAGCTTTTTCAAGTGCGAAGGCAAAGGAGCTTCTTGCTATTCTTGTTGACAGAAACGGCGGCGTTATCAGCACAGAACAAGCAATTTCGTTGCTTTGGGAAGGCAGAAAGTATGATGAAACCGTTCAATCTCTTTTCCGAAAGGTGCTTAAATCACTTCGCGCCTCATTAGAGGAAGCCGGTATACTTAATATACTTATTGATAACAGAAACCAGCGTAGTATTGATAAAAACAGCTTTGTTTGTGACTATTATGAATTCCTTGAAAAAGGCAAAACCGAAAGCACAAAGTTCTTTGGTAAATATATGGATCAATACGACTGGGCACAGGATACACGCGATGAAATTATAAGAATGTACAGTAGTATGTAAGGCTAAAAAGAGAGCCCCTGAAGAATTATCTTCAGGGGCTGTTTTTGTGTGTTGATTATTTGGATTCAGGTTTTGTACCTGCGTGGAAGTATATGAGGTTACCGCCATCAGCAAGGTAAATATCCTTAACACCTTTGTTGAAGTATAGCTCATTACTGCCATAGAAAAGAGGAACGAAGATACCGTTATCTACAAGATATTTCTCTATTTTACCGCAGATTAAGGCGTTTTCCTCATTTGTTGTTTTAAGGTTAGAGGTTAACGCAACAAGCTTTTTATCTGTGCAGTAGCATGGTGCACCTGAAAGAGCATCGAGCATACCGAAAGCAGTTTTTGTGGTAGCCTTGAGGGGGAGGATAGCCATATCATAATCTGCCTCTTCGAGGATTTTATCTGTATCCTCGAGGTCGAAGAATCTGAGATCGAAAAGTATCTTTTCCTCAAAAGTGATCTCCCAATTTTCGATAACCTTTCGCATTGTTTTTTCCATAGGAGCAGGGATTGAAAGAGCAACAGTATAAGCCTCTTTGCCTGTTCTTGCAAGAAGAACCTCGAGATTCTTCTGTGCGGTTTCCTGATCCTTGGTGTAGGAAAGCTTTTTGGGTTCGAAATCTGAATAGGGGTTATCACCTATAAGATAATTTTCGGGAATAATTGTGTCAGCCTTGCCTGCTGAGAATGAGGGTTGTTTAAGCTTTTTGAAGTTGATTGTACTTAAAAGAATATCACGGATTTCGGCAGATTTACCGATAGGAGTTTCCTGGTTGAATACAAATCCCCATGTGGAATCAATCGATGTCTGTGCAGATTTCTGTTTCTTGAGCTTGGAATTACCGGGAGTAAGATAAAGATCGTACTTGCCTTCCTCGAAGCGTGAAACGAGAGTATTACGCTTACCTGTTGTGTAAAGAAGAACAGAGTTGTTTTTTACTTGTACCTTACCGTTGTAATCCGGGTTACGTTTAAGTAAAGCTTCACTTTCGTCTGCTCTTTCTATGTAGTATGGTCCGTTGTTGATAACCGTTGCCTCATTGGAGCAGAAAAGGGAATCCAATGTTTCATAGAAAAGCTGATCGCAAGGATAAACGGGTAATGTTGCTAACGAATAAAGGAAACTTGGGTCCTTACGTGAAAGGGTGATCTGAAGAGTGTGTTCATCTACTGCAACAAGACCTAAATCAACCTCGGCATCCTCTTTGTTTTCAATACTTTCAATATATTCCTCGGCACCCTTTATAGCATTGAGCTGGGTGTTTCCGTTTTCAATAAAGCGTTTGATACCGTATATGTAATCGTCAGCGGTGATTGCGGTATCAAAATCTTCAATCGCTGATTCGGTAAGAATAGTTTTAGTGGATTTTGAAACATACCATTTTGCTGACGGATTAAGCTTGAAGGTGTAAACAAGGTTATCCTGGCTTACGGAATATCCTGTTGCACCGCCTAAATCAATTTTGCCGTCTGCGTCAATTCGCAAAAGACCCTCAAAGCAGTTTGTGGCGATCATTTTTTCTGCGTCACCGTAAGCAAACAACGGGTCAAGATTTGATACTGAGTTGAGTGTGCCCATGTTAAGCTGTAAATTGTTCCTTGCTGTAGCACAGGAGCAAAGTGAGAACAACATAAAAGCTACAAGTATAAGGCTAACAAGTTTTTTCATTTTTGTCCCTCCACAAAAAATGGTTGTTTATTCAGCGTTTTTACAAACGCTTTTTAAAATGCATTCATTACATTTAGGTCTGCGGGCAATACAAATTGCTCGACCATGAAGAACGATTCTGTGGCAGAAATCGTTACTTTCTTCGGGTGGAAGCAGTTTTTTTAATTCGATTTCAACCGCTTTCGGGTCTTTTGTTTTGCAAAGACCTAAAAGATTGGTTATGCGGATAACGTGGGTGTCGGCAACAACTGCAGGTTTTTTATAGACATCGCCTACAATAAGGTTAGCGGTTTTCCTGCCTACACCGGGTAATTTAGTGAGTTCTTCAATCGTATCAGGTAATATACCGCCATATGTATCTCGTATAGCGGTAGCCATACCGATTAAGTCACGAGCCTTGCCATGATAAAATCCGCAAGAATGAATAAGTGATTCTATATCCTCAAGAGGAGCTTCCGCCATTTCGTTTTCTGTAGGATATTTTTCGAAAAGTGCAGGGGTTACAAGATTCACTCGGGCATCGGTGCATTGGGCAGAAAGCCTGGTTGCAACAAGCAACTGGAAGGGGGTGTCTGCATTCAGCTGGCATTCGGCATTGGGGTAAGCTTCCTTAAGAAGCTCACAGACAGTTAATGCTCTTTGCTTTTTTGTCACCTTGAAGCTCCCTCCTTTGAATGTGAAAATATGACCTAAACTGCACATAAAAACACTATTTTATAATATCTACAAAATTCTATCATTTTTTACAAAATATTTCAATAGTTATTTTATATATAAATAATTATATTAAAATTATGGGAAAACAGACGTTTTTTAAATTCGAAAAGCAAAATTAAAGAACTATGTGGAATTTTTGTATAAAAAATACCCCACAGAAAAACTGTGGGGTATTATTCTTAGCAGAATTTAATTGTAAGAATCTTTTTGCCTGTGATTTCGAAATCAACAAAGCCGTCATCATTCATTGAAAGATCTTTATCGTCAAGCTCTTCAAGAGTAACAAGCTTTACGCTGCTCCATTTTTTGCCTGAGTATGCAGGAAGCTCAAATTCAGCTTGCTGTCTTTCAACAGGTGACTGTACCTTTTCAATAGGTGCAATACCACCGTTAAGACGAATGGAGTTTTTAACTGCCTTATCAGATGGGTTGAACAATCTGACAATGTAGCCTGTGCTGTCTTCACTCTTTTTAACTGCGCTGACATTAAGGTTTTCATCCTTAAGCTCGAGGAAGGAGTGGGTAAGAGGATTCTTACCATGGTCTGTAGGAGCAATCTGACCTGCTGTAAGGTAGAGGTTGAAACGCTCACTTTCCTGCCATACACCTGCATCCTCCCAGTTGCCTTTATGGGGCATAAATGCATAACGGAATGTGTTAACACCAATTGACTGTGAGCCTTTATCCCAATCGCTGTAATTCTGCATATCTTTTGTAACACATATACGTAATGGGTATGCACGGATAAGTGAAAGGTAAAGTGTGTTATCGCAATCATCAGATGCTTCGTAAGCCTTAAGACCGGTGTTAAGAAGAGCAACACCCTTTGTGCCGTCTGAAAGGTCAACGAAGGAGTTCATAGGATGCTCGGTCATTGGCGGCTCATCATAAAGTGAATAGTCGGGCTTTTCAATAGGACGGCTGATTACGTCAAACTGACCCTGAGCATCAGCGTGAGTTGCCTTTATGCCTGTTGGGAAGCCAACTTGTAAGTAATGGTCTTCGCAACGGTTATTAATTGTTGTTTCAATTTCAACGAATTTGGCACCTTTGCGGAGTGTAACAAGGCTTTCGATATCAACGGGAAGCTTGTGCTCACTTCTTGATTTTTCATCGTATGCACGTTTTTCGGGAAGGAGCCAACGCATTGTGATTTTGAAGGTTGTTTCCATTTCACCCTGACGAAGAAGTGAAATATTAGCCTGCTCACCAAGTGTTGTGAAGGTTTCGTCACATTCGGGAGCAATGTGCTGCCATGGGTTACCGATTTCACCGCTATCCTTGAAGTAACCAAGGTTTTTGTACTCGTTGCCTGTTTCCTTTTCAGTAACGTTGAATGTACCATTGTGGTTGAAGGAAACCTTGATATATTCATTTTCCATAACATTCGTGGTGCTTAAAAGAGTAACCGGTGTGGTTGCACGAACGTTATAAAGAGGACGTACCTTAAGGGTTTTGTAGCCCATAGGAGGAACGTTCTTGATTTCTGCCGCAACAAGGTACTGCTCTGTATGAAGAACGTTTGCAGTATCGTTAGGATTCTGGATAATCTGAGCGTTCTGTTTGTTTGTAGAAATAACCTGATATTTAATAACTGAGCCGTCTTCATCAAGGATTTCAAAGCTGTCTGCCTTCCATTCTGCAGGAATTTCCACTCTTAAGTCGATTGTTTCTGTTCTTGTGAAGGGGGCGGGGTTGAAAACTACAACAGCGGCATCGTCACGGCTGAAGGATTTAAGGTTGATATCACCTGCAATATCCATAAATGCACGTTCAAATACGCACATTGAAAGCTCACGTGCCTGTCTGTAACGGGACATAACGTCTTCGTAAACAACGTCACGTCCGCAAGCGCCGATGCTATCGTGACCGTGATTCTGTAAAAGGTAATTGTATGCAAGGTCGATAAAGCCCTGCTGATAGGGGGCACCTGAAAGAGAAGCAAATACAGACATAGGCTCTGCATAGTTTATAAGTCTTCTTTCAGTATCGAAGTTTTCCTGCTTTATGTATGTTCTTGCGGAAAGAATCCAACCGCAAAGTTCACTAACGCTACCTTTTGTATATGGGTCACGCATTTCACCTTTAAGCACAGGTGAGTCGGGTTTAAAGTTATCAATAATGCCCTGCTCCATTTCTTTAAGAGTAGAATGGAAAACATCTGCATCGGGTAATGAATCGTTAAGGTCTTTAACAAGCTCAACCTCACGTATGTCGGGGCAGGAGGAGTCGTGACCGATGGACCAGAAACGGTGGTTGGTTGTCCAGTCGTTATCCTGCTCTTTCATTGCCTGCTCAGCACGAGCCTTAACATTTTCCTTGTGGTATTCATAGAAAGGATGTGTGTACTGATAGTCAAGCTTCCAGTCGCGGTCAATAAGCTTGAATACACCGTTGTTATCATTCCAGAGCATATCTCGGTTGTTTTCGTCTGTCTGGTTGAAATATACGGGACGCTGAACAACATACCAGATGTTGTAACGAGGTCTTTTTGCAAGGCGGGAAGCAAAAATGCGGGTTCCATCGGGGCTTTCCCAGAAGAATTCTGATTTAGGAGCCTTGTATTCGTTGATACCGCGGTAGAAGGATGCAAAATTGATACCGAAGCCTGCATAAATCTGGGGAAGCTGTGAAATCTGACCCCAGCCGAAGGGTGAGTAGCCTGTCTTACTGATACCGCCCATCTCTTTGCCGATTTTGTGACCGAGAAGAAGGTTACGGATAAGTGCTTCGGGACCTACTGTGAATTCATCGGGAAGGCAGAACCAGGGACCGACAGCGATTTTGCCCTCCTGGATATACTTAATGAGTTTTTCTTTTTTGTCGGGATAAACTTCAAGATAATCCTGAATAGGCATTGTCTGAGAGTCTAAATGGAAATGCTTGTAATCGGGATTTTTATCGAGAATATCCAGCAACATATCAAGCATATAGCCAAGCATATACTGTGTTCTTCTTGCAGAAAAACGCCATTCTCTGTCCCAATGGGTATTTGATATAAAATGACATTGGATTTTATCTTTGTTTTCCATAATATATCTCCTTAACCTTTAATGATTTTCATTATTTCTTCAAAATTCTGGCAATAGTGTGAGCAAACTGCTTTTGTGCCGCTTGATTCAATATTGCCGCCTGCAATACCGATTGTTGTATAGCCTGCAAGTCTTACGGAGCAAGCACCTGCACCGCTGTCTTCAATACCAATAACGCGGTTTCTGTCGCTGAATGCCTGACCAAGACCAACAATTGAGGTTTCGCTATAAAGCCAGGGGTGAGGCTTTGGTGAAAGCTCACCTAATGTGCCTACGCTACCTTTACGTAACGGGAAGCCTGCAGAAATGATAGCATCGTAGAAATCCTTGGGGTCACCCATTCCAAGTGTCTTGAATGCGGAAAGGATTTCGGGCCAGGCTTTTTCATAAAGACCTGATGTAACAAGACCGATTTTTACGCCCATATCCTTTAATTCAAGAAGGAAATCCTTAACGCCCTCTGTGGGAGTGAAGGCACCGTCTTTACCACGACCTGCCATAATTTCTTCCATTTCACGATGAGTATGCTGGAAGTAAAAATCACGAGCCTTTTCCAATGATTCACCGGGGCAGTATTTGTCGATACAATACTGAAGATGCTCTGATACAGAGTGACCTGAAACAAAGGGGAGGTCAGCATCCTCAAGCTGGAATTTAGGGTTGCCGAGCATACTTGCGGTGCTCATTTCTATAATCCATACCCAGAAATCTTCACTACGTACTGTAGTGCCGTCAAGGTCCATAAGAACAGCGTCAAGAGGGTATTCGGTTTTTACGGGATAAACAGGATAGTAAACGGGGTATGCAATTGCAGATTTTACACAAGCAAGAGAGTGTGTGCCGAAGCTTACAAACTCAACCTTGTTATCACCTGTTGCAACAACGAATTCAACGCCGTTTTTACCTGCAACAAATTTGCCATCCTCTGTGGAATTGAGTAAATGGAAGCCACTATCGGCACCAACTTCACCCAAATCGGGGATGTAAAGGGTTTTGTCAAGAAGCATATTAAAAATCCTTTCAGAATACAATTTTATCCATTTTAACACATCAGCATTATTAAGTAAATCATATTTTAAAATAATTTTTTAAAATTAAAAGGAAAATCGGGACATCTGCTTACGGCAGATGCCCCGATGGTAATAATTTGAATTATTTAACCTTAACCTTGTAGCACTTAATCTCGAATGGATTGATTGTGAAGTTAAGTTCGTTGCCCTGAGCAATATCAACAGCAACATCGTTTCTTTCAAGAAGGTCGCATTCTGCAACAGAAGCAATATCCTTGAAAAGCTCTGCAGTAACGTCTGTACGTGCACCTGCTTTTTCAACGAAGCGGATGATGAATGCATCCTCATCCTCGCACTTCTTAACTGCTTCAAGAGTAACGTTTTTACCCTCAACCTTAATGAATGATTTAGCCTCGTCACCCTTTGAATCAGCCTTGATTTCAACGGGAACAGCGGGATTGTTCATTTCAAGACCTCTTGCAAGAGTATCAGCAGATTTCCAGCTGCCTGCATGAGGATAAATTGAGTATGTGAAGTAGTGATCACCGCGGTCTGATTTGGGATCGGGGTTCATAGGAGCTTTGAGAAGAGTGATAATCATTCTCTGCTTGTCAACCTCGTAACCGTATTTGCAATCATTAAGGATTGTAACACCGTAGTTGTCCTCACTCATATCGATAAAGTTATGTGCGGAAACCTCGAATTTTGCCTTGTCATAGGGATTATGACGATAGTTAGAGCTTTCGATAGTAGCATAAGCAATATCACGGGTGTATTTCTGTGCTTTAACGTCAACGTCGAAGCCAACCTTAAGAAGCTTTTCCTGTTCGTTCCAGTTGATAAATGTATCAAAGTCGATTCTGTCGAGCTCGTTATAGATGATGATATTCTGCTTAACGAGTGATTTGTTAACCTTCTTTTCGATAGAAACAGAGGTGAACACGTCGCCCTGTGCTACTGCGGTTACAACACCTGCATCGGTGTCAAATTCGCGGTCAACGTATGTAGCAACGATATCCCATGCATCGTATTTGCCGGGAAGGTCTTCGTAAAGTCTGAATACGTTACCCTTGCCGTCAAGTACCTCGCGGTTGTTGTTCTTGTCGAAGATAGAAACAAGCTCTGCCTTGTCGTCAAGAACAAGCTTGAAGTTGTTGTTCTCGATTGTGTTGCCGAAGGAGGTGCTTGAAGCAGGCTCGGAAACGGCAGCATCCTTTGAATAATATACCTTATAGCCAACTGCAGGAAGATCCTTTGCAACGAATACAAGAACCTTTGTGCCGTCAAGCTTTGTGTAAGCCTGGGTGGGAACCTTGTTGCCTTCTGCATCGTAGATTTCAACATCCTTGTAGGGAAGCTCAACCTTCTGTGTAGCTGAAGTGCCAAGTGAGTTGAAAAGTGCAAAGGGCTTACCGTATTTTTCAGCACCGCTGATGTTGCCTGCGATTGTGTTAAGAGCGTCATCCCTTACCTTTTCACCGATTGCGATGATATCGTCATAGATTGCGCAAAGGTCACCGAATACTTCGGTAATGTGTGAGCCGGGGAGAGAGTCGTGGAACTGGTTAGTAAGAATCATTTCCCAACCCTTGTTAAGGTCTGCAAGAGGATAATCGTAGCCATACTGCATAGCAATGCTTGCGAACATCTCTGCCTGACGGTAGAGGTTTTCGGAATATCTGTTAAGCTTTTTGAGGAGTGCCTTTGTGGTGTGAACACCGCGGTGCTCTTCAAGATAAAGCTCGTCCTTCCAGGTGGGGATGTTTGTATCGGTTGCTTTTGCCTTCATACGGGCAAGAGAATCCTCGATTTTGCTTGTCTGTGTTTTGGGAAGACCGGGGAAGTTTTTGTAACGCTTAACGTATTCGAGCATTTCGGTATCTACACCGCCGCCGCCATCGCCCCAGCCATAGCAGTACATTGATTCACCGATGGTTTCCTTATCGGTATATTTTTTCCAGTTAACCTTAAGTGAGTCTGCTTCAACAGTACCGATAAAGTGTGTGGGAGGAACGATTGAAAATACCTTTGATCCGTCGGGACCTTCCCACCAGAATGTGTTGTACTGCCAGGGGTTAGTATCGTTCCAAATACCCATTTTGTGAGTAACAAAGTATTCAATACCTGCTTTTTTAAGAATCTGAGGCATAGCATAGCCGTTACCGAAAACGTCGGGAACCCAGCAAGTTTTTGGAGTAATGCCGAACTCTTTTTCAGCAAAGCGTACACCGTGAAGAAGCTGACGTGCAAAGGATTCACCTGAAACAAGGTTACAGTCAGGCTCAACCCACATAGCACCGATGTATTCCCATCTGCCTTCCTTGATACGAGCCTTAACCTGCTCGTAGATATCCGGATATTTATCCTTCATTTCGATATATGTAGGTGCAGTGCTCTGTGAGAAAATGAAATCATCGTACTGCTCCATAAGACGAAGCATTGTAGCGTGAGTTCTGCCCAATTTACGAACATACTCTTTATATGCCCACATAAATACAATATCAAGGTGAGAGTTACCAACGAGAGCAAGTGTACCCTCTGACTTGTATGCTGTGTTGTTATAAACTTTATCTTTAAGTATCTTCTGTGCTTTCAGAAGACCCTCTTTGAATTCGTCACCCTGAAGGTCAAAGTTTACGTAGGTGAATGCCTCTTTAAGAGTAGCGCGGATAAGCTCTGCAAGACCTGTATCGTGTACGGGCATAAAGAGAGCATTGAAAACTGCCTTGAAATCCCAGTAAATTTCTTCGATTACAGGGTCAACAACACCAACGAATGAGCAGGAAAGTGTTTTGATTGTTGATTCGTTGGAATGCCATACATAGTATGATTCGATATCAACGTCGTAGTGCTCGTCACCTGTTGCACAGTCAGTAAGTAAAACAGAGTTTCTGAAGGGGTCAAGACCCTGGTAGGGCTTGCCGTTAAGAGAAAGAAGTGAGTCACCGCCGAAGTAAACGTTGAGTGTAACCTTTTTGCCCTTAAAACGCTCAGGCATATCGAAGGAGTTTTTGAAGAATGCACTCCAGCCGTTGTTACCCCAACGGTCGCCTACGTCAATTTCCTTCCAATCATCATAAAGATATTCGTAATCACCAACACCCTTATAAATGCATTCCTTCATTTTCCATGCGGGAATGGATTCGATATCGGTGTAAATTCTTTTTTTAAGGTTTTTGATTTTCAGTGCCGCTACATCGTCAAAAGAGAAAATACCTCTCTGTTTGCCTTTTGTGGCATCACGCCAATCATCAACATGAGCATCCATAGCATCAAGAGCTGCTACGGCATCAATGTTTTTAATTTCAGCCAAAATAATCGTCCTTTCTTAAACAGAATAATCGTCTTCGGTAAGAAGCCGCAATCTCCTATTTTATTACAATTTATAGTATAAAACACCAAAAAGCAAAATGCAATATAAAAATTAAAAATGTGAGCCCTACAACAAAGAAAATACTTGAAATGGTTTGGAGTAAAGGTCGGATTTGTGTAGTCAAAATATTATAGAAAAATAAATTTCTCAAAAAATTAAAATTTTTTTGTGACATTTTATGTTTCCAAAGTCATATATAGTTAGAAGCGGTAAAAATAAGCTTCAATTTAAGTGTATAAGGAGGGGATAAGCTTAAAAAATCGGGTGACTCTTTTTCAAAAAAATATAGAAAGGATGTAAAAAATGAAAAAGATAAGAAAGATTCTTGCAATATTTCTCAGTGTTTTGACAATGATGAGTGTTATGTCTGCTGCAACACCGGTTTTTGCAACGGAAGTAACAGAGTTTTTTGAAACACAAGCAGAAACAAGTAGTTCAGTTTTTGATGAAACATCTGATTCGAGTGAAGTTTCAACAGACGTTGTTGAGACAAATTCAACGACAGAGATTTCTGAAGAATTATCAACAATTCCGGAAGAAACAGTTTCCGATACTACAGAAGCTGTAACCGAGGAAATTGAAACTGTAGAACAGCCTGTTGTTTCCGAAACATTAACTGAAGAAGATAGTGTTGGTCTCGAAGAAGCTTCAATCAACAAAGCTTTAAACGGTGAAGTTGAAATCCTTGAAGAAATTGTTGAATGGCGAACCAAGACGGTAAAGTATTTTCTTAATTCAGACGGGTCATATACAGCGGCGCAGTACCCATATCCTGTTCATTATAAAAAAGATGGTGTTTGGAAAGAGATAGATAACACTTTAACAGAAAAAGTGAGCATCGGTAAAAGTAAAATTTCAGGCAGTGAATTTGTTGCCCTTGATACTAATACTCCGGTAAGCTTTCCTGGTGTATTTAAAAGTGACGGAAGCAATAAGATTAGTGTAACTGCAGAAGGATATAAAATAAGTTTTTCACCAAAAGGAAAACAAGAAAAAACAGAAGATACTGTTGTTGAAATTAAAGGGCTGACAGTATCCGAAACAGTTGAGTCTGTGGATAACATAAGTGTTGCTGATAATGCACAAGCAACAAAACCAACAGAAGAGATTGAGAAGACGAAAGATAAATTAAAAGTTGAAAATAAAAGTGAAAAAGTAATATATCGCAATGTTTATGAAAACATTGATTTAGAATATGAACTCAAAAATTCAAAAATAAAAGAAACTATTGTTTTAAACAAGAAACAAGAAGAGTATAAATTTGATTTTTCAATAGATTTAGGCGGACTTTATCCCATAGCTCGTGATAATGGTACAATTGAACTTTGCTCAGATAGTGAGGGCAGTAATCCGATTGCCGTAATCGAAGCACCATATATGCTTGATTCAAACGGTGAGTTTTCTGATGCCGTGACTATGGAAATTAAGCAAAGCGGAAACGAGTATTTGTTGAGTATAACAGCAGATGAATTGTGGCTTAATAGCCTAAAACGTAAATATCCGGTTTATATAGATCCTACTATAGATCTTGATGTAGGCAGAGCGGATGTTATTGATAATTACATTGATGAAAGCACACCGAGTGTATCATATCCTACGGGTTATTGTCTTTATGCCGGCAACAACAGTAAGGGTAAAACAAGATCATATATAAAATTTAATTTACCGGAATTGCCTGATGAAAACTGTATAATAACAAATTCATTTATAACTTTTTATCAAAAGTCAGCAGATACAGGCAGTAATCCGGGTTTCCTTACAATACATGAAGTAACAGAGAATTGGGATAACGAAACGGCTTCTTTAAAACCAACATGGAACAACAAGCCGTCATATAACAGCGTGGTTCTTGATTATGCAGAAATAGAGCATAATGAGGGTAACGTTGCTCATTGTTATCAATTTGATATTACAAAAACAGTAAAAAAATGGTATGAAAATAACCAGTTGAGTACTAATTACGGTTTATTGCTTAAGGCGAAAAACGAGTCTGCAACAAACCGCGTGGAGTTGTTCTCTGCAGAAGAGCATAATCTTGAAGGCTATCCTGAAATATATGTAACATTCAGGAATAATAAAGGTATCGAAGATTATTGGAATTATTCAAGCTATTCAATTAATGCAGCAGGTGCAGCACATATCAATAACTACACAGGTAATCTGGTTTATGAATTGCCTATACTTTCAAGCACGGGTGAAATGGCACCGTTGACACTTACCGCATTTTATAACAATTATTGTGCAGGTGAAAAGTTTGTAGTTGGTAAAGATGGTTCATCCCGAACAGTATTAGCAAAGGGTTTCAGGTTGAATGTTCAACAGACTGTTTTACCATCATCTGAATATGGCCTTTCGGGTGATAATGCCGAAAAATACCCTTATGTATATACAGATGCAGACGGAACCGAGCATTATTTACAGGAAGAGGAAGAAGATAACAAAACAGTATATAAAGATGAAGACGGTCTGGGCTTAACAATGACAACCGATTGTGATTTGGTTGCATCCTATCAGATTACTGATAAGGCTCACAATAATTATTATTTTAACTCCGAGGGTAACCTGGGCATTATCAAAGATCAAAACGGCAACACCATCACAATATATTATCAAGCTGCATCGGATGGTGTCAGAGAGAAAACCAGAATTGACCGTATTGTTGATGGCTCAGGTCACAGATATACTTTTGAATACTATACATCAACAACCGGTGATTACGTTAAATCAATTTCTGATAATTCCGGCAGAAAAATAAATTTCATTACAGAAAACGGACTGCTTAATTCTGTAACATACTATGACGAAACAAAAACAGATATAGCATACGAAAACCAGACAGAAGGAATAATAGATTACATTCAGTCTAACAATGTGTACAGATTGAATTTTGATTATACGTCAAAAGCAAACGGTCGTCGTATAGCAAAAGTAAAAGAGTGCGGAGTAACCCAAAACTCCGAGGGTGAAACGGTTGTTACTTTAGGTCAGGTTGTAACTTTTGACAGAACAAAATATAACACAACAGTAATCCGTTCCTGCGGTAACGATGGCGTAAATTATTCAAGTGATAATACAAAGGGTGATGATGATATCATCACAACAATACAATTTGATAACTTCGGCAGAGCCGTTTCCCAGCAAATTCAATATGGTTCCGGTTCAGCAATAGGCGCAGGTGCCGTTAGTTATACAAATCCAAAGGCGGATGATACAACATCAGGCTTTAAAAATCGCGTAAATTTAAGCGGAAGCATAGGCAAAAGCGTTGAAAATATTATCCTGGGCGGTAATGCGGAAAGTACAAGCAAATGGGCAAATGCTACGGTGGGTACAATTACTGCAACAACAGGAACAGAAACCGAACAACAGTATATGGGTGCAGGCTCACTTAAGTTGTCGGTAACAAATGTAGGTACCGAAAATGCACGTTGCTATTTCAGACAGAATATAAGCGGCTTATCATCAGGTAAATCCTATACACTTTCAGCGTACGTAAAAACCGAGAATCTCACGAAGTTTTCGAACGCTGACCTTACGGGTGCATTTATACAGCTTTCGGCATACGATGCAAGCGGAACAGCATTGAAAACCAAACAGTCAACCGTTATATCCGAAACAACCGATACGGGTGTAAACAATGGTTGGCAACGCCTGACAACCTCTATAACAATTCCTGAAAATACAGAAACATTACGTGTTTACCTTATACAGCGTAACTGTACCGGTAAAGTGTATTATGACTGTATTCAGTTGGAAAATGCATTGCGTGCAAACAGCTACAACCTGCTTGAAAACAGCAGCTTTGAAAAATATACCGATAGCGATACCATAACATCGTGGTCAGGTGTAAGTGCAATGTATGATGATTCAGATGATGGCATTGTTAATGAATACAGACACGGTACAAATTCGGTGAAAATGGTCGGCTCACCCGATGTTTCAAAGGGAATAAGCCAGACAATTAATGTTCAGGGGAACCCCAATGATACCTATGTTCTTGGCGGTTGGGCAAAAGGTTACCCCGTTAATTCAACATATCATTATACGGTTGACGATAAGGATACCGATGATGAGGATGATGACGAGTATAACGAAAATGCTTTGTTTGAAATTGCCGTTAGGGTAAAATATACCAAAACTGATGGAAACGGCAATACAAGTGATGTATATCAGTATAAAGATTCGGCAAAGTTTAATACAACCGTTACGGGCTGGCAGTATGCCACAACACCAATTGTATTAAAATATACCGATGGTGAAAGCGGTTGCACATATACCCCCACAAAGCTGATGGTTACGCCACGCTTTAATAAGCAGGAAAACTACGTGATATTTGACCACCTTATGCTTGTTAAGGAACCGGCACAAACATACACTTACGATAAAGAGGGTAACCTTGTTTCAACATCACCTAATGCCGAGCATAAGGTTAATGCAGAATATACCGATGATGACGATTTAAAATCATTTACAGATACCCTGAATAACAAAACAAAACTGACTTATGATAATAATCATAACCTTATTTCATCAACCTCGGCAAAGGGTGTTGTAACAGAAAACACATACAACTCTGACGGTTTGCTTCGTACAACCGATGTACATAACGGTTCACTTTTTGGCGATAGCGACAGTGATGATTACGAAGCACCCACGGCTTCCATAAAAGTTGGTCAGACATATTTTGATGATGATACTTCCACAGCGATAAAGGAAAATGCTTACGTCAATGCAAGGTATGATGAAAATAAAAAAGCAACAAGGTACACGTATAACTTCAATTCGGGTAAAGTTCTTACGGTTACTAACCCCAAAAATGTTGTAACATCATACGAATATGGTGCAAATATGGGTAAGCTGCGCTATATAACCTCAGTAAACAGCAGAGTAGGGTATATTTATGATTCTTCCAACAGAATAAGTTATATAAACTTTGGCAAGGTGGCTAACCCGGAAACAGAAGAGTACAAAATAGACCCGAGCAATCGTGAAACATATTCTTTCCAATATGATGCCTTCGGTAACACCGTTGCAACAAAGGTCGGCAGTCAGGTGCTTTCAAGTAACACCTATGGCAATAATAACGGCTTGCTTGTATCATCACAGTATGGTAACGGTAACACAGTGGGCTACACTTATACAGACCTTGGCAATAAAAAGAGCCAGTCGCATAACGGAACAACCTACTATTATTGGAACTATCGTAACGACGGAACGCTGATATCTCACCTTGACAGTGCCAATAATTTAAGCTACAATTATATGTATGACAGCTTGGGCAGATTATCAAGGCAAAATATAGCCGATTATGATGGTGATACACCAATCGGTTATGCGGAACAAGGCTATGATAAGCGTAACAACGTAAACAGTGTTACACTGAATATGGGCGGCAGAACCTTTAACCAGGGCTACCGCTATGTCGCAACTACTTATAACACGAAATCTGAAGCTTATGGAAAAGATAATTTACCCACAAGGTATAAGATATCAACCGGTCAGTATGAGTATTATGATTACGATTCTTTAAACCGTTTGAGCAGTGAAACGTATGTTACCACGAACGAAAAGTATTTTTACACCAACTATAAATACAAGCTTTCAGACAGGAACGAGGATGGAAGCAACTTTTACCGCACAACACAGCTTGGTGCAGAATATATCGTAAACGATGTATATAAATACACTTATGATAACCTTGGTAATATTACAGCTATAACCAAAGGGGAACGAGATGTTGCCGATTCACCGGATGCAAACACAAAGTCGGGAAGCGAACAAGCTTATCGTTCGTACACCTATGATGATCTTGGACAGCTCAAAACCGAACAAAACAATCCGAAGAAAACAACCACCACTATGAGATATGATGCACTGGGCAACATAACCCAAAAGGTTGTTGTTGAAAAAGACGATAGCACAAGCTTTACGGGTTATACCCTGAACTACGGTTATGGTGACGATAATAAAACGGGTTGGAACAAGCTGCTTGTTTCCGTAACCTTAAACGGTACACCCGATGATGATATAAAAACCGGAACAATAACCTACGATAACATAGGTAACCCTACAAGCTAC
>JAZRLZ010000022.1:0-2604 GCA_045647125.1 Acutalibacteraceae bacterium | reverse complement strand
GAATAACTTTTATATAAATTTTGTAGGTGTAAATTATGCGTAAATTAGGTTTTGATAATGATAAATATCTCCGCATGCAGTCGGAGCATATCAAGGAGCGTATCAGCAAATTCGGTGGTAAGCTATACCTTGAATTCGGTGGAAAGATTTTTGACGATTACCATGCTGCCAGAGTACTTCCCGGTTTTAAACCTGACAGTAAGATGAAGATGCTTCTTCAACTCAAGGATGATGCTGAAATTATTATTGCTATTTGTGCAAAGGATATTGAAAAGAACAAAATCCGTAGTGACCTTGGCATTACCTATGACCTTGATGTACTTCGTCTTATTGATATCTACCACGGATTTGGTCTTTATGTCGGTGGTGTTGTGCTCACTCAATATTCTGCATTACCATCAGTTACTGCTTTTGAACAGAAGCTTCAGAACCTTGGTATAAATGTTTATCGTCACTACCCTATCGAAAACTATCCTCTTGATGTTCAACTCATAGTCAGTGATGACGGATATGGCAAAAACGACTATATCGGCACTACTCGTCCGCTTGTTGTTATTACAGCCCCCGGTCCCGGTAGCGGAAAAATGGCAGTTTGTCTTTCACAGCTTTATCACGAGCATAAGCGTGGTATCAAAGCAGGATATGCTAAATTTGAAACATTCCCTATCTGGAATTTACCGCTTAAGCATCCTGTAAACCTTGCTTATGAGGCTGCTACAGCCGACCTTAACGATGTTAATATGATTGACCCGTTCCACCTTGAGGCTTATGGCGTTACAACAGTAAACTATAATCGAGATGTGGAAAATTTCCCTGTACTTAACACAATTTTTGAAGAAATATACGGTGAATCACCATATAAATCACCTACTGATATGGGTGTTAATATGGCCGGTAATTGTATCATTGACGATGAAGTAGTGCTTAAAGCTTCAAAAAAAGAAATTCTTCGTCGTCATTGCAACTACCTTGTTCAACAGAAAAACAACAAAAATGTTTCCAGTGAGCTTTATAAAATTGAGCTTATTATGAAACAGCTTAACATCAGCACAGATGACAGACCTGTTGTTTCGACTGCACTCAATATTTCAGAAATGACAAATGCTCCTGTTACTGCAATTGAGCTTCATGATGGCAGAGTCATTACAGGTAAGGCATCCGACCTTTTGAGTTCATCATCCGCTATGCTTCTTAATGCTTTGAAGGCACTTGCAAATATTGATGATGAAATTTTACTTATCTCCCCTACTGTATTCGAGCCTATCAAGGAATTAAAGTGTAAAATGCACGAAATGGATACAAGTCTTCATCCTGATGAAATTCTTATTGCTCTTTCAATCTGTGCAACTATGAATCCACTTGCAAAACAAGCACTTGATGCAATCAACGGTCTCAAGGGTTGTGATGTTCACGCTACTGTAGTGCTTTCTGATACGGACAAGGAAACACTCCGTAAAATCGGTACAAACGCAACCTATGAACCATATACACAAAATAACAATTTATATTACAATTAAAAACATATCTGTATGGGACGTCGACTCGGCGTCCCGTTTTTCATATTTATTATTCACTTATTCGGGCTGCCGTGGTCGTCAGCCCCAGCATGTTCATTAATCCAAAATTAGTGATAATTTGTTATTTTATTAACAAATCACCTTGACATAAAATGTATATTTTTATATACTTATATAGTAAAATTTTATGCTCAAAATTGAGAAGGAAGTGTTTGTATGAATCAACAGTACGAAGCATTGTTTACTCCTTGGAAAATCGGTAATGTTGAAATCAAAAACCGTATAGTTATGTGTCCTATGGGTGGTACATCTCTTTTCGGTTGGTTTGAACTTACAGGTTGTGGTTTTGACAAGGAAGCAGCTAAGCTTTTCTTAGAAAGAGCTAACAACAACGTTGGTCTTATTATCCCCGGTATTGCTCCACTCCGTGATACATTCTGGGGAAAATGGCTTTGGCAGAACCCAAAAATGTTTGAAGAACTCAAAGAATTTATGGACGAAATCCATAAGACAGGTGCAAAATTATTTATTCAGTTGACTGCCGGTATGGGTAGAAGCTGGGCTATTACTGAACTTGTTGCTCCTCTTCACAGAAATAAGTTTACTCGTGCTCTTGTAAAGCCTATTCTTGATACATCTCACGAATTAGCTTGTCCAAGTCCACAGCCTGCTCGTTGGGCTCCCGATATTATCTGTCCTGAAATGACAAAGGAACAGATTCACGAAATTATTGAAGCATTTGCAAAGACAGCAAAACTCTGTCGTGATGCAGGTGTTGACGGTGTTGAAGTTCACGCTGTTCACGAAGGTTACCTTCTTGACCAGTTTGCTATTGAATTCTTCAATAAGCGTACTGACGAATACGGTGGAAGCTTTGAAAACAGATATCGTTTTGCAGTTGAAGTTGTTAAGGCTATTAAAGAAGCTTGTGGTAATGACTACCCTGTTTCTCTTCGTTACTCAGTAGAGTCAAAGATGAAGGGCTTCTGCGAAGGTGCAATGCCCGGTGAAGACTACAAAGAAGTCGGCCGTGCAATGCCTGAATCTGAGAAGGCTGCAAAGTACCTTCAGGATGCAGGTTACGATA
>JAZRLZ010000021.1:0-55856 GCA_045647125.1 Acutalibacteraceae bacterium | reverse complement strand
TTTTATATTTTCATCCTTTATAACATTATCCTCGGGTGTGGTACCCCCTACTAAATAAGAAAAATCATTAATACTGTCGGGTTGCTTTTTCCTTTTGGAATTAAGGAAAAGGTTTTTTGCAATACTGCAAAGCCAGGTTTCTATTTTACACTCATTTTTGAACATATCAATTTTTTTAATAGCGTTATAAAAGGTTTCCTGAGTTATATCTTCCGCCAATGATTCATCAAGGCACAAGGACAAAGCGTAGCTTTTCACATATTTATAATGGAGCATGCACATTTTTTCCAATTCATTCAAAGCCGTCACCCCTTCCGTATGCACTAATATTTTTTCAGTTTCATCTGTTAGAAACACTAAAACGGGTTTTATTACAAATTTTTTATCTTTTTTTATTATAGCACAGCAGCTTAGATTTTCATATTTATATAAAAAACAGTTGAAGAACAGGCACTTGATTTGGAAACTCAAAACAAAAAAACAGAGAGTGTTCACTCTCTGTTTTTATCGTTTTATTTTTCCGTAATGTGTGGGATTGAGAATTTTTCCCACACGGGGAACGAGGAAATCAATCCACCAATGGAACCATCTTCCTATAAGAATGCACTTAAGCTTATCCCCTACCTTTTTAGCCTTTTCATCTGTGCCGGGAACATAGCTTGGCATCATTTTGATTTTGTTTTTCCTGAATTCGAATTTCAGAACCCTTTCCGCAACGGAATACAAGGGCCTTATATGCATCACAAGAACATTCTCTTTTTCCCACCATGCGTAAGAGCGTACAAGCATTTCAAGCTCACCTATAGTTACCTTATCAATACTTGCTTCACCGTTCATTGAAACAAAAATTTTGTTTTTGAAGTTTCCGTCCTCCTCCCAGGAAAACGTGCAACCATTATGCGAAAAATCGAATTTAAGGTTATTCATATTGCCGCCTCTTTCCTTTGCGAAAAAGACGATAGGCATAGGCAGAACGCTGATAGGAAAACCAATGAAGTTAATAAATCTGCATTTTCTCAGCTTATATACCTTACCGTTAATTTCTTTTTCCGTTTCAGAGCGTGGTTTTGTTACAACCTTTGATTTATCGTTTAAAGATATTTTCTGTGCTGTTTTTCCCGCATCAGGCTCAATGAATGCCTTAGGCATATATTTCCATATAACGTCAAGGGTTTCCTGCAAATCACTATGCTCTGCCGTTGTAACAAGGCAGGCATCATAATCCTCAAAGGAGATAGCATACTGACAAAACATTCCCTCTGCCCTATAGGTATTTGGCATACCTGCACAACGCCAGAAGCCACATCCGTAGCCTGCACTTGCATCAGGCTCTTTTTCACTTACAGAGTTATCGGAAATGAAGCTTGTTGCTTCCTTTGCCCACCATTCGGGTATAACCTGAACATTATTATATCTGCCCTTATTGTGATAGCAAAGTATAAATTTTGCAATATCCTCGGTTTTAAGCATCAGTCCCCAACCGCCTGCTTCAACGCCATCGGGTGAATGCTCCCAGAAGGGTATCTCCATACCCAAAGGCTCGAAAAGACGGGGGGTAAGATATTCGGTAATTGATTCACCCAAAGCCTTGCAAAGCATTTTCGATGCAATATAGTAGTTATCGTTAACATAACGCCAACTTGTGCCCGGCTCGAAAATCCACTTTGCATCTGCAAAAAGCTTTAACCAATCATCACTTTTGCTTCCGCGTATTGAGGTCTGTTTACCGGCAGTCATACAAAGAAGATGATGAATGGTAAGCTTTTCTAAATAATCATCTCTTTTTTTACCCCGTACCTGAGGGAAAAAATCAATAAGCCTTGCATCCCTTGTTATTTTGCCTTCCTCCAAAGCAAAACCGTATGCAGTAGCAAGAAAGCTTTTGCTTATTGAATAAACCATATGGGGTATATCGGAGGAAAGCGGATTGCTCCACACCTCACAAGCAACCTTATTATTCCTTAAAATCATAAGGCTGTGAATATTTATGCCTCTATATGACATTTCCTCGGTCATCTTTGCGATAACCGAGGAGTTTATACCTACTGATTCGGGTGTTTTTGCTCTTTCAATAGACTTATACAAATTCTTCATAGTCCTTTACGTGTTCTGCTTCATAATCCTTGTAGATATCAACACTACGAATATGCCACTTAACAAAGCCATGCTCTGCAGCCATTTTATCAGCAGTTTCTTTCCACTTACGAGCAACGTCCATAGTCTTGCCGATTAATTCTTCAACCTTTTCAGGTGACTGAAGGTCGGTTGATTTTGCACCGGATTCCTCAACTATCTTTTTGATAGCACCCGGATTATCAACAATAGGACAAGCACGAAGCATATTGTCTGAGAAAGGCTGACGTGCCTTGTATGCCATAAATATGGGGCTCTTAAGAGCATCTATAAAGTGTGTATCGGGATCTTTGATATTTACGTTTGAATAGTGTGCAAATACGCAAGGCTCACAGTCACCGTTTGCACTGATGTGGAAATACTGCTTACCACCTGCAACGCATCCGCCAACATACTCACCATCGTTAAAGAAGTCGATCATAACAAGGGGTTTAACCTGATCAAAACGCCACTTACGAACCTGGTCATACATATGTTCTCTCTGCTCTGCAGTTGCCATAAGCTCGGATGTAGCACCACAGCCAACGGGAACGAATGAGAATAACCATGCGAAAACCGCACCCTGCTCAATAAGGAAATCAACATATTCATCAGTTGAAACAACATCTGCATTCTCTTTAGTATAGCAAATAGATGTACCGAAGGGAATTCCGTTTGCCTTAAGACGAGCCATTGCCTCTGTTGATGCCTTATATGTACCCTTACCTCTGCGTGAATCGGTTGTTTCCTCGTTACCCTCAATAGAAATTGTAACAAGCATATTGCCGACTTCTTTTATATCCTTAACAAATTCATCATCACAAAGTGTTCCGTTTGTAAATGCATGGAAAAGGCAATCGGGATTTTCGCGACAAATTCTGATAAGGTCTTTTTTACGAACAAGGGGTTCACCGCCGGTATAAAGGTAAACGAAAGTACCTACAGCCTTACCTTCCTGAATGATTTTATTCAAATCATCATAGCTCATATTAAGCTTATCACCGTATTCTGCTGCCCAGCAACCCTTACATTTAAGGTTACAAGCAGTTGTAACGTCAATAAGAACTGCCCAAGGAATGTTGCAGTTGTGCTCTTCCATTGCCTTCTTTCTTATATCATAGCTTTTAACAACGGCATTAACAAAGGGAGGAACAAGCTTAAGGATTATGTTTGTATCTGTGTTTAAAACAACTCTTTTAACATAATCGGCATAAACGTTTGTGGGATCGCTTAATCTTTCCTCCAATTTTGTAAGAACCTTAAGATGAAGCTCATCCTTAACCATCTTTTTGCCCCAATTAATAAGCTTAAAAAGATTTGTATCATAATCTTTTTTTACATATTCAATTCCTTGTTTAATTGCAGCATTAAGCGCAGCCTCTTTCAAACCCATTTTCAAAAATCCTTTCAATTAATAATTCATACTCCATGTTTCTGTTTGCTGACCCTCAAAGGAAGCAGAGCCACTAATAGAGCCCTTGTGGGCAGAGCCGTCAATATGGATAGGTATCTGATAATTTGCATAGGTTACGTAACCGTCTGCATTTATTCTGAGCTCAAGAGTCGAGCCCTTATAAACAATATCTGCCGAATCAACCTCCATAAAGCTGATATCGAAGTTGGCCACATCAAGATAACCTACAGATGCAGCATTGTGGGTAGGAACCTGATACATTCCCACGCTTTCCTGAACAATGTTGATTTTTATAACATATTCACTCCCCACACGTTGAACTGTGGCGGATGTAGCACCATTTTCAGATAAATTAAAATTATTCTTTTTAGGTAAAAGTATGGGAACGGTTTCACCCTCGGAATTAACCGCATAGCCATTTTGGAACGTCAGGGTTTCATTAACGGGCTTAACGACCCATCCTATCATTAAATCAACAACACTTCTTACAACACCGCCGCCACTACATTCCGTGACATCGGCAGAGAAGCTTTCCGAATGGTTGACCGTTAGGTTACCCGTATAACCCTTTGTTTTGTTAACGGCATCGGCAGCCTTTGCGATAATTTGTGATTTGCTCCAGCCTGAGGGATCCTCAAGCTTGTTTGCAGGGGCATTTTGCGAATTTGTAGCCGCAGGGGAATTACCGCCACCCGACGTTACCTTCTGCGAGGAGGAAGAGCCTCCGTCAATCACAACTTCATCATCAGAAATATGGTTTGAACCATCTTGTATTGTTTCCCCCTGAGTTTCCCTCTGGGTAGTAACATACATAGTTGTTTCCTGATTATCAAAAAGCTTATCCTCATTAAGCACAATTACAATAAAAGAAATGACTGTTAATAAAAGGGCCACTTCAACAGCAATAATAATTTTGCTTTTAATGCCGTCACTTGACTTACCTTTCACAACAATCACTCCTTAGCTAAAGAACATCACATTGCATTTTATACTACTGTTGTTAAGTTTATGTTAAATTCACAGTATCACAGTAAATTTTGTTCCTTCACCGAAAGTACTTTCCAATTTTATTTCACCCTCCAGTATATTTACAACCTGCTTTACCAAAGCAAGACCCAAGCCGTTACCCTCCTGGGAATGAGATGTATCACCCTGATAAAATTTCTCAAAACAGTGTACGATAGTTTCTTCACTCATTCCACAACCATTATCGGAAACAACAACGTGAATTTTTGAATCGAATTCCTTAAGTTCAACAGACAATTTGCCACCCACAGAAGTATATTTGATAGCATTTGAAATAAGGTTATTCCACACTATTTCCAGAAGTGCCTTATCACTCTCAATTTCAACATCATCCAAATCAACGTCAATTGAAAGATTTTTTATTTCGAGTTTTTCTTCAAAACCGAGAATACAATAACGAATCTGCTCATCCAAGGAATACTTTTCCTTCTGCACAATTCCCTGATTTTCAATTTTATTAAGTTTAAGTATATTTGTTACAAGACTTGTAAGTGAAGAAATAGCTTCAGAAAGACGATATGTATATTCTTTCCTTTTATCATCAGGCAAGTCCTTGTTCTGCAATAAATCTGCATAGCCCTGAATAACGCTCAAAGGAGTTTTTATTTCATGTGAAACGTCGGCAACGAAATCATTACGCATATTTTCTAACGAAGCGATTTCTATAAGCATCTTATTGAAATTAAGTGCAAGATAATCCATCTCGCTTTTAGGCTTACTGAAATAAGTAGGTACACGTATTGCAAAATCACCTTTGGCAACCTGATTGGCAACATCGCAGAAAACCTTGATTTTGTTATGGTACACCCTACCCTTTACAAAATAAATCAAACCGGTAGAAATCGTGCAACTGAACAGAAGATACAATGCACCCGCCAAAGCAATTGTGGATTTATCAAAGGATCTGTCAATAAGAGTAACCAATATAAGAACAAGGAAAGTACCATTCAATGCAACAATAGAAAAAACGGAAATAAATTCCACCAAAAAATTACGGAGTCGGCTTGCAAAGTTTTTTTCTTTGATAATAAAGCTCAAACAAGAATCACCGCCTTATAGCCTAAGCCATGAACCGTAACAATTTCAACATCCTTACAGTTAGAAATCTTTGCCCTCAGCTTTGTTATGCAAACATCAACCGTTCTGGGTGTACTTTCGCTTTCATAACCCCAGAAATCGTTCATAAGCTGGGTTCTTGTAAAGGTTCTCTTGGGGTATGATAAGAAATTAAAAAGCAGATTAAATTCTTTTACGGAAAGACCTAAATTTTCACCCTTATAATAAGCCGCATTTTCAACAGAATCCAACTCCAGGTCACCGACCGCAATTTTCTTTTTATTGGCAATTCTCGATCTTCTTAAAATAGCCTCTATCCTAAAAACCAATTCCTTCATCTCAACAGGCTTAACGACATAATCATCTATACCGATTCTGTAGCCTTTTTCCTTGGACTGCAAATCATCCCTTGCCGTTAAAAACAAGAAAGGAATATCCTTATCAAAGCCACGAACGGTTTCCGCAAATTCGAAGCCATTGACATCCTTCATCATAATATCCGAAACAATCATATCGAAAGACATTTTTTCCATTTTTTCGATTGCTTCAGCGGCACTCTGACATCCTACAACTGTATAACCTCTATCCGTAAGATATGAACAGACAATCCGATTAAACTGAATGTCATCCTCCACGAGCAAAATACAAACCATTTTCTGACCTCCGTGTAAACAAAGATTTAGATATGTTATAAGTTTACGATAACAATATTAATATTTTGTTAAGTTTCAATTAACATTATCAATTTACATATTTTTTCAATTCTCTGTACGCTTCTTCATACTTTTCCGCAGAGCGTGGAAATTGTGAAGAAATAAAGTAATATTTATCACTTGTAACAAGTATCAAGCCATCTGCAGATGATAGCTTCGCCGTCTTGATTTCAGAAAGAGGAATAAAAATCTGTTCGAATTCTGTTTTGATTTTAAAGCCGTCGGGAAAAAGCTCAAGCATTGCATTTTCGGAAATCAGGATTTCGTTTATACCCTCTATTTCTTTTACTATCTGCCCTAACTCGCTACAGATACAACCCGTTTTTGTATTATTGATTCTTTCAATCCATTGAGCAGTCTGCCATTTATCCCAAGAAAGCAGATTATCAAAATAAAGGTCACCGTTACATTTATGAAAAAAACCATCTTCACCATAAAGAACACTGTAACCGCAGGAACATAAAAACTTGTTACCTTGTGATTTCAGCGAACCGATATTTTTGCATTCAGGACACATATACAGAACATATTCAAGTTTTTCTGCAAGATTTTCACCTACAAAACGTTGATTTTCTGCCTTTTGTACTTCAAATGCATTTACGTATATATCCCTTTTAATAAGTCCCGCAATTTCTGCAGGTGTAAGTTCATTCAAAAAACTCGGTGAATACTCATTTACAACCTTTCCGTATACTCTTCCGCTTCGTTTGTTAATCGCCCACCGGGGTTTACGCAGATAAGCTCCGGTTACCCTATAGGTTATAAGTGACACACCCGATTCTTTCACGAGTCTGCCCGTATTCTCGGAAATATGACCTGTTTCACCATTGGTTGTTATTCTGCCTTCGGCATGAATTGCAACGGGTATACCTGATTTAACATTGCATAAAATCTCGTCCATAAGCTTCTCGGATGACATATCGTGATATTTTATGATAGAGCCACCAAGGGTTTTGATAAAAAAACGTGACACTCTATTCCTCACAAGAAAATCGGCAGAAACGAAGCGTATATAACGATTCAGCGACATCATTTCGTAAGCGGGATCCATAATATCGGTGTGATTAGCAATTATAATAAAACTGTCAGCATTCGGGGTGTATTTTTCAACAGTTGCATTGCATTTTTTCAAAATAGCCTTACCGAAGATTTTACGACCGAGAAAAAGGCAAAGCCTATTAAACCACAGACCTTTTTTGATGTTTTTATTATGCAATTTCCGACTCAGCCTCTTCCTCTAAAGTGTGATATGCCACCTTACCCACAAGCGTAAGGGGCAGTTCTTTTCTGAATATTATTTCACTTGGTATTTCAAACTTATCAAGATATACACCGCAATAGCGTATTATTTTTTCCTTTTCCCTTTCACTTGCCTTTACGCCCTCTTTAAGCACAATATAAGCACGGATTTTTTGCATTTTATAGGAATCCTTAACACCTATAACACAACAATAATCAACATCCTTTTGTTTTTGAATAATATCTTCTACCCTTGCAGGATAAACATTATATCCACTTGTAATTATCATACGCTTTAAGCGTTGCTTAAAATAAACGAAGCCTTCACTATCCATATATCCCATATCACCCGTAAAAAGCCACCGTCTACCTGCATCATCAATGCGGATTGCATCATTGGTTGCTTCGGGATTATTAAGATAACCTTTCATAACTGTAGGACCACATATAATAATTTCACCCGCCATACCCACAGGAAGCTCATTAAAGGTGTTTTCTTCCACAATTTTATAGATAGTATCACGGAGGGGTAAGCCTATACTTCCGTTTTTGTATTTACTATAGGGCGTAACACAGCTTGCAGTAACGCACTCTGTAAGTCCGTAGCCCTCACGAACCTGTATTTTTGCATTATGCTGACGAAAAAATTCATCCACACGTGATTTCAGCTCTGCGCTTAAGGAGTCCCCACCGCAGAAAGCACCCCACAGAAATGATAAATCCTCTCCTGCCAAAGCATCCGAAGAAAGAAGAGCCTCGTAAATTGTGGGTACACCTGCAATAAAATTGGGTTTTGTTTTGAGAAGTATTTTCGCATAGCTTTCCTTATGGAATTTTGGTATCAATATACTTTTTGCACCATTAGCAAGAACGGTATGAATTCCTATACCAAGTCCGAAGCCGTGAAAAATCGGCATAACAGAAAGAAATGAGCATTTATTGTTAAGGTTATCACCTGCAATTTCCGCTATTTGTACCGCAAGGGCATTAAAATTGAAATCCGTCAATTCAATGCCCTTAGGCACACCGCTTGTACCGCCGCTATAAAGGATAACGGCAGTTTTATTTTTGTTGTAATCAATATCAGGAAGCTTTCTATTACCACAATTTTTTATTAAATCGCACCACAGAATATCACAGCTTCTGTCAGGATATTTTAAGTTTTTTCGGTTTATTGCAACCTTATAAAGAATCCCTAAAGGAAATTTCAATTCCTCCTCTACACGTGCGATAATTATAGTAACCGTTTTATCAACCTCCTCTACCGAAGCTTTGACCTTTTCATAAAACATATCAAGAGTTAAAACCATTTTACTTTCAGACACTTTAAGAAAATAAGTAATATTTTTAGGACATGACAATGGATGAATCATATTTGCAACTGCACCAATTCGGTTAAGTGCATAAAAGGCTATAATTGCTTGAGGTACATTAGGCATACATATCGTAACTCTATCCCCTTTTTTCACACCTGATTTCATAAAACCGCAAGCGGCTTTTTCGATTTTATTAATGAGTTTTTCGTAGGTTGTTTTCTTCCCTTTAAAATCAATTGCAATATCCCCCGGGAAAGAATCCGCCGCCATTTTCACCGCACCGAACATTGTAGTTTCGGGATAAGAGCGTATCTGCGTTAACACATCATCAGCTTTTTTCATCAAATCACCTTTCCTGATTTCGAATAAAACTTATATGATAGTTTTAACTAAAAACCAATAAAATATGCTACCCACATATAATCAAGTAAAAAAAAGACTGTCAGGCAAAAGCCTGACAGTCTGATTATTTTATAAAATTAGTTAACCTTTACGATCCAGCCGTGTTTATCTTCACGCTTACCCCACTGAATTCCTGTTAATTCATCATAAAGGAACTGTGCAACGGGACCGATTTTTGAATCGTTGATTACAAGGTGCTCGTCACCGTCGATATATTCACCAACAGGTGAAATAACAGCAGCCGTACCTGTACCGAAGGACTCTTTGAGAGTACCGTTCTTATAAGCTTCCTTAACCTCGTCGATAGAAAGCTTTCTTTCCTCAACCTTGTAGCCGTTAGCCTTAAGAACTTCAATACAACTTGCTCTTGTAACACCGGGAAGAATGTTGCCGTCTTCAAGAGTAGGTGTAATAACCGTATCGTCAATTACAAAGAAAACATTCATTGCGCCAACTTCATCAATGTATTTTCTTTCAACACCATCAAGCCAAAGAACCTGAGCATAGCCTAATTTATCAGCCTTTTCCTGACCGATAAGGGATGCAGCGTAGTTGCCGCCTGCCTTAGCCATACCAGTGCCGCCCTTTACACAACGAACGTATTCACGTTCAATATAAATTTTAACGGGATCCATACCATTAGCATAATATGAGCCAACAGGTGAAAGAATGATTGCAAAAATGTAGCTGTGTGATGCATGAACGCCAAGGAAAGCATCGGTTGCAATAATGAAGGGACGGATATAAAGAGATGTTCCGTCACTGTGAGGAACCCAATCTTTATCAACATCAACAACCGTTTTGATGGCCTCAAGAACCATATCAGGATCCATACGAGGAACGCAAAGACGGTCGCATGTGTTATTCATACGCTCGATATTTTTCTGAGGACGGAAAAGTTGAATACTACCATCTGCAGTTCTGTATGCCTTAAGGCCTTCGAAAAGCTCCTGAGCATAATGGAAAACCATTGCTGAGGGCTCAAGCTCTAAAGGACCGTAAGGTACTACTCTACCATCATGCCAACCCTGACCCTCATCATAGTTCATAATAAACATATGATCAGTAAAGATTTTACCGAAGCCTAATTTATCTTCACTTACGGGCTTTGCTTTAGGTGTAGCAGTTTTTTCGATTTTAAAATTATAATTCATAAAAACAACCTCTTTTCAATCAGTAATCGTAACCCAGTTTAAGAGCTGTTTTGTTAACCTCAAGAAGATCCTGATGACGTGCAGAAACAACCTTGCTCAAGGGAGCATCAATGTTTTCAAAGCCTAATTCGGGAACCTCTTTAAGAAGCTTACCGGTTATAATCATATTTGCAAGGGTGCTCATACCCTCTGTGTTAGCAATTTCTGTTGCAGGAATGTAGTAAACATCAACATCTGTTCTTTCAACCTTACGTGAAATAAGTGTTGAGTCAATGAAGATTTTACCGCCTGAAACAACTTCATTCTCATATTTATCAAGAGATGGAAGGTTCATTGCAACAAGTACGTCGGGCTTACCAACGATTGGTGAGCCGATGGGCTCTTCACTTACGATAACACTGCAGTTTGCAGTACCGCCACGCATTTCGGGACCATAAGACGGAAGCCATGAAACCTGTTTGTTTTCAAGAAGACCCTTATAAGCAACGAATTTACCTGCAAAAAGGATACCCTGACCGCCGAAGCCGGCAAAAAGAATATTACATGCGCTCATTATTTTGCCTCCTCCTCTGCGTAGATATCTTTATAAACACCAAGCGGATAATAAGGAATCATATTATCCTCAACCCATTTAAGTGCCTTTTCGGGTGTCATTCCCCAGTTTGTAGGACAAGTAGAAATAACCTCAACAAGTGAGAAGCCCTTACCTTCAATCTGATTCTGGAAAGCCTTTTTAATAGCCTTCTTAGCCTTTTTAACGTTTGCAGGATTATTTACTGCAACTCTTTCAAGATATGCGGCACCGTCAACATTCTGAAGAAGCTCGCATACCTTAATGGGATAGCCAACAGTTTCTACATCACGACCATAAGGTGAGGTCTGTGTAACCTGACCGGGAAGTGTTGTGGGAGCCATCTGACCACCTGTCATACCGTAAATAGCGTTATTTACGAAAACAACTGTAATGTTTTCACGTCTTGCAGCAGCGTGAACAGTTTCTGCAGTACCGATAGCGGCAAGGTCACCGTCACCCTGATATGTGAAAACAATATTATTTTCGGGATCGGAACGCTTAACACCTGTTGCAACAGCCGGAGCTCTACCGTGAGGAGCCTGAATGAAATCGCAGGTAAAATAATCGTATGCCATAACTGAGCAACCAACGGGTGCTACACCGATTGTTCTGTCCTCTATACCCAATTCCTCAATAGCCTCTGCAACAAGGCGGTGAATAATACCATGTGTGCAACCGGGGCAATAATGGAGCGGTGCATCTGTCAATACTTTTGATTTTTCAAAAACTACCATTATTTGTCGCCTCCTTCGTTGATTTCCTCAATCTTTGCAAGTACCTCTTCAGGTGAAGGAATCATACCACCTGTGCGGTTGCAAAGATATACGGGCTTTTTGCTTTCGATAGCGAGCTTAACATCCTCTATCATCTGGCCCATATTCATTTCTACAGAAAGGAATGCTTTGCATTTATCTGCAGCTGCTCTTAAAACTTTTTCGGGGAATGGCCACAAGGTAATGGGACGGATCATACCAACCTTGATACCCTTTGCACGTGCTTCAAAAATAGCGTTTTTAGCAACACGTGCAGTAATACCAAATGAAACCACGCAGATTTCTGCATCGTCCATAAGATACTCCTCGAAAAGCACCTCATTTTCTTCAATATCCTTATATCTTGCGAAACGCTCAAAGTTTGTAACCTCAAGCTCTTCGGGTTTAAGGTAAAGAGAGTTAACTATATTGTGCTTTCTTTCACCCTTGGTACCTGTAAGTGCCCAAGGCTTATCAAATGTTTTAGGTTCTGTATCGGGAAGTTCAACAGGCTCCATCATCTGACCGAGAGTACCGTCTGCAAGAATCATTGCAGGCATACGATATTTGTCAGCAAGGTCAAAAGCTGTGCTTGTAAGGTCTGCCATTTCCTGAACGGAAGCGGGAGCAAGAACAATCTTCTTGAAGTCACCATGGCTGCCACCCTTTACCGCCTGGAAGTAGTCGGACTGTGAAGGCTGAATACCACCAAGACCGGGACCGCCACGCTGAACGTTTACGATAAGTGCAGGAACATCACTACCTGCTATGTAAGAAATGCCTTCGCTCTTAAGTGAAACTCCGGGGCTTGAGCTTGATGTCATAACACGTTTTCCGGTTGCAGCAACGCCAAGAACCATATTGATGGCAGCAACCTCACTCTCTGCCTGAAGGAATACACCACCAACTTTAGGCATACGCTTTGCCATATATGCGGCAATTTCTGTCTGAGGGGTAATGGGGTAGCCGAAATAGTGCATACAACCTGCACGTATAGCAGATTCAGCAATGGCCTCGTTGCCCTTCATTAAAACTTTGTCACCCATTATTTTTCACCTTACCTTTCAACAGTTATTGCACAATCAGGGCACATGGTTGCACAAAAAGCACAACCTATACACTGACTCTCATCAATACAATGTGCAGGATGATGACCCTTTGCGTTGAGAACAGAGGAATCAAGCTCCACAATCTTTTTGGGACAAGCAGTTACGCACAATCCGCAACCCTTGCACACATTTTCTGCAAATGTTACTTTTGCCATTTTTCTCACCCTATACTATCTTTTTTTGTAAAGTCAGCGGAAAAAGATTTGGTACTTTCCCGTTGAGATTATTAACTATATCACTTGTAACCGTTGTCATCATAACAGGAAGACCTGTCATCTGACTTAACTTTTCCGTTTCGGGAACAGAAGCAATAACATCCTGCGGAGTGGTTACTTCCCCCAGATTGGAGTTATTGATAATGGCAGTAAACTTTATATGACATGCATTTTCAATTTCCGCCATAATTTCCGCCGCATCCTCTGCGGTAGGACTCAATGGTCTGTATTTATTGAATACGAACACCATCTCATAATTATTTTCTGCCTTTATAGCATCGGAATAACGACCGAGAGCATACGCTCCCCTATCGTCGCCGCCGATATCCATTATAGCACTTTCATCGAAATTATCAAGAATAGAATAAACATCCTGAGGAAGTGCCGGTAAATCAACATTGGATGATGCAAACTGTGATGATATAAAACGAACACCTGCTTCGGTAAACTCATTAAGACTGTCACGGGTTCTAAAATAAGGGTTCACTATATCAAGGTCTGCAACAACAACGTTTTCACCAAGGGATTTAAGATAGAGAGCATAGTTTACGGCAATATTTGTTTTACCGCTACCGTAATGCCCTGCAAAAAGGGTTATTCGTTTATGTTCCATTAACCCACCTGCTTTAAAAATTAAAGTTTATTACGCTGAATCTTTCCGCTTGTTGTTTTTGGTAATTCGTCACGGAAAACAACAATACGGGGATATTTATAAGGAGCTGTTTTTTCCTTAACATATTTTTGAATTTCCTTTTTCAACTCTTCTGTACCCTCTGTACCGGGAACAAGAACGATGCTTGCTTTAACCACCTGACCGCGAACCTCATCAGGTGCAGCGGAAACACCGCATTCAAGAACATAAGGAAGCTCCATAATAACGCTTTCAATTTCAAATGGTCCGATACGATAGCCTGATGACTTGATAACGTCATCAACTCTGCCCACGTACCAATAAAAACCATCTTCATCCATCCAAGCAACCTCGCCTGTATGGTAGTAGCCATCGTGCCAAACCTCTTTGGTTTTTGCTTCGTCGTTATAGTAACCTGTAAACAAGCCACAAGGTGCTCCGTCCTTTACATTAACAACGATTTCACCGTTTTCACCAACGTTAACGGGGTTACCGTCCGCATCAACAAGGCAAACGTCATAAATAGGTGCAGGTTTACCCATAGAACCGATTTTATGAGGTGCGCCTGTCATATTACCGATAATCATAGTGCTTTCAGTTTGACCGAAGCCTTCAAGAATCTGTAAGCCTGTAGCTTTTTCAAATTGACGATAAACCTCGGGGTTAAGTGCCTCACCTGCAGTTGTCATATGCTTAACTGATGAGAAATCATATTTTGAAATATCCTGCTTAATCATCATTCTGAGCATTGTAGGCGGTGCACAGAAGGTTGTTATATTGTGCTTTGCAAACATAGGAAGAATGTCTGCGGCATCGAAACGATCAAAGTCGTAAACGAAAAGTGCTCCCTCACAAAGCCATTGGCCATAGAATTTACCCCACATAGATTTTGCCCAACCGGTATCGGAAATTGTGAAATGAAGACCATCGGGATCAACATTATGCCAATACTTAGCAGTGTGGAAATGCCCTAAGGCATATGTATAATTGTGAGCGGCAATTTTGGGATAACCTGTTGTTCCTGAGGTAAAGAACATAAGCATAAGGTCCTTACCGCCCGGGGCATCTGCAGTTCTATCGTAATGTGAGCTGAAGCGTGCACTTTCTTCATCATAATCACGCCATCCGTCACGCTTTTCACCAACAGCGATTTTGATTTGAAGTCCTGGACATTTTACAGCTGCCAAATCAACCTGATTTGCAACATCTCCGTCGGTAGTACAAATGATAGCTTTGATACCCGCTGCCTGGAAACGATATTCAAGGTCGTGTTCAACAAGCTGATTAGGTGCAGGAATACCGATAGCACCGATTTTGTTAAGACCGAGCATTGCAAACCAATACTGATAGTGACGCTTAAGTATAAGCATTACTCTGTCACCCTTATTGATACCAAGGGATTTGAAGTAGTTTGCCGCCTGAGCAGACGCCTTTTTAATATCCTTAAAGGTAAATCTACGCTCTGTTTTATCTCTTGAAATATGAAGCATTGCAAGTTTATCGGGCTCTTTATCAGCAAGAGTGTCGATAAGATCGAATGCAAAGTTGAAGTTTTCAAGGTTTTTGAATTTGATTGATGTAGGTGTACCGTTTTCATCCTCAACCGTATCAATAAACTTCTTATAGATACGATCCTTTGTATCTTTAACAGAAACCTTATTATCCTTAACGGTTTTTGCAGACTGAAGCTCGGGAATAGGCTCACCCGACGGATTAAGCACAATCGCATAGAAGGTACAATTCTTACCATCAACGGCAATCATACCGTGAGGTGTAAGTGAATCGTAATAAATGCTGTCACCGGGACCAAGAATTTCAGAGTGTTCACCAACCTGAACCTTAAGGCTACCCTCTATAACAATATCAAGCTCCTGACCGTCATGAGAGGTAAGCTCAATATCTTTATTCTGGTTTTCGTCACTATAAACCGCTTCGACAAAAAGAGGTTCTGCAATTTTATTTTTGAATTTTGCTGCAAGGTTATAGTATGTCATACCATGAGCTTTTTCAATTTTCTGACCTTTGCCGGCTTTTGTGTAAACATAGTTCGTAAGTTTGGGAGTATTACCCTCGATAATGCTTGTTACATCAACATTGAAAGCAAGTGCGCAACGATAAATGAATGCAAAGTTAAGGTCACTTTTACCATTCTCACAATCGAGATACTCACTCTCTGTTACACCTGTTTTCTGTGCCATATCTGAAACGCTGAGATTTTCAATCTCTCTCAATTCTCTGATACGTGCAGCCATTTCCTTAATCTTAAAATCAAGACCTGTAATTTTATCCATTACATCCTCCAAATATTCTGCGGAACGAATTCAAAATTAAATAAACCCGTCCCAAAGATAGTCTTTGAGACGAGTTATAAAACCCGCGGTACCACTCAAATTGCAGTATAAACTGCCACTCTCAAGGTCGATCAACCTCTATGCTTTTACGCAGCAATCACGGGGAGGTTCTACTAAGCAGAGCCTTTCTTCCTCCCGGCTCAGAAACTACAAACATCGACCCTTTGCCTATGGCTTGCACCAACCGCCATTTCTCTGTAAGGTAAGCAATCGAATTCCTTTTCTTCAACGCCTTTACTATTTAGTTTTCTCAAAGATACCATATATAAATAGATTTGTCAAGAGTTAACAACATCAAAACATATTTTTAATGCATTTCGTCAAAAATCAGACTTAATTCAACATAAATCCTCATTAGTTTTTGGTGATATTGCGAATCGAATGCGCACAAAGGTACGTCATACTACCCATCATCAAAATAAAAACCCATAGAAGTAATAAGCGAAGAGAAATTTAGTTGGTTGGGGATTTTGCGAGTCGCAGGCGTACAAAGGTACGTCAAGATAAGCAAAACCCCAAACAACAAATTTATCAAAGCTTATTACGCATAATTTTACCGCTTATTGTTTTAGGAAGTTCATCCTTGAACACAACAATACGGGGATATTTGTAAGGAGCGGTGTTCTTTTTAACATAATCCTGAATCTCTTTTTTCAATTCGTCAGTACCCTCTGTGCCGGGAACAAGAACGATGCTTGCTTTAACAACCTGACCACGCACTTCATCAGGAGCAGCAGAAACACCACATTCAAGAACATACGGAAGCTCCATAATGACATTTTCGATCTCGAATGGTCCGATGCGGTAACCCGATGATTTAATAACGTCATCTACCCTACCGACAAACCAAAGATAGCCATCCTCATCACGCCAAGCTGTATCACCTGTGTGATAAAGACCGTCATGCCATGCTTCTTTTGTTTTTTCGTCCTCGTTATAATATCCGAGGAACAATCCGCAAGGAGTTGCAACATCTGTTCTGATAACAATTTCACCGGTTTCACCATCGGCAACGGGATTTCCGTCCGGGTCAACGATATCAACATCATAAAGAGGTGTAGGAACACCCATTGCACCAACCTTAATGGGTGTACCATTAAGTGTTGCAATTGAAAGTGTTGTTTCAGTCTGACCGAATCCCTCGTGAATCCTGAGGCCTGTAACCTTTTCAAACTGTTTGAACACCTCGGGGTTAAGTGCCTCACCTGCAGTTGTTGCGTGAACAATTGAGGAAAGGTCATATTGAGAAATATCTTGTTTTATAAGCATTCTGTACATTGTAGGAGGTGCACAGAAGGTTGTGATATTGTATTTCGCAAACATCGGAAGAATGTCTGCAGCATCGAAGCGGTCGAAATCATATACAAAAACAGCACCCTCGCAAAGCCACTGACCGTAAAGCTTACCCCAAAGGGCTTTACCCCAACCGGTTTCAGAAATCGTGAAGTGAATACCCTCACGCTGAACACAATGCCAATATTTTGCAGTAATGAAGTGACCTAATGGATATTTATGGCTGTGAGTTGCGATTTTGGGATAACCTGTTGTACCCGAAGTGAAGAACATAATCATAGGATCATCACCGCAGGGGCTTTCATCATCACGAACAAATCTGCGGCTGAAAAGACCAAACTCATCATCAAAGCTATGCCAACCATCTTTTTTACCGTTAACAAGGATTTTGGTAGTAAGAGTCGGGCTCGTTTTTTGGGCCTCGTCGATATAATCGGTGCAATTACCGTCAGCGGTACAAATAACCGCGCTAACTCCTGCAGCATTAAAACGATATTCATAATCATGAACAACAAGCTGGTTTGTAGCAGGAATTGCAACAGCACCTAATTTATGAAGACCGAGAATCGCAAACCAGAACTGATAATGTCTTTTAAGAACAAGAAGTACTCTGTCACCCTTTTTGATACCGAGCGATTTGAAATAGTTTGCTGCCTGAGAGGAATACTCTTTAATATCCTTAAATGTAAATCTACGCTCTGTTTTATCACGTGCAATGTGGAGCATAGCAAGTTTATCAGGATAATTTCTTCCTATTTCATCAACAACATCAAATGCAAAATTGAATTTATCTTCATTTGAGAATTTAATGCTGTCACAAACACCGTTTTCGTCAACTGTGGTTGTAATAAACTTATCGCAAATAAGTTTTTCTTCTTTAGATGCTCTGCCTACGTTAACTGTACTCATATGCTCATCGGCAACAGCTTCATCCTCTGCCATAACCATAGCGAGGAACAAGCAATCCTCTCCCTCAACGGCAATCATACCGTGAGGAATCGAGCTCTTATAGAAGATACTGTCACCCTCGTGAAGAACTTCAATATGGTCACCAACCTGGATTTTAAGAGTACCTTTTATAACCAGGTCGAATTCCTGGCCTGAGTGAGTTGTTAACTCAATAGGCTTTGACTGAAGCTCACTTGAATATTCATACTTAACCCAATAAGGGTTAGCAAGTTTATTTTTGAATTTGGGCGCAAGATTCTGGATAAGAATACCATCCTCACCTGCTGTAGTCTGACCTTTACCGCGTCTTGTTACGGTATAGGTAGAAAGCTTTGCAGACTGACCTTCAAGAAGATCTGTAAGTTCAACACCAAAAGCAAGGGCACATTTATGAACGAAAGAGAAAGGCATATCATCTCTGCCGTCCTCGTAAGCAAGATAATCATTAATGCTTACGCCTGTCTTTTCTGCCATCATTTCCGGTGTAATTCCATAAATATCACGAAGCTCCGCAATACGCTTTGACACCTCAGTAAGTTTGTTTGTAAAAGAATTGTCCACTTTAAATCTCATCCTTTCGAAAGATAATAGCGAATCAAAAAAACACAAATAAAAAACGCCCCAAATGAACTACTCAGTTCTTTGAGACGAATAAAATATCCGCGGTACCACTCAAATTGCAATAAATTGCCACTTAAGGTCTATCAACCCGTTGCACTAACGCAGCATTCTCGGAAGGAGCTTAATAGATGAAATCGTTCAGCCCTTCGGCTCGGAAGGGATAGGCTTTTGAAAACACAAACTGTCGGCTCACAGCAACCGCCGACTCTCTGAAAGTTGTAATTTTCCACCGTCTTCGTCACAGCTTTTATTTGTGATATTTTCAATTTAATCAAGATTAGCACAAACAAATTTCTCTGTCAATACTTTTTCTAAAAAAACTACATTTTTTCTGTTTTAAAAATCCGTTATAATATAAATATATAATGAAAATTATTTTAGATTTTTTCGTCAAAGGGTTGACAAGCAGAACACAAAGTAGTAAAATATCGAAAAATTAAATATTTAAAGCGTTGACGAAGAATGAGCAAGACAAATGTATTCAGAGAGTCGGTGGTCGCTGTGAACCGATATATATAGAGCTTGTTTCTCTCCCTTCCGAGCAGGAAACCTGAAGTGAAAATGTGTAGGGCGCCCCGTGTTTGCTACGTAAGTGCATAGAAGTTAACTGACTTCGATAAGGTGGCAGATTTAATCTGCAATTTGAGTGGTACCGCGAGTGTTAATTATTACACCCGTCTCAAAGCAAGCGTGCTTTGGGACGGGTTTTATTTTACCAAAGCAATATACCAACACCGAATATTAAAACGGTCAAAGGTCATATCATTGTAGTATATGAAAAGGAGTTTTTTAAATGAAAGAGATTAAAATTTCAGACATCACCCTTAAGAAGATTTCAGAAGACAGGTCCGTATCATTATTATTCCGTGAAAAATCAGCTATTGCAAACTGTGCAGATAAGCTTGGTGTGGAGGTAATTGAAATTCCCGCCGTAAAATCTGCCCGTGAAGATAAGATAATATACAAAACTATTGCGCAGAATATACAGAATGCTATCCTTGCAATTCCTGTAGGCTTCACCACAGAGGATGTTGACGTTGCATGGGAATGCATCAAGGAAGCAAAGTCTCCCCGTCTCCAGGTTGAGCTTCCCGTATCAACCATTCAGATGGAATACACATACCACGTAAAGCAGACAAAAATGCTCGAAAAGATTGTAGAGCTTATCAAGGCTGCAAAGGCTTTATGTAATGACGTTGAATTTTCTGCACTTGATGCAACAAGAGCTGATGAGGATTTCCTCATTACTGCAGTTAAGGAAGCAGAAGCAAACGGTGCTTCAACAGTTACTATCTGTGACGATGCAGGTGTTTCCACTCCTGATGATATTGCAACTTTAGTTGCAAAGGTTAAGGAAGCTGTAAGCATCCCTGTATACGTTCAGGTTTCCGACAAAATCAATATGGCGGTTGCAGCTGCATTTTCAGCTATAAAGAACGGTGCAGACGGACTTAAATGCTCTATGACCGGCAACAATGCTCTCGTAACCGGTGAATTTTCCGATGCAATAACCGCTTGCGGTACACAACTTGATGCAGAAATCAAGCTCAACACCACAAAAATACACGCAAGTATTGACGATATGGTTTCAAACATCAACCACGATGCTTACGAAAGCAAAAAAGCAATAAGTGACGGAAAGAAGATTCTTATTGATTCCGATTCTACACTTGCTCAGGTTGCGCAGGCAGCAGCAATATTAGGCTATGAGCTTTCGGATTCAGATATCGGTAATGTTCACAAGGTGCTCAAGCAGATTTGCGACAAAAAGGGTGCTGTAGGCTACAAGGAGTTCGAAGCAGTAATCGCAAGCTCCGCTATGCAGGCTCCATCCACCTATCATTTCGAATCATACACAACAACAAGCAGTAATATGTCAAGCTCTATGTCACAGGTTACGTTAAAGTGCGATGATGAAATTATCTGCGGCGTAAGTAACGGTGACGGTCCTATTGACTCCGTTTTCCGTGCAATCGAGCAGTGCATCGGTCACCACTACGAGTTAGACGATTTCCAGGTACAATCCGTAACAGAGGGCAAGGAGGCTCTTGGCTCTGCACTTGTAAGACTCCGTAACAACGGCAAACTCTATTCAGGTAACGGTACTTCCACCGATATTGTGGCGGCAAGTATACGTGCATATATCAATGCATTAAACAAAATCGTATTCGAGGAGGCATAATATGAAAATTGTATTTTCAACAAAGAATGTCAGCAGGGCTTCATTCCTTGACATCTGCCGTTATGCCTATGATTACGGTTTTGAGGGCTTTGAAATATACGACGCAATAAGCGAAAGAAAAAGCCACCACGACAGTATTTTAAGACGTGAGCGTATTGCCGATGCCAAAAGAAAGTTGGTTAACAGAAACCTTTCTGTTTCTGCACTCCGTATGCCCACCCCCATTGAAAACGAAGAAACAACTGCAGAGCTTATAGAAAAATACGTTACAATGGCTGCCGCATCAGGAATAGAAAATGTTATTGTGCGTGCAGAGAAGGAAGTTTCTTTCCACATATTGGATGAAAAAATGGCCGATGCCATAAAACGTGCAGAGGCAGCTGACGTTAATATTTTATTTGAAACTGTAGGCTACCTTGCAAACACTGAAAATATTATAGGCATTATAAACCACTTTGCTTCTGCTGTAATAGGTGCATCATGGAACGTTCGCGGAACATATTTTGATGCAGGCGAAAGTGCGGAAACAACCATCAAAAACCTTGGTGCATATATTAAGTACGTACGTCTTGGTGATATGAAGGACGGAAAAACCGTTTTAATCGGCGAAGGTGATTTAGAGGTTAAGAAGCTTATAAACGCCCTTTCATCACTTAACTACGAAGGCTTTATCTGTGCCGCATGGAATGAAGAAATCAGTGATGCTGACATTGTTCTCACCCATTTCACAAACTATATTTCAGCACTTAACCGCGAGAAAAAGACATACGACCACGCGTACTATAACCGTGATAAATCAGGTACATTCGTATGGAAGAAATACGATGTTATTGACGCAACCTTCTCCGATGTGCTTGATACAATGGCGGAAACATACCCGGACCAATACGCTTTCAAGTATCCCACACTTGAATACACGAGAACATATGAGCAATTCCGTCGTGACGTTGACGAATGTGCCGCCGCTCTTATTTCACTTGGTGTAAAGGCAGGCGACCACGTTGCAGTATGGGCAACAAACGTGCCGCAATGGTACATCACATTCTGGGCAACTACAAAAATCGGTGCAGTTCTTGTTACTGTTAACACAGCATATAAAATTCACGAAATTGAGTATTTGCTCAGACAGTCAGATACACATACCCTTGTTATGATTGAATACTGCAAGGATATCAACTACAAAGAGATTATTGAGGAGCTTTGCCCCGAACTTAAGTGTCTTGAGGCAGGCACACCATTATATTCCAAAAACCTCCCCTTCTTACGTAACGTTGTAACCGTAGGCTTCGAAATGGACGGTTGCCTTACTTGGGAACAGATGTTATCACGTTCCTCTCTTATCCCCCGCGAGGAGGTACGCAGACGTGCATCACTTGTAAAGCCTGACGACGTATGCAATATGCAGTACACATCAGGTACAACGGGATTCCCCAAAGGTGTTATGCTTACACACCGCAACATTGTTAACAACGGCAAAACAATCGGTGACAGAATGGATTTATCAACTGCAGACCGTATGATGATTCAGGTACCTATGTTCCACTGCTTCGGTATGGTACTTTCGATGACATCTATGATGACACACGGCGGAACACTTTGTCCTATACCCTATTTCTCACCGAAATCATCACTTGCTTGTGTAAACGATGAACGAATCACCTGCTTTAACGGTGTTCCCACAATGTTTATTGCTATGTTTGGTCACCCCGATTTTGCAAAAACCGACTTTTCATATATGCGCACAGGCATTATGGCAGGTGCTAACTGCCCTGCAGACCTTATGCGACGTGCTTCCGTTGAAATGAATATGCGTGAAATCATTTCCGTTTACGGACAAACCGAGGCATCCCCCGGATGCACAATGGGTGAGGTTAACGAGGACCTTGACCACCGTGTTGAAACCGTTGGCAGTGCTTTCCCCGGTGTTGAATGCAAGATTATTGACCCAGAAACAGGCGAAGAGCTTCCCGATGGCGAAAGCGGTGAGTTCGTTGCACGTGGCTTCAATATTATGAAGGGTTATTACAAAATGCCGGAGGCAACCGCCCAGGCAATTGACGAAGACGGTTGGCTCCACTCAGGTGATATATGTATGAGAACACCTGACGGCTACTACAAGGTTACCGGCAGACTCAAGGATATGATTATCCGCGGCGGTGAAAACCTTTATCCGAGAGAAATAGAAGAATTTTATCTAACCAACCCAAAAATCCGTGACGTTCAGGTTGTTGGTGTTCCCGATGAAAGATACGGTGAAGAGTGCTGTGCATGGATAATACTTAACAAAGGTGAAGTTTCCGACGAAAAGGAAATGATAGAATTCGGTAATGCTTCCATTGCAAGACACAAGGTGCCGAAATACTTCTTATTTGTTAAGGAATTCCCCATGAATGCGGCAGGTAAAATCCTCAAATACAAAATGAGGGAAGAATCACTTGACAGATACAACCAACAAAAAGCTGAAAATTCAGGAAACACATAATTGACAAATCAACAAAAAAGTCAGACCGCAACACAACTGCTGTGAAGGTCTGACTTTTTTAATTCAAAACATCAACACATCATAAAAAGAAGGTATATTTATGACAAAACTCAGAATCACAGATGCCCCATGTGGCGCCAGGATGAGGAGCTGAATTCCCTTTACTCTTTAGGGCTTACAGATGAGCAGCTTCAGGACATCCTTTATAACAACATACACAGAGCATTAAAAATATACTGATACCACAAAAAACAACACAGCTTTCCTGCTGTGTTGTTTTATATTAATTTAAAATGCAAAATACAAAATTAAAAATTGAGGAACTGCGTTGCAATTATAATATGGCTGTTAAATTTTAAGTTATTCTGTACTGATTTCTCAACAAAAAATTATCGGGGAACAGAAACGTCCCCCGACATTAGGTTAGTTGTCAATCATGGAAGCGTGCCTTGATTGTTTCTACATACTTTGGTGTATTACATAGTAGTAATTCGTCTCTGTATCATAAATAAAAAACAGCCAATGGAAACAGTCGTTACCTAAAAAATACCCTTTATTATTAGGCAACTCAATTTCATTATCGCAATCGAATATATAGATGTAGCATTTATGGTTATTTATTGATTTGTACACATCACTATCCTTATCAAATGCTGTTCGTTCTTCAACTATATTTACATCTTTATCTGTCATAACACGCCAGTTGTTTGATTTTATATCTTTTGTTATTTCACCTTGTTCTTCGTCATTCAACTTAAAAATCCAATATTCATATATATCTATAGACAATTCCTGTTTAAATTCATCTGATATACCGGTTGGTATGTATATATCCACAAGAGCAGTTATATATGAATCAACTCTACCAAATTTGAGTTTAAAAATGAATGATAAAAAAACAATCAATACTACCAAACAAACAGCTACGATAGATATTATTTTTCTTAAACGTTTCGATTTGTTATTCATAAATCCACCCCATTATTAAAACAAATTATTATCATAAGCCGTAAATTCAACTCCAAAAATAACCGCCAGTCATATATCCAATTGAAGTGAAAAATTTAGCCCACCCCAATGTAACAAATCAACCGTAATTATTCAACCAAGGGATAATATATCATCCCTGAATTCTTTTTGAGAGAAAAAACCACTACGAGAGATACTGTAAACTGTTGTTCCGTTTTGAATAATAAGAACTTGTCCTACACCTTCACTTATATATGACTCCTAAAATACAAAAAGTCACAAAAAGCACAAAAAAATTTTTAAAAAACCAAAAAAATATGTTTTTTTATTTATTTTGACAACATAAATACATTGATTACAGTTGATTCATCAGGGAACGGGAACCACGTTCCCTGATGTTTGGTTAGTTGTCAATCATAGAACCGTCCCCTGATTGGTCATCCCCTGATTGGTCACAATCTGTCTTGTTATAGATCTTTAATAAAATATTTGCTGAAATTGTCAGAAAAATGTATTCTAAAAAAAGACTAAAGCATAAGAATAACACATATTTAACAGAAAGAGTGGGTTCAATATTCATATGGTCTTTTATTTCAATATTGATGAATAATATTGTTGCTGTCACTATTACTACTATACTCTTCCAATATTTGTTATCGTATAGTTGCACGATAAAATCTTTTTTATAAGTAAAAGCCTTTGTTCCTAAAAAATTTATAAAATAAAATTTATTAATATTCATTACTACCTCTCAACAACATCCATATATATGTAAGTAAATAAATTTTGAAGTTTCCATTTGTTTTTTACTTTTCTATATATTTGAACAGTCACAACTTCATCAAATATACCTGAATATGCGGTGGATTTATATTTTATTTTTGCGATGGAAAATCATAGTACCGTCCCCTGATTGCTGCCCTGATTGCCCTGTATCAGTAGATTTCGTCAATCCCGTCATCAATTTGCATGGTCTCGATAATATCAGCAAAATCGACCTCACGTCTGTATATTATTTCCGGATTAGTTACAGGCCAGATAATCGATGCAATATTTTTGTCATTATACCAATAATCAACTTCTATAATTTTATCTTCACTCTTAATCAAAACTATTCCGTTTGATGATTCGGGTTGAAATAAATGAGATAACCTATAATCCTTATTGCAATGTAATGACGAAACATACACAACAGTATCATCATTAATTATGTGCTTTTCGAAATCATCGTCGAGTTCTGTATAAGATTCGTTTCCTATAGATACCATACCTTGAATATAACCTGTTTCAAACTCATAAAATCCATCACTGGTTGAAAGTAATGTATCCATATTGTTTTCTATTGATTCAATATTTATATTTGCGGATACTTTAACACTTGAAAAAACTACAAAAGCAAAAACTAATGACAAAAAGTGGCAAAGTAAACATAACATAGATTTTTTTGCTTTGTGCTTAACAAAGAACACTATCATTGCTACTATGTAAAACACAGGAGCTATTATTGCTATCTGTACAATAAAAAATCTAAAAACAACCAATACAATCTCAAATATGCTTTCCAAGATACTCATAACTTCACCTCAAAATCAGTTAAAATACTGCCATAGTATGCAACAAAAACATTCAAAACTCGAATTGTATGATTTTCAGTTTTTAACACTTGTTTTTTCGCTTTTTAGCGATTTTAATCGCACTCAAATGCTTGCTATTCTCGTAGTCTTGTTATTAATCCATAAACATTAATACCGATCGTGAGAAATCCTAATGGTACGGATGGCATTTTAAAAAAACATACAGAAGCAACCGTAATCCAAACAATGGCAAGTTTAATTATTTTTTTTGTTATCTTATATTTCCCCAATATAATAAATATCGTAAAAAAAACAGAAAATAAGACTAACAACATTAACACAATATGAGTTTGACTTAAAACTTCAATATACAACAGAATAATTACAACAGCAAATAATAATGCCTCAAATAAATAATATTTTTTCATATTTGTTCTCCAAAAACTATGAAATAGTTGCCAAAGGGCTGTAAATCAGGGGACGGTTCTATGATTGAACTAAATTTTCTGCACAACATAGTAACTAACCCCAGATTAGCTTTTGAGTTATAGTTTTTTCCAGTTTACAATTAAATACTACACCATACCAAAACAAAAATCAACAAATTTCACCTTTCACTTATGTATGATTTTATAAACATAAAATGTCACAAAAAAATTTTAAAAATTTTGAAAAATTTAAAAAACGGGTATTTCTGAATTTTAATCACATTAATTCAAGGTATATTAACCCTTGCAATAAACAAAAAACTGTGATAAACTTGTAAACTGTGTTTATTAAATACATAATATGGTAATATATTTTTCATTCTGAGGTGCAATTTAATGATTTGCAACAATATATTGGAAGCAATGGGTAACACACCCGTTATCCGTCTTAACAAAATGACTGACGAAAACAGCGCAGAGGTGCTTGTTAAATTCGAAGGTCTCAATGTTGGCGGATCAATAAAAACAAGAACTGCATACAATATGATACTTAAGGCAGAGGAAGAGGGCAAAATCAACAAGGACACTATAATTGTTGAGCCCACAAGCGGTAACCAGGGCATAGGCCTTGCACTTGTAGGTGCGGTAAAGGGCTACAAAACGGTTATTATTATGCCCGACTCTGTAAGTGAAGAACGCAGAAAGCTTGTTAAACACTACGGTGCAGAGGTTAAGCTTGTACACGATGCAGGTAACATCGGCAAATGCATTGACGAATGCTTGCAGTTGGCACTTAAGATGCAGGAAGAAAACGATTACGTTTTCGTTCCCCAACAGTTTGAAAACCCTGCAAACCCCGATATCCAGCGCAAGAAAACTGCACAAGAAATTATTGAGCAGGTTGGCAAACCCATTGATGGTTTTTGTGCAGGTATAGGTACGGGCGGTACGCTTACCGGTATAGGCGAAGTGCTTAAGGAGGCTAACCCTGAAATTGAAATATGGGCAGTTGAGCCTGAGGATGCCGCCATACTTTCAGGCGGTCTTATAGGCACGCACATACAGATGGGAATCGGTGACGGTCTTATACCTCCCATACTTAACACATCAATCTATAGTGATATATGCATCATTTCAGATGACGAGGCTCTTAACACCGCCAAGGACCTTGCAAAAAAGGAAGGTATACTTTGCGGTATTTCAAGCGGCACAAACGTAGCGGCAGCACTTAAGCTTGCCAAAAAGCTGGGCAAAGGTAAAACAGTTGTTGCCGTATTGCCTGATACTGCGGAAAGATACTTTTCCACTCCCCTGTTTGAAGAATAAAATTATTAAAGGGTTTCTTGCAGATTTTCTGCAGGAAACCCTCGTTTTTTTATTTATTCTGTTTTTTGCGATCTGCGCTTTTTTTACATCCCCGAATTATCCTGCTTCTTCAATTGTTACTTTTGTTGTATCAAGATCTGTATTATTGGTTACAAGCTCCATTATTTTAAGAGCTGATTTTTCGTTAAGCACACCTTTTTCTACCATAATCTGTGCGGACTTATCATTAATTATTACCACGCATTTTGTTTTCAGCTTTGTTTCAATGATATTTTCAAGATCTTTTTCTGTTTTTACGTTTTCTGTAAGTGCACTTATGTTTGCGGCAATGGTTTTTGCTTCATCTGTACCTTCCCCCGTTTTTTCAAGCGCCTTATTAAGTTTTTCAAGAGCTTCATCATTGGTTTTTGTTCTGTTAAGCTTTGCATTTTCAAAATACTCGTCACTTGATTTTTCTGCCTCGGCATTTACATATTTTGCTTCACCGAGATTCTGCACGTATTCGGCTGTCGTTTCGTCAGAATTCTTAAGATTATCGTTGCCCGTATAATACCAGTTAACAAAAACGGCGGCACCCAAAGCCATAACAAGAGTTGCAAGTATCAGCTGTCTGCGTTTGATTATAACATTCATAAAAATTACTCCTTATATTTTGTAGTTACGGAAACTTTTGCACTACTTATATCGAAAAGAGCGCAGACAGTTTCCGTTATTGCTTTTTTTACACCGATATCATCTGCCCCCTCTGCTACAACTGCCACCCCCTTTATCTGAGGCTCATAAACCTTGATAACAAGGCATTCTTCAGTATTAGATCCGTTTTTCACAATAATATATTCCTCCGATGTTTCCGTATCATTGCCTGATTCGTCACTATCGGTTTTGGTAGAATAGCCCTTGGCATAGACGTTTTCGTAGCAGCTTTCCACAGTAATCATAACCTCAACCGAGCCTGCCCCCTCAATATCCTGAAGCAGATTTTTCAATTGCTTTTCCTTTTGCTCACTATATTCATTAACATTGATTTCCGTCGGAGCTGATTCGTAAATTTCACCATCATCTGCCGAGAAAAATTCACCTATAAAAAGCACGACAAGAATCAAACCGCCTACAACCGCTATTACTAAATTTTTCTTATTCTGACAAAGCTCTGCGAGCCTGCTTTTTAAATCAATCATTTTTTACTCCAAGCTGAAGAATTTCTTGATACTCCTGAGGAATACTGTTTTTCACTTTTTCCGTCAGGTGACTGTATTCGGCACCCAATTCTATAACGACGCTTTCAAGATAAACCGTATTTTCACTTTTATCTACAGACGTTGTTATATATATTTCATATTCCTCCACATTATGATTTATGAGTATTGTCTTCATTTCCTGTCGCAATTTTTTCTCCGTTAAATTTGCGGTATGTAAAAGTGCTTCGTACTCAATATTTCCGCTATCATCACTTATATCTGTTTTTATTTCAAGCTCTGCACCTGCAAGGGGTGAAAAGGTTGTGACCAGGATTATTCCAACAATTATAACCCTCAATATTTTCCGTGAGCTTTCGGGAATCAGGTATTGCAACACACCGCCCACAACGGCACAGAAAATATAATTTGTAAATATATTTTTGATAATATTCCTCACACGCTACCTCCTTTAACCGCAATAACAACACCAACCGAAACTATAAAAATTGCGGTAAGAATTATTATTGTGGCTACTAAAAGGATAAGTGCTTCTTTAATAACGCCCAGCATATTATCACTATCACCCGCATCCATTCCCCGAGCAAAGGATGAGGATATTTCCAGACACAAAATCCAGGAGCAAAGTTGTAAAACCGAAGGTAAAACCACAACAATGACGGTTATAATTCCGAAAATACCTACGGTGTTTTTTATAAGGCGGAGGCCCGTTAAAAGTGAGGAATAGCTTTCGCTTACGGCACCGCCCACAACGGGCAGACTTCTGCCGACAACGAAGCGTATACTTTTGGTGGCAAGGTTATCCGCCCCTTCACTTAAAACTCCTTTAAGCGTTACAATACCCGAAAAAACAGTACCCACAAGGCTTAAGGAAAAAACATACACCTTCTTTATGCTTTTGCAGATACGCTCCGTAAACCCCATAACATCGAAGCAGGAAAGGAAGCCCATTGAACACATTGCATTGACCACGGGTGCACAAACCTCACTCAGAATACCGCCGAAAAAGGAATTGGAAAACACACTCAACGCACCGTAGGAAACACCTACGTTAATCTGCCCCGAGGATGAAATAACGGCACAAAAAACACCTGAAAATGCAGTTGTAAAGGCACTCAGGCTTTGCAAAACAGAGAATGCGGTTGTTGTGGTTTTAGCTATGGGTACTGCAAGGCTCAAAACAAGTGAAGCACTGCACAAAAGCTTTACGGAGGCGGAGGAATCGGTAAAGGTGCTTACAAGATTAGTAAGCATAATAATGCCCATTGAGGTAAAAAAATATTTAAACGGCTCTTTAACGGATTTTTCAACCACAGTAAACAAGGCTTCAAAAACCTTTTTAGGTGTAACGGAAAATATATCCTCAAAGCTCAACGAGGATATTCCCATCTGCGACAGAATACTTACTGTATCATCATCCAACGTATCAATAAAGCTGTCGAAATCAAATTCCTCGTTATATTGATCAATGTTGGATTCTGCCGCAAGAGCATTTACACCAAGAATAATCAAAAAAGCAATAAAACAGATAAGTATTGATAAAGTCCTTTTCATTTATAAATTCACCCTTGCAAAAATGCGGTTGCAACGCTTATAACCGCCGTAAAAACGGGCAAAGCACACGTGACAGCGACAATCCTTGAGCCTAATTCAAGGGTATTAGCTACTGCGGTTTCACCATTATCACGGCAGATATCCGCACACAACGAGCCAACCGTCAATATAACAAAAACCTTTATAACAAGTCTTACGCTTTCTAATTCAAACTCGCCCGACGGACTAAAGCTTTCCGCAACAGAAAGCAGTTCCTTCATTTGGGGTGTTATATAAATCATAATAGCTGCTACTATTGACAACTGAAGTATGATTTTCAAGCCTGATTCGTTACTTTTCAAAACATTCAGAACAACCATACCTGCAATTGCAATTACTGCAAGTTTTACAACAATCAAAGCTCTACCACAGAGGTAAGCTCATCTAAAAGCTCCGTAATAATAGGAATAAACATCATTAAGGCAATAATAAGACCTGCTATAGTAATAATCAGCGTATACTCCTCTTTTCCTGCTTTCTGCAAAAGCTGATTTACTATTGCAACAACGATACCAACCGCCGCAATTTTAAAAATTATCATTATATCCATAAACAACCTCTGTAACTAAATAAAAACTACAAAAACCGCTACCGCACAAAGCACGCTTACCGCAAGATTAACACGGGATTTTCTGCTTTTTTCATAACGACTTTCTTCAAGGCGTGCATTAAACCTTGAAATATATTCGTCACACAATTCAAGCTGACCTGCCTGGTCGGTCGTACCTATACGAGAAATGAAATCATTGAATTCTGATTTTTCGGAGGCTTCAAGATGTTTATGAGGTAATATATCCCCCTCTTTAAACACAACACCATAAAACCCTTGCTTACATGCAGTTTCATAAAGCTCACCGTAATCAGGCTTTACATAATACATCTGGGATTTTATGTATTTAATAAGGCGAATTATTCCGTCGGTAGCTCTGGCAGACTGAATGGCTTTAAAGAATTCATAAAAGCTATTAACCACAAGCAAAGAACAAAAGGCGCTAAGCAACAGAAGTCTCAAAGATTTATCAGCTCCTTCACCTGACAAGGCTTTGATTTATCCCATAAAATAACGGCTTTTTTAAACACTCCACCGTTCACAAGAGTTTTTATATTAGGTCTTCTCAACACCTGTTCGAGAGATGATCCATGGGCTGTTGCTATAAAGTCAACACCGCTATTCATACCCGAAAGCAAAGCCCTTGATTCCTGCTCGGTGCCGATTTCATCAAGAATAATAATATCGGGGGAAAGAGTACGTAAAGCAATTTCCGTACCGATTGCCTTAGGGTATAAGGTTAAAACATCGGTATGAGCACCGACATCAATACTGTGACCGAAGGTGCGTGAAGCTATTTCATCACGTTCATCAATAACTGCAACCTTTTTGGGCGCAAGACTGTTACCGTTTGAATAAAAACGGCATAAATCACGCAAAAGCGTTGTTTTGCCCGACATAGGCTGCCCCACAATAAGATATGACAAAGTTTCACCCATAGCCTCCGTTACGCCCTTTGAGCATCCGTTGAATTCGCGTGAAACACGTATATTAACGGAATTGAAGGCACTTAAGGAATAAACACTTCCGTTACGCATAACTGCCCTGCCGGCTACACCCGCCCTGCAACCTCCGTAAAGGGGTATGTAGCCCTGAACAATCATATCCTGATACGTATGCATTGAACGACGGGATAATGCGAACACAATTTCCTGCATATCCTTTTCATCGGTTTTAAGAAGCTCCTGACAATAAACCTGCGTCAATCTGCCGTAGGGTGAAATATAGTATATGGTATCTCCCGTGCTAACACTCACTGCTTCACCTACCCTGAAGCGTATTTCGTTAACACCTTCACATATATTCTCAGGTAAATTTATAAGATGCTTTTTATATTTTTCGGGCAAAAGTGTTATTGCGTTTAAGAATTCCTGCATAATAATCATCCTTTCAAAAAATAGATATTATCACTTGTCCCGAAATAGAACTTTTAATTGTAAATAAATTAAAATAACCGATAAAACCATTGAAAGAATTTTACTTTTATGCTATTATCGAAAATGTATAAATATATTCAATATTGTAAAATAATATAATATTATTTAAAGGAAGTAACCGAATGAAACTCAAAGAGAAATTAACTAACAATCCACTTTACAAAAAAGCTTTCCCTTCACGCTATTGTCTTTTAGCAGGGCTTTGCACCGCCATAATTATGCTGGTGGTATATTTCTGCTATGACCTGGCACCCTTTGGTGACACAACAATTCTGCGAATGGACCTTTATCACCAATACGGTCCGCTTTTTGCAGAGCTTAGTGAAAAGGTGAAGAATCTTGACAGTCTGCTTTACTCCTGGAAATCAGGCGGTGGCGGCGGATTTTTAGGTAACTTTTTTAATTACCTTTCCTCTCCCACTCTTATAATAATGCTTATTTTCGGTCACGATAATATGCCTGAAGCAATTGCCGCAATGATTTTCGTTAAAGCGGTTTTAGCATCTTTTACATTCTCATATTTCCTTACAAAGAAGCACCATAACTATTCCCCTCTCACCTCAGCTTTCGGTGTGCTTTACGCTTGCAGCGGCTTCTTCATTGCATATTACTGGAACGTAATGTGGATTGATGCGCTCTACCTTTTGCCTTTAGTGGTACTTGGTATCGAAAAAATAATAAATGACGGCAAAATGAAGCTTTATATAGCATCCTTGGCTTTGACTCTTTTCTCAAGCTACTATATGGGCTATATGGTTTGTATTTTCTCCGTTTTGTATTTTATTTACTATTATTTCTCAAACTATGATTTTGCAGACACCTACTACGGCAGCCTCGGCAAGAGACCAAAAGGACTTAAAGAATTAATCGGATATACCGTTAACCAATTAAGAAATTCAAGATTCTTTGACAGCGGTATAAGATTTGCTTTTGCATCTGTAGGCGGTGCACTTCTTGTAGGCTTTGCACTTGTCCCTGTTTATTTTGCATTGAAAAATTGTTCTGCAACATCAGGTACGTGGCCCGCAGAGTTTAAAACATATTTCTCTATTTTCGACTTCCTTGCAAACCACCTTGCGTACCTTGACCCCACAATCCGTAGCAGCGGCGAAGACGTTTTGCCTAACGTATATTGCGGTGTGCTTACTGTTATGCTTGTGCCTTTGTATATTTTCTCAAACAAGATCAAGCTTAAAGAAAAAGTATTGAGCGTATCATTGCTCGGCATTTTATTTGCAAGTTTCTACACAAATTATCTTAACTATATCTGGCACGGCTTCCACTTCCCTAACGATTTACCATACAGATTCTCGTACATTTATTCCTTCGTGCTTCTTATGCTTGCCTTTAAAGCGTTGCTCAACATCAAGGAATATACATCACGTCAGATTATCGGTGTTGGCGTTGTTACAGTTGCATTCGTTATTCTTGTTCAGGAAATCGGCTCAAAGAATTTCAGCGAAACAGGTGTATGGATAAGCCTTGCATTTATTGGTGTTTACTGTCTTGCATTAGCAATACTCAAAAACGATAAATACCCTGCAATTGCAGCGGCAGCACTTATACTTTGCTCCTGCTGTGCCGAATACACAGTTGCAAACACAAACAACTACAGTATGGATCAGCCAAAACAGAGTTTTGTAGGTGACTACGACGATTTCTGCAAGGTAAAAGAAAAAATTGATAAATACGAGGGTAATGATGACTACCGAATGGAGCTTACCTCCTTACGTGCACGTATGGACCCCTGCTGGTATTATTACAACGGAATGTCAACCTTCTCATCAATGGCATACGAAAAGGTTGCTAATATGCAGTCAAATCTCGGTATGCACAGTAACTATATAAACAGCTACACCTACAACAGACAAACTCCCGTATACAATGCCTTCTTTGCACTTGACTATATCGTTAAAAACGATTATTCCGAGGTACAGATGAATCCTATGTTATACAAGGAGGTTGCAAACGCAGGAAAATATACGGCATACGAAAACCTTTACACACTTCCCATTGCGTTCAAAGTAAACGAAGAGATATTACAGTGGTCACACGATAATTCAAATCCTTTTGAAGTTCAGAGCGGTTTATTTGGCGGTGCTACGGGAATCAACAACGTTTTCACAGATATGGAAATGACATCTGTATCGGGCAACGGAATGAATTGTACCGACCTCGAATATGCAGAAGACGGCTATTACCCCTACACAATAACCGATTCAACAAGCCCCTCTGTAAGCTTTGAATTAACTGTAAAAAAGACAGGCAATGCCTATATATATTTCGAAGACAGTGCGGATAAGGTTGAATCAATCACCATAACAATGCCCGACGGCTCAATAGTTACACAGACAATTGATACCAAACCTTATATACTTGACCTCAGTGAAGCAAAGGAAGGTGACACCTTCAAAATTTATGCCCCCTACAGCACAGATGCTCAGGACGGCTACATTTCACTTTACGGAGTCACACTCAACGACCTTTCCTTCAAAAAAGGCTACAAGCAACTTAAAAAGGACTCTCTTAAGGTTACACGCTTCGATGATACGGAAATTGAAGGCACAATAAACGTTTCCGAAAGCGGTATCCTTTACACATCAATAAACTACGATACCGGCTGGTCTGTATACATTGACGGAGAAGAGGTCAAGTCAGAAAGTTTACACGCAATAAGCGGAGCGTTACTTGGCGTGGATATTACTGAGGGAAAACACACTATAACGTTTAAATATATTCCCGAGGGACTTTATCTCGGTATAGCAGTTACTGTTGTAAGCATTATTCTTTTCATCCTTATTTGTGCAATTATCAAAACGGGTTATTTCAAATTCTGCCCCGTTATTTACACAGAAGAAATAGAAGATACGGAGGACGGCACTTTAGAGGAAGTTGATATCAACGACCTTACAGAAGACGATTCTCCTGATACCGAAGGTGAATCAACAGATGAAGAAACATAATTACAGAGGGTATAATTGATGTTTTCAAAAATTAAAAGTATAGGTCTTTTAGGCCTCGAATCTTATATGATTGACGTAGAGCTTAATATCTCTGCGGGTAAATATGCCATGGAGGTTGTAGGTCTGCCCGATACCGCCGTAAGTGAGGCTCGTGACAGAATCATTGCGGCACTTAACAACTCGGGTCTGCAAATAAACCTCAGCCACCATTACACCTTTAACCTTGCCCCTGCCGACGTTAAAAAGGAAGGCTCATTGTATGACCTTCCTATGGCGGTTGCAGTATTATCGGCAACGAAGCAGATAATGGGTGATTACAGAAACGCGGCATTCATCGGAGAACTTTCGCTATCCGGTGAAATAAAAGGGATAAAGGGTGTTTTGCCTATGGTTATGGCGGCAAAGGAAAACAACCTCAAGGATATTTATATCCCCCTGGAAAATGCCGATGAGGCGGCGGTTATAGAGGGTATAAACGTTTATGCGGTTGCTAATCTTAAGCAATTGGTAAACCACATAAATGACGTAGAAAAAATCCAACCTGTTAAGTTTGTAAAATTCAAGCATTACGAGGTGCCTGACTTCTTACCCGATTTCAAGGATGTAAAGGGTCAGTACGAGGTAAAGAGAGCCCTGGAGGTTGCTGCCGCAGGCGGTCACAATGTCATGATGATAGGTCCGCCAGGCTCAGGAAAAAGTATGCTTGCCAAACGCATACCCACAATTTTACCCGACATAACCGTTGAAGAGGCTCTTGAAACAACAAAAATCTATTCACTTTCGGGTCATCTTTCAAAAGAAACACCCATAATAAACTACAGACCATTTAGAGCGCCTCACCACACAGTTTCCCCCATAGGTCTTTCAGGTGGCGGTGCAATACCGAAACCCGGTGAGCTTTCACTCGCTCATAACGGAGTTTTGTTCCTTGATGAGTTACCTGAATTTTCACGAGGTACTATGGAGGTTATGAGGCAACCTATTGAAAACGGCACTATAACAATATCACGTGCCGCATGTGCTCTCACCTACCCCTGCTCACTTATGTTAATATGTGCTATGAATCCCTGCCCTTGCGGTTACTTCGGTCACCCTACAAGAATGTGTTCTTGCCCCAATGGTGCACCTGCAAGGTACCTTTCAAAGGTTTCGGGTCCGCTTCTTGACAGACTTGATATTCACATTGAAGTACCACCGGTTGATTACAACCAGCTTTCTGACAGTGAAGCGGGTGAGCCATCTGCCGCCATAAGAGAAAGAGTTAATGCGGCACGTAAAATTCAGCTTGAGCGTTTTAAGGGCACAAACATAACCTGCAACGCTAAAATGACACCCGCTCTTACACGCAAATACTGTGTATTATCGGAAACGGCATCAAAAACCCTTGAGGTATCTTTCGAAAAGCTCGGTCTTTCTGCCCGTGCTTACGACAAAATACTTAAGGTTGCAAGAACCATTGCAGACCTTGACAATAGCGAGGGTATAGAAAACAAGCATATACTTGAGGCTTTACAATACAGAAGCCTTGACAGAAAATTCTGGAAACAATAAGGAGGAGGAAAACAATGTCAAAAGAGGGTAAAACATCACTTGTCAGCAAAGGCAAATGGTTGTTTGAGGAAATTAAGGAGCATTGGAATACTCCAGCTGAGGGTAAATATGTTCCTTATAAAGAGTATAAGGATATCGTTATTGCCGTAGGTAGTAATTACACCGGCTCAAAAATACTTGAATACATAGGCTTCTGGGCAGGATGCTATCTTATGATGCATCACTATAAGCTACCATATCTTACATTTTCGGTAATCGGTATAATCAATATGCCCTTAGGCTATATTTCAGCACTTATATGGTGGTTTGTTTGTGATAATCTGGGCTTTTTACCGAAACGAACAGAAAAGAAGCTATATGGTGTTTACATAGGAATGGTGCTATTCGGACTATCGTGCATTTTCTTCGACTATTCAACACTTTTCAACCAATCAAGTACGTTTATAACATACCTTAACGGGCTTGAGGGAATGAGTGCCACCGCCTGCTTCAAGGTATTCGGTACACATTTTCTGTACACCGGTTGGGTTGGTGCACGTAATATTTTCTGGCGCAAAAAGCTTTTGCCTAAATACGGTAGATACAAATACTCCCTTTACTGCGACGTTATACCGAAGTGTGTAATGGTTATACTTATCGGTTGGTTGCCCGTTTATGAAATCGGTGACGTTGCAACACGTGTATGGGTTGCAAATCTTCTGTTTGCAACATTTAACGTATTCGGCTTTGCAAACAACCTGGAAATCTGCTCTAAAACAATCAGTCCAAATCTTCAGGAAAGAATACTTGTCCGCAGCTATCCCATTAAAATATCACATATTTTCAACTCAATTCTTGCAATAATCATACCCGTAATTATCGGTATGCTCCGTTATGAATGGGCAGATATAAATGTTTACCGTTTTGTTATCCCGATTACATTTATTATTGCGGCGGCACTTACAATGAAATTTGCAGGAAGAGTCAAGGAGCGTATACCCCAGCCACCTATTGAGAAAAAGGTACAGATAAAATTCTGGGACGGTCTTTTCGGTGTTCTTCACAACAAATATCTGCTTATAAACACCGTTGTTAACCTTATAGACTCACTTGGTAACGGTATGCTTCCATTTGTAACAATAATCTATTTCTACACATTCCGACTCAGCGGTTTGCCATATAGCCTTATTGTTGCACTTATATCCTTTGCAGGTACACCTCCTGATTTACTTTCACCGTATTTCCTCAAGAGATTCTCTTACAAGCAGATAATGGTGTTCTATCAGGTAAGCCGCGCATTAGGTAATCTGCTTATTGTCGGTGCTATGTGGTTCTGCGGTGATAATCTTACACTTTGCGGTACAATCTGTTGTGTAGTTATGTTCTTTATGGAAATGACGAAAACAGTACCTACAACCGCATCACACGATATGAATGTACGTATAGGTGACTATCAGATGTATCTTTCGGGTGAAAGGCTTGAAAGCTTCGCAGGTATTTTCGGATGGTTCACAGGACCTATAACATCATTTGTAGGTCTTCTCATCCCCTTGCTCTTATTACAATTCGGTTATAACAGTAACTGGGACGTACTCTTCATTGACGAGTCAAGACGCTTTATTATAGCAATACCTATACTTGTTGACGTTATAGGCTTTGCACTTATGACAATTCCCTATCTTTTCTGGGATTATGACAGCAAAAAACAAAATATGGTTATGGAGGTTCTTAAACGCAGAGCCGAGGTAACCGAGAAAACCGCACAGCAGGAAGGTATTACTGCTTCAGGCGGTTATAAAGGTTAAGGGGGTGTCCATATGAGTAAAAAAGAGAAAAAGAAGATATCCCCCGCAGAAGAGCCTATCGTTCTTGATATCCCCGACGATGAGATATGGACATATCAGGTAGAAGGTCTTGCACCGCCCCACATCAATAAAGAATACAAGCACTATGGTCTAAAAAAGGTTTTGTTAGCATTAGTTATTATTGTAGCGGTAGGTATATCAATGTATTTCAGTATCCGCACAGTACAGAAGGATACGTTCGAATACAAGATGAAGGCGGATAACACATACGAACTATCAAAATTCGGTAACACAGGCTATATTACGGAAATTGATATAGACAACACAATAACTATAAAATACGACAAGGATAACCCTGACGTCACATCCAACTTTGAGCTTATAAAAAACAAGGATCAGGTGATAACCTCAATACGTGAATACGCCTTTAACTGCGATGAAAAAATCCAGGTAATCAACATTGGTGCAGATGTTACCGAAATTGATTACAAATCATTTTATTCCTGCTGGGCACTGAGATGCATTTACGTTGATGAGGATAACCCGAATTACTGTGATATTGACGGTGTACTTTATAATAAGGATAAAACCGAAATAATATGCTACCCCGTTGATCACGATGCTTATCTTTGTGAAAAGTACGGCTATACCCAATACAACGAAAAGGGTGAATGGGTTGAACTTACTGAAGACCACAAGGATTATCCCCGATACAAGCAGGATGTTCTCACCTACGTTTTACCATCAACCGTTACCAAAATCGGTCCGCTTGCTATGAACTATGCATACCTTGCTGACCTTTATATGCCAGAAGGTGTTAAATCAATTGAAACGCTCGGTCTTTTCAAGGCTACACGGCTGGAAAACATATATACTTACGTACCTAAAAAGCCGGTTAAGGTTACACATTTTTCTTCAGAGGATTTGTTAGGTAGAATATACCCCTCCCTCCCTGAAGGATTAGAGTATATCGGATCAGATGCTTTGAGCTACAACCAGAAGCTTACATATATTTACGTACCCGAAAGCGTTACATATATCGGACACCACGCTTTTTGGGATACGGTATATAAAGAAGATGGTGAGCTTGCAGGTGTTACAAAAATAAACACCCCTTGCACCGAAGAGGAGTTCAAAAACGTAGAGGTCGGTGATAGTTGGAGACCTCAGTATGATTATTTACTTTTCAAAAAATCTGTTGATATTGCTTACGAAAGCGAAAGAGAAGAAATTAAATAATATATACAAAAGGCATTGTGCTTTGCACAATGCCTTTAAATTTACTTATTTTTCTTTCTAATTATCTTTTCAACAGGAAGCTGAGCCAATATAATTGCAAGGAATACAAGCACACATCCCACAATCTCCCTGCCCGAAAGCCTTTCGCCGAATACCGCACCTGCTAATGCTGCAAAAACGGATTCAAGGCTCATTATAAGACTTGCAAGTGTAGGATTAAGGTGTTTTTGTGCCACAATCTGCAATGTAAATGCAATGCCCGAGGAAAGCACACCTGCATAAAAAATACTGAACCACGCACCTAAAACCGCCTGAAAATCAAACTCCTCGAAAAAAATCATTCCGAAAAACGAAATTATTGCAGTTATACCAAACTGTATTAATGAAAGCCTTACACCATCCACAGTCTGCACAAAATGGTCAACTATCAGTATCTGCACCGCAAATAAAAATGCACACAGAATAAGTAACAAATCCCCCGATGTGATTCCTCCTGCTTCCGTAACACACAGAAAATACATACCACAGGTAGCAATAACAATACAAAACCACAAAACGGGCTTTACGCGGCGTTTCAGGAAAACACCCAACAAGGGCACCATAAGTATATATAAGGTGGTCAGAAAACCTGATTTACCTACGCCTGAAAGCATTATGCCGTATTGCTGACTGACCGATGCGAGGCAGACGGAAGCACCGCACAAAATACCACCCTTTATAAGACGTCCTGAAATAAAGCTTTTGTTTTCACCCTTAGGTCCGTCACCTATTTTTCTTTTATTATTTTTATAAACTAAAAATGAAACAGGGGTTAAAAACGCTACCGCAAGGCAAGACCTGAAAAAAAGAAAGGTAAAGTTGCCTATTTGCTCAAGGCCTTCTTTCTGAGCAACAAAAGCGGTACCCCATATAAATGCGGCTATCATTAAAAGAAATGATGCGCCGATCGATTTTGATTTTTTTATATTCTCTTCCATAAATACATCCGATATAAATATTTTAGTAACAAAAGAACTACCTTTTGGGTAGTTCTTTTAATTATTAACCAAGATTCTGTCGAACCAGCTTTGCGCGAAGCTTGTCACGTTCAATTCTGTCAAGTGGTCTGTCAACAGAAAGTGATATTGTAGCAGGCTGCATATGAATCATAAGTGCTTCAATAGCGGAGCAATCCATATTAATAAGCCCCTTCACCGCACCAAGACGAACAAGTGACATTAGATCCATAAACTCACTTGTATCAATAAGACGAGCAAACTTCAGCACACCGTAGGCACGGAAAATTTTATCCTCAGTTGAGGGTGATTTAAAAATTTCCTCACGTGCAATACGCTCCTGCGCCGCAATCTGTAACGTAATAGACTTAAGGTTTTCAATAGCGGCACGCTCTGATATACCTAATGTAATTGTATTACTGAGGCGGAACATATCACCCTTTGCGGCGGCACCCTCACCATAAGAGCCACGAAGACTAAGCCCAAGCTTTGATACCATTGTAATGATTTTGGTGATTTGATTAGTGGAAACAAGTGCAGGTAAATGAAGAACAACGGAAGCTTTCATACCTGTACCGAGAGCGGTAGGATCCTGTGTTAAGTAGCCTAAGCTTTCATCAAAGGCAAATTCCAATTCACCCGAAAGGGTTTTATCAATTTTACTTGCGGTATTATATGCCTCGTCAAGAGCAAAGCCTGCATACATTACCTGAAAACGAATGTGATCCTCCTCATTCATCATAATGCTTACGGCTTCATCCTCAGTAAGAAGCAAGGCTCTGCCATCGCGTGATGATGCAAATTCAGGACTGACAAGATGTCTTTCCGCAAGGGATACAACCTCTGCCTGAGAAAGAGTTTTCATTTCAGCATAATTGAAATTATAGCCCTCGAGAGCTGCGGAAGCATCTTTAATAATATTATTAACCTTAAGCTTTTCGGGTAATGAAAGGCGTGAAGGAAAAGGAAAAACACGTATATTACGGGCAAGGTGAACACTTGTGTTAATAACAACGTCATTCTGTGCACCCGTACCGAGATACCATTTTGCACCCATCAGACAACGCCCCCTTCACCGGATAATTCAATTATTTCATCCCTTAATTTTACGGCAAGTTCAAAGTTCTGCTCATCAACCGCTGATTGAAGCATATTTTTAAGCTGAGCAATACGCTCTGCAGGATCAGTATTTTCCGTCGGCTTTTTGCCCACGTGAGTTGCTTTACCGTGAATTCTGTTAAGATACGGCACAAGCTTATCCCTAAAGGTATTATAGCATTCGGCACAACCCATTTTACCGTCTGCGGCAATATCCTCAAAAGTTTTGCCGCAAAGGTGACAAGCCTGAGATGAAAGACTATCCCCACGGGAAAGCACTTCACCAAGCAATTCGCCAAAGCCGATACCAAAGCCTGAAAATGCTTCACCATAGCCTAATGAACGGGCACAATCGGAGCAAAGATGAACCTCTGCCGCTCTACCGTTGATTATGCGTTTCATATGCATATTGGCATCGTTTTTATTACAATTCTGACAAACCATATCATCACCTCAATATCTTATTATTATAAACCAAATATTAAGTCAAGTCAATAATACTTACCCATATCTCCGTATTCATCGAACGAATCAACATCTTCGCTATCGAAGATGTCGTCATTGTCAAAAAAATCTTCATAAACATCGTAGCTACCATTATTAAGACCGTCATAATCGAAAGAAAAACCCATAGAAACCATCCTTTTAAATTTATTATCAAACATATTCTGTTCACTGTATTTATTTATATTCACAGTAACAAAAATAATCCGATTACATAATATGCATTGAAAGGGGGTTAAAGAATGGGTTGCTTATTCAACGGTGGTAATAATTGTTCTTGGATTATTATCCTTATAATCATCTTGCTTGTATGCTGCAACAACAACGGCACAGCAGCACAGAACGACTGCAACTGCGGTTGCTGCTAAAAAAACATTCCGTCTGCCCAATAGGACAGACGGATTTTTTTATAAAATAATTGAAAATACAACTGAGAAAACACCTAAAGCCATAAGACCTGCAAGAACAAAGCAGATAACACGTTTCATTTTATCTGAAAACATTATTCAATTCCGAGAAGCTCTTTGACGCTTTGTGAAATAACGTCAAGTTTCTTCTCTGCCTCCTCTCTTGATGTAGCCTTAGCTGTAATATAAATTTTGATTTTAGGCTCTGTACCTGACGGTCTTACGATAACTGAATCTCCGCTTTCCATTCTGTAGGAAAGAACATTTGATTTGGGAAGTCCTGTTTCACCGTCGGTTGTGATACCTGCTCTGTAGTCACCAACCCAATTAACCTTACTACCGCAGATTTCAGTTGGTGCATTAGTGCGAAGCTCTTCCATCATATCTGCCATTTTCTGCATACCTGCAGCACCCTCAAAGGCATAGTTATCAAGCTGATTGAAGAAGTAGCCGTATTTCTCATAAACGGAGTTCATAAACTGCCACAAGGTAATACCCTGGGTTTTGTAATATGCTGCCATTTCGCAAATAATCATAGCGGCATTAACACCGTCTTTATCACGTGCATGGATACCGGTAAGATATCCGTAGCTTTCCTCAAGACCGAGAACATAGCGATCCTGCTCACCCTTCGCTTCAAGCTCGGTAATACATTCACCGATATATTTGAAGCCCGTAAGAAGATCACGCATATCTGCGTTGTACTCCTTACAAATTGCAGAAATAAGCGGTGTTGTAACAATTGTTTTAACAATAACGGGATTTTCGGGTAATTCACCCTTTTCCTTAAGCTGTGATAACAAGTATTCGCAAAGCATTGCACCAACCTCGTTACCTGTCATAAGCTTATATTCACCATTATCACGAACTGCAATACCTACGCGGTCACAGTCAGGGTCAGTAGCTATCATAAGGTCTGCAGGGAAATCCTCTGTTAAAGCAAGACCTTCCTCAAACACCTGACGAATTTCGGGGTTAGGATAAGGACAAGTGGGGAAATTGCCGTCGGGCTTTTCCTGAGATTTTACAACCTGAAGCTCCTGAACGCCAAGCTTTTTGAGCACACGGCGTACAGGCTTGTTTCCTGTGCCGTTAAGAGGGGTGTAAAGAACCTTGATGCCTGATTTTTTAACAACATCCTTATTAACTGAGCAATCAAGCACACAATCAATAAATTCATCCTTAAGCCAATCCTCAATGTAATCGACCATATTTTCTGCAAGTGCATCGTCGAAAGACATACGCTTAACACCGTCGAACATATCAACACTCTTCATATAGCTGTAAATTTTAGCTGCGGCTTCATCAGTAATCTGGTAGCCTGTGGGGTCATAGCATTTGAAACCGTTATATTTTGAAGGGTTATGACTTGCAGTAATTACAATACCTGATGAACAATTCAATCTGCGTACTGCAAACGAAAGCATAGGTGTAGGCATAAGTTCGGGGAAAATATAAACCTTAACTCCGTTAGCGGCAAGAACACCAGCAGCACTTTCTGCAAAGACATCTGATTTTATACGTGAATCGTATGCAATCGCAACTGTAGGCTCCGTAAAGCACTCGTTAAGATAATCTGCAAGACCCTGAGCCGCCTGACCAACTGTGTAAACGTCCATACGGTTTGTACCTGCACCTATAACACCACGAAGTCCACCTGTACCGAACTCGAGATTTTTATAAAAACGGTCAAGGATTTCATCCTCTTTGCCGTTGCACGCAGAAAGCTCCGCCTGTAAATCATCATCAAGAACAGCTTTTTCACTCCATATTTTATAAAGAGCATTTATATCATTCATTATTATCTTCCTTTCGTATGGTTAAAACCCAAAACAGTATACCACTATAAACTGATAAAATCAATTATCTTATAAAATTAGTTCTTACCTTAGGCTCTGCAGCAGGTCTTACAATATCATTCTGCTTACCTAAATCAATGCACTTAAGAAGCCAAGACATATTTTTTCCTATAGTGCGCATTGTCTGAAGCCCTTCTTCATCCTTAAGTACATCTTCTGCCTTTGCACCATGAACCATATTCCAATAACCAGAGGATACAAGGGGCATACAGCTTATGGTAAGGTATTTATTAAGCACATCTATTGCGGCAGTTGAGCCTGCACGACGGCAGGAAACAAGAACTGCACCGGGTTTGTAACGAAAATGTTTTCCGCCTGAATAAAATGCTCTGTCGAGGACTGCACAGATAGTACCTGATGGTGCAGCGTAATGAACCGCAGAGCCGAAAAGAAAGCCATCAGACTCAGATGCTTTTTCAATAAGAACATTAACAACATCGTCATCAAAAACACATTTGCCGTCGTTTTTTGCACAACCTCCACAGCCTATGCATCCCCTGACCTGATTATTGCCGAGCCAGAAAATCTCGGTTTCTATACCCTGTGCTATAAGCTCCTTTTCAACCTCACAAAGTGCAGTATACGTACATCCCTTTTCGTGTGGGGAACCGTTAACAAGTAAAACTTTCATCAAAAAACCTCTTTTATAATAATTCCGCCAGAAGTGACGGTTTGTCTATAATATATTCAGGCTTACATTCAATAAGTACAGACTTATCTCTGAAGCCCCAGCTTACTGCAATACATTTAAGACCTGAATTTCTTGCAGTTTCAATATCCACCTCTGAGTCGCCTACATAAACAGTATTTTCCGCTGAAACGGAAAGCTCCTCAAGTGCATTAAAAACGCCCTGAGGATGGGGCTTTCTCGGAATATTCGACTTTTCTCCTGACACATACTGAAAAACATCAGGAAAATATTTATCCACAAGGACCTTGACTGCTTCATCCCTTTTGTTTGAAAGCACCGCTAATTTGAACCCTTTTGCTTTTAAATGCCGAAGCACTTCAATAATTCCGTCATAAGGTTTCGTTAAATTTGAAAGGTTATTATTATAATGCTCCATAAAAATATCGAGACATTTTTTCGTATCCGCCTCTGTAACAAATGATGGCACTGCCCTTTTTATAAGGTTGCCGATTCCGTTACCTACAAAGCTACGCACCTCGTCTAATGTACGAGTATCATAACCCATTTCACCCAAAGCAAAATTCACACTACCGCACAAATCGGGTAAGGTGTCAAGTATTGTACCGTCAAGGTCAAAAATTATTGCTTCACACTTCATCCTCGGGACACTCCAAATCAACAACCTTATATTCGTGACCGAGGGCCGGAAGCACCTTTGACTTCAAATCCTCTGTACTGAACTTTACTGTTGCAGTATTAACACAAGGGTGACAAGCAAAGTTTATTTCTTCAAAAACATTCTTTTCAATAAGCAATTGTACCTTTTTCTCCTTATCATACATAAGAGAAAGTACGGTAAGTGAGCCCGGTGTAACATTAAGTAATTCCGCCATTTGCTCACCGCTTGCAAAGGAAAGTCTCGCAGAGCCTATTTGTTTTGAAAGATATTTTGTTTTAAATGGCATATCACCGGGTATGAGAAGCATATAAAAATCGGTCTGCTGACGGTTACACAAAAGAAGATTTTTGCATATTTTTCCGTCAATAATCTTCTCGACGCCCTCACAAAGCTCAATAGTTGCCGCTTCGTCGTGCTCGGCACGGATATACTCTACCCCGTTATTTTCAAGGAAAAAATAGCTATCCATTTCCTTCTGTGTAGCTGTTGTTTCGGGGTGAACGTTATAAAGTGTTTCGTTAATATACATAGTTTTATCCTTGATTTCTGATTTCGTAATTTTATTTTAAACGCTTACATCACATTAAAAAGCTTAAGCGTTTTTTCCGCCGCTTCCCTCAGGCAGAAGCCTGTAAGGATAACGCCGTTATTGTTATATTCATCTGTAAGATTTGCAAGTTTTGCAACTTTCTCTTGTGACGGTGACTGCCAGACATCATATATTGCATCAAGCAAATCACAACACATACCGAACTTTTTAACCCACTTTTTAAGCTCTGCAAAAAGGGGCACAGATTGGTCACACAAAAGCTCATAGCATTCCCGCATTTTTCCGTTATAATCACCCAATTCCTTAAGTGCAAGGTCTGTTTTGCCTGTAGAGTTAAGGAAATTAATATGAGAAAGTGTAACGCTCATTAATGCCGAACTGTATTTTGACAAGCAGGATACACCGAGGTGGTCTGCAAAATACCGAAAGAGGTCTGCTTTATCGCCTAAAATACGACGATGAGCGTTAGTCAAAGATCTTTCGGAATTGTATTTCTTGGGATTCCACAAATAATCTGCAATTGTCATAAGAGGAATCTTTGAGCATTCCGCATATTCCATAACATTAGAAATAAGACCATCACAAGCGGTGTAAAGCTCCTTATCTCTACCTATAAGTGCACCCAAGTGCATTTCCTGAAACATTTCGCAATCATTTACGGGATAATTATCCCAGAAAAGAGGCTTATGATTTGTTGCACGAAGAAGATCCTGACTTTCTCTTACGGTAAGCACACGTGAGCAAATCTCCTGCCCTGTCCAGAACATACCTACATCCGAGGGAATACCCTTACCGAATTTTGTAATGTAATATCCGTTTTCGTTACCGCTGTACTGCGTAGGACATACAGTGAGCTTTATTGCAGGGTCAATAGTCTTAAGTGCTTTGTAAGTCTTGTTGATAAGCTCAATATGAGCATCGACCACGCTATCGTATTCATCCTCATCCTCTTCATACTGAAATTCCCAGGGAATATCATCAAGTAAAAGGCCGAAGCCTTTGACACCTATATTATATATACTTCTGATTTTTTCAATAAGAAGATTGAAATCCTGCTCTGATGTGTATTTATAAGAAAGTCCGGGGCCTACGCACCAGAAGAAATCGAAAAAGCTTTCCTTGGCAAAGGTTACAAGCTTACTGAGATGCTCAATTTCCTTTTCCGGATAAAGCTCTCTCCATTTTTCACGATGATAAATATCATCCTTAGGAGCATAATAGTATGTGTTCATACCGTATTCCGCCATTAACTGCATAACGGAAAAACGTTTATCCTCCGCCCAGGTAGGACCGTAAAAGCCCTCAATATATCCGCGTGTTTCAAAAACGGGATAATCCTCAATTGTACCCTCCTTAAGCTCATCCTTTGAAATGAGCTTGCAGAGTGCATTCAATGCTCTGAAAACACCTTTTTCCGATGCGGCTTCAATAACCGACTTATCACCCGATACAGTAATATAATATTTTTCATCGGTCAAACGGGAAAGCTCTTCAATATACGTTGTTTTGCGACTGTCGGAAATTACGATTTCCACATTGTAGCCGTAACCGATATCAACTTTAAAGCTGTCGGCAACCTTTTTTGCAAGGTCTGTACAAGCACCGCTGAAATCAATGTCTTTTGCAAGGACTTTTTCACCCTTAAGCTTATTATTCTGAATAACGGGATATATCATAAATGCTTAATCTCCTTTTTATATTCTGCAACTAGGCGGTCATTTATTTCGTCACCGCCGTCAACATTCGCACTTTGGAAATGAGGCGGATAATAACCATCGCAAGCACACATTTCAACACAACGGGCAACTGCCATATTCAAAAGAATTGCACCTGACACAGTAGAGGTTGGGCATATTTTACCATCCACACCATCAATCTGCACACATGCATCGCCATGGCAACCGAAGTTATCAAGGGTAATATGTGCAACCTCACAAAGTCTTTTTCCGCTTTGGTGACGGGATTCCCCTGCCATTGTGTGTTCAAGGCTTGTAAGGGCAATAACCGTAAGTCCCTTTGACTTACACAAAAGTGCCATATCCACAACAACACCATTGCGACCTGAATTCGATATAATAACAATAATGTCATCGGAAGACATATTGTATTCATTAAAAATCTCTTCTGCAAGGCCCTGACGACGCTCAATTTCGGTGCTCTTATGAGCAGAAATATGAAGCATCAATTCCGGCACAAGCACAGGTTGAATTTCAACAAGTCCCCCTGCCCTATAAAAAAGCTCTTCCGCCAACATATGAGAATGACCCGTACCGAATAAAAATATTTTGTGGCCATTCATAAGAGCATTTTTAAAGGCAGTCGCTGTCGCCTTCACACTCTCTTCACTATTAAGCTTAATTGACTCGATAATTTTTTCTATTTCATTAAGATACTCTGTACTTTTACTCATAAGCTCCTCGCAATATTAAGGGCGCCCTGCTCCGCAGAGGTTTCAAGATTTTTTATGCAAATAACAGGATACAAGCTTTCAAACGACTTAACAAAACAATCTCTAAAAAGCTTGTTATTTTTAAAAACTCCGCCATACAAATAAACGGTATCACACTGCGACATACGTTCAACCAAAGCACTTACGGTATCAACAAGCTCGGTGCATTGATTCTTTATAATTTCAATCGCAGTTTCACATCCCTCCTCGGCAAGGTGTGAAATAAGGGGTGTTAATTCTGCAAGATCACTTTTTCGAGCTTTGGGAGAATAAATGCTATCAATTGCTTGACGCAAATCCTCCACCCCGTAAAATCCGCAAACAGTTTCAATAAGCGGATGGCTGTATTCACCCTTATCATAAAGCCTGCAGGCAGTCTTAAGAGCTGTAAGTGAGATGGAATATGCAGAACCTCCGTCACCTGCTATATGCCCCCAACCTCCCGAGGTTATAATCTTCTCGTTATCAACAGTACCGACCGCCATTGAGCCTGTACCACACACCGCAACAATACGGGGTGACAAATCACCCGAGGCGTGCAATGCTATGAATAAATCACTGTTTACAAGAAGCTTTTCAGTGTCAATTATACCGCCGCAAAGCCTTTCAGATACATCGGCAGGTGCTTCATCATCCAGAGCGGAGCAACCGATAACAACGGAGCTGAAGGCTATATCACCAAGGCAGGTTTTTATTTGCTCCTTAATGGTTGCAAGTGTTTTTCTTGCACCATCAAAGCCTACATCATAAAAATTCAATGATCCTGACTCTGCCCTGCAAAGAATATTACCCGTTTCATCACAGACAAGTGCGGTGGTTTTTGTTCCGCCACCATCTATTCCGAGGTAATAACTCATAGCCGTTGCACCTCCGTTCTTACAGTTTTCTGTAATTATTTTACACGTTCCATAATTTCGGTTACATTTTCAACAATAACCTGATTTGTAAGATAACCTAATGAGTTTGTTTCGTGATAGTGACGTCTGTCAAACACATCGCGACCCTGCTCAATATAAGCCTGTGTTTCGTGAAGAATGAAATCATTAGGTGTTACACAATAACCCGTCATATCATTTGATGCACCATAAACAAGCAACTCCTTATCACCTACAACATCAATAACGGGTGTGGGGTTAATCTCGGTACCTTTACCTGTTGCTGATTTATCAGCCTCTGCAGCACCACCATACACTACCTCGGGGAATGGCTCGCCGGGAAGCATAAGAATCTGCTGTGTACCAAGCTTTATGTAAACCATCTCAGTAAGAAGTGCAAGACCTAAATCACCGCGGTCGCAATAGTAACGCTGAGATGAAACCGCATTGATAGTTGCCATAAGAGCAAGAAGACCGTTATCAACAGGTGCATAATATTTCTGCTGTAAAACAACAATTTCAACGGGCATTTCCTTATCATTATCAATAGCTAATGATGCTCTGCCCAATGCCTCGCCCTGAAGACGGGTTCTTTCGTAACAATCTTCACAATAATCACCCGGGTCAACGGCACCAATAGCACCAACACCGAAAAGAACATTTACTGTTTTAGTGTCATTGATAGTCTTTCGAAGCCAATACGGATAATCGGCACTTACCTGACGGTTTCCGCCACCGAGTGTGTTGGGATGTGCCGCATAATTCATAAACCAGGTTTCCGTTGAATTATCATCAGGAACAAAGCGGGTACGTGTAAGCACATCGTGCATAGCGTTAGGCTCACGTTTACAATACTGTGCATCGGGCACGTGAGTTGTACCGATATAAAGTTTACCCGGTTTACGCTGAGCATAAGCCTGACGGGCTACCTGTTCAAGTGCTTTGAGAAGCATATCCATATATTCAGGATCTTTACCTGATTTAAGTTTCATAAGTTGGCCCCAATAACCTACTGTATCAAAGCCTGCATGGGTATGCGAGAAGGAAAGGAAAACTCCTGCACATTTGCTTTCCGCCATAAAATCTTTAAGATTATCACGAACAATGTTAAGCTCGTAGTTAGTAAGACCAACAATATCTGCAGCAAGATGAATATAACCGCCGTTATCGTCTGCACCTACCCACATAGCGCTTACTGTTATAGGATCATGAACACCCTCGATAGCACGACCCATACCATAACCCGCAATCCAATAAGTTTTTGCAGTTACATCCTTCGGCATAACCTCCTGAACGGCATAACCGCAAACATAACTCTCCCCCTTGATTACTGTAGGCTCGGGACGAGGAAGCTCTACGGGTAAAGCACCCTTTTTATATAATTTTTTTGAACTTTTTCTGCCAATAGCACGAACAGCTTTAGCAGCAATTTCATTAAATCCCATAAGTATACCTCCGTATATGTTAAAAATATTTGTTCATTTTATATTTTAACAATAATATATAATAAAGTCAACAAAACAACTTACCGAATACACGGTGAATAAATTGTGTATTTTGACATTTTCCCCATAAAAATAGCGGTCTGCCTTTCAAGACAGACCACTTAAAATATCAGGGATTATATGTAAATTTCTTTTCACCGGAATATGCACTATAGGTTTCACCATAATAGGCTCTTACCTTATAAGAATATGCAACATCCTTTTGCGCAGAGGCGTCTGTGTAGGAAAGCTTGGAAACACCTTTGTTTGTTCCGATGATTTCCCATTGGCCGTCACCTGATTTGCGATAGATTTCATAACCACCTGCACCTACTGTTTTTGACCATTTAAGTTCAACACCATTTGCAGAGCTTACAGGTGTACCTAAAACAGGATTATCAAGGAATTTAATTGATTTTGTTGTTTTGCAGGTTGCACCGACACCAGCTTCATTTATAGCTCTTACACAATAGTAATACAATGTTCCGCCTTGTGCGGTTTTGTCGATATAATTGAGTTCCTTTGTATTGCCGATTGCTTTCCAGCTTCCATCCTTTATTTTACGATAAATCCTGTAACTGTCGGCACCTGTAGTTTTCGACCAATAAACCTTAACACCTGTGGTAATGTTTGCAACCTTTGTGAGCTTAACTGCAGAGCAGGTAAGTTGTTTGATTGTTGCACGCTTAAGAATCTCACCGCAGGATACACATTCCTTATGCTTTTCACCTGCCGCATATACTGTGGCTTTTTTATCAACTATCCATTCGGTTTTTGAATGAGAACATTTTGTGCTGACAAATTTGAAGCCGTTATTCTTTGCATATTTTTCTGCCGCAGAGCCACTCTTACCGCGAATTGTGAAGCCTGCCACCTTTCCTGATGCATAGCCTAATGACTGGGAGTTTATTTTTGTAACACTTTCGGGAATTGTAACGTATTTAAGACTTTCGCATCCGAAGAAAGCACCCTCACCGATAGTTTCAACACCCTTGCGGATTCTTACCGAAGAAAGGCTTCTGCACCAATAGAAAGCATAAGAAGGAATCTTCTTTACACCTGCAGGGATAGTAATAGCCTGAAGACTATCGCACCAATAGAAAGCACTATAACCAATACTTGTTACATAACTGCCCATTTCAACAGTTTTAAGATTTCTGCAGTAATAGAAAGCATTGTTGCCAATAGTTTTTACACCGCTACCCATTGTAACTTTTTTAAGATTTGAACTTTCGTAGAAAGCGTTTTCACCTATACGTGTTACACTATCGGGAATTACAATTGACGTAATACTTTTACAACTAAAGGCGTAGCGAGGAATTTTTGTAACACCTGTTGGAATGGTAACTGCAGTCACCAATTTGCCATTGAGATACAAATTATTTGCAACAACCAAGGGGTTGGATTCATCGCTTTTAAATGAAATATTACACCAGCTTTTTAAATTGGTTATATATACTGATTTAAGCTTATAGCAGTATGAGAAAGCACCATCATACACAGTTGTTACACCAGTACCAAATTTTACTGATGTAAGGTTTTCGCAATTATAGAAAGCATCTTTGCCTACAGTTTTTACACTGTTGGGAATTGCAATAGATTTAAGAGCACTACACGAGCCAAAAGCACCTTCGCCAATACTTGTTACCTTACCAGGAATTTTAACTGATGCAAGATTAGTACAACCATAAAATGCATATTTACCTATACTCTTCACGGCTGAGCCGATTGTAATTGATGAAAGATTTGCACACTCAAAGAAAGCGTATTCACCAATACTTGTTGCACTGTTAGGAATAACAAAAGATGTAAGACTTCCGCAACCTGAAAAAGCGTAGGCGGCTATGCTTTTTACATTTTTGCTCATTGTAACCTTTTCAAGCTTACTGCAGCCTGCAAAAACAGAATCACCTAAGGTTGTCACACTATTCGGGATTTTGACTGTTGTGATTTTTCTGAAACCGGAAAATGCACCGTATTCAATAGTTTTTATACCATAGCCGAGTGTAAGTGAAGCAACGTTTGAACAACTAACAAATGCAAGACCGCCTATTGTTTTTACGCTACCGGGAATTGATAATGTTTTTAACTTACCGCAACCCTCAAAAGCAGAAACACCTATACGTGTCAAGCCATCAGGAAATGAAACGGCATTAAGATTTTCACAATTAAAAAACGCATAATCACCTATAGTTTTCAAACCGCTTCCGAAGGTGACCGTTGTAATACCCGTACATCTGTAAAACGCATAATCTTCAATATCCGTAACGCTGTCGGGAATTTTTACTGAAGTGATATTCACACATTCATTAAAAGCGGCGGAACCAATCACCTTAACAGGCAAGCCCTTGTATTTTGCGGGAATAGTTAACGCTCCGCTTGCTTTCGGGTTACATTCATAAAGAACATAATAGGTTCCGTCATCACCTATAGAAAAGGTTAAATCGTCAACGCTTGCGGCGTGAGTTCTGACGGTAAATAATCCGTCAAAATCAATCTGGCCGAGACCTGCGTAAGCAGTGCCCAAAACCAATGTAAATGCCATAAACAATGACAAAGTACTTTTAAGCAATTTTTTCATAAATCTGCCCTCCAATTAAATATACCCTATTTTACCACGAACAAAAACAAGATTCAATCAATCACAGATATAAACTATGCACAAAAATCCAGCATTCTTTTTGTGCATAACCCATTCATAAAAAAACGCCACACACCCTTTCATCAGGTGTATGGCGTAAAAAAGATGACATTAATAATTTTCTTTTCTTACCTCAAAATAACTTTGAGGATGTGCACAAACAGGACAGATTTCAGGAGCTTTTTTACCCATAACAAGGTGACCGCAATTGCGGCACTCCCACATTGTTTCCTCTGATTTTTCGAAAACCTGCTGCATCTCTACATTGTTGAGGAGCTTTCTGTAACGCTCCTCGTGAGTTTTTTCGATAGCTGCAACCTTACGGAATTTTTCAGCAAGCTCTGTAAAGCCTTCCTCATCGGCAACCTTTGCAAACTCAGCGTACATATCAGTCCACTCGTAATTTTCACCCTCTGCGGCAGAAAGAAGATTGTCAGCAGTTGTGCCAATACCCTTAAGCTCTTTGAACCACATTTTCGCATGTTCTTTTTCGTTGTTTGCAGTTTCCTCAAAAATAGCAGCTATTTGCTGATAGCCTTCTTTTTTGGCAACAGAAGCAAAATATGTGTATTTGTTTCTTGCCTGGCTTTCACCGGCGAAAGCATCGCGAAGATTCTGTTCAGTTCTTGATCCTTTAAGTTCCATTAAAAATCATCCTTTCGTGATTATTATTATACAAATTTGTATAATTATACTTTATAATATCAGATTAGTTTTGTCAAAGGTTTTTTATTGACTTATGGATAGAAGTGTGATAAACTCAACGTAAATAAATAGTATATGAGGTGTATTTATGGCAAAATTAAAAGACATCGACAAGGCTGCAGAGTCAAAAGGCTCTCTTCTTGTTACAATCTGGCAGTTTGTTAAGTTCATTGTTGTAAGCCTTCTTGCAATGATCGTACAGTTTGTACTGCTTAACACACTTAACCTTATCCCTGCAATCAAGGAGCTCTATACCCAGGATTTCAGTTGGTGGGTATTTGTATATCCTGCAGTAGTTGGCGGACTTGGTTATTTCATCGTATCTAATGTTGCTAACATCATCGCACAGATCGTTGCTTTCTTTGTTAACAAGGAAAAAACATTTAATTCAGGTGCAAATATTGCAATTGCTCTCCCCATCTACATTGTATTTACAATTGGTCTTATTCTTTTCTCTGCATGGCTTAATCCTACACTCAAAGATGTATTCCTTGGCTTTGAGTGGTGTAATGAAACAGCCGCAAAGAACATTGCAACAATGATTTGCTCTGCACTTCAGTTCTTCCTTTACTTCCCTGTTGATAAAATTCTTTTCCACAAGAAGAAAGAGGAAAAATAAATCAACTAATGACTCCCGATTTAGGGAGTGTAAATTAGGGATTTAATAGCCTTAAATCATTAACTTTGGCGCATAGCTATGTTAAAATGCTTGAAACCCGTCAGGGTTTCTGCACATTTGTGTCTTGCTCTGCATCCAAATTTAAAAGATTTAAGGTGCAA
>JAZRLZ010000020.1:0-67664 GCA_045647125.1 Acutalibacteraceae bacterium | reverse complement strand
CAACTTTGCTCTTCGTGAAGCAAATGGTGAATACACAACATGGGCAAAATGGAATCTTGAATATTTCAACACTCCGGGTGGTTGGGCAGATGCGTGCCTTAACGCAGGTCAGATGCTTATGTACCTTAATGTAACAATGCACCTTACAGGTGAGCAGGGCATTTACAGAAAAACTCACGATGAGCTTATTGAAAAAGGCTATGCAGATTTAACATACAAGCATTACGACCGTTTCCACCATGTAAGTATTCAGGGTGGCGTTGAAGACAGAGAAGAAATTATGTATGGCGACCATATGCTTGCTGTACTTTCACTCTGGGGTCTTTGCACACTTGAAAAGGATGAAAAGCTTCTCGAAAAATACAGAGCGGCTTTCAGAAGCTGGAGATATTCTCTTGCACCTGAGTATAATCCGGGCTATGACTTCCCGTATTTCCTCAGTGACCCTGAAAATGCAAAGCCTGATGCGGACCGCATAAAAACATGGTTCTATCGCTTCAGTGTTTCAAGACTTGCCGCAGGTGTTTCAATTCACAACCGTCGAGATATTCCTAAAAAGGAGCTTATGGGCGGTTATATCGAAACTTCGGCACTTCTTCCTAACGATGAACGCTTCATTGCAAAGTATGACAGAAATCCCCTTGAATACAAAACAGAGGATAGCGGCGGCGTTTCTTGTGTGGAAAGCTGCTACCCATACACCTTTGCTTATTGGTTGGGAAGATATTTCAATATTATTGAGGAGGGCAAATGATTATGGATAAAACAATTAAATTAATCGGCAATGCTCACCTTGACCCTATCTGGCTCTGGCGTTGGCAGGAGGGCTGTGCAGAGGTTCTTCAGACTTTCCGCAGCGCTCTTGACAGATTAAAGGAATATAACGATTTTGTTTTCACCTGCTCCTCCGCTGCTTATTACAAATGGGTTGAAGAGATTGATCCCCAGATGTTTGAGGAAATCCGTGCAATGGTGAAAAAAGGCAGATGGGTTCCCGTAAACGGATGGTGGGTACAGCCCGATTGCAATATGCCTTCAGGTGAAAGCTTTGCACGTCAGGCTCTTTACAGTCAGCTTTATTACTATGAAAAGTTCGGCAGAATATGTACAACGGGTTATAACGTAGACTCTTTCGGTCATAACGCTATGTTACCTCAGTTTATCGTAAAAAGTGGTATGCTCAACTACGTGTTCCAAAGACCTGAAATGAGCGAAAACAGTGAAATTCCCGAAAACCTTTTCTGGTGGGATAGTCCCGACGGCTCACGTGTTCTTACTTACAGAACACCTACGGGTTACACCGCACACGGCAAAGAGGATATCGACCATAAGCTTGAAATCATAAATGAACGTGCAGAAAAAACAGGTCACGGAATGATGATGTTCTATGGTGTAGGTAACCACGGCGGCGGTCCTACAAAGGGTGATATCGAATACCTTAAGGAAAATCTCGAACGTGAGGGCTTCAACGACCTTGAATTCTCATCACCTGATGATTACTTCGAGGATATGCTTAACGAGTTGTTGGAAATTCTGAGCTGGAAGGATGAGCTTCAGCATCACGCAAGCGGCTGCTATAGTGCAACATCACTTGTTAAAGCTCTTAACCGCAAGGCAGAAAATGCTCTTGCCGCTGCGGAAAAATGGGATACAATCTCTTCTGTTGTTACAGAGTCAGCTCCAAAGACTAAAGAATACGAAAAGGCATGGCAGAAGGTTTGCTTCAATCAGTTCCACGATATTTTGTGCGGTTGCTCCATTATGGAGGCTTATGAGGATGTGAAATCATCCGAGGGCTATGCTCTTGACGTTGCATCCGAAAGCTATAACAATGCAATCCTCAGAATTTCAAGAAATATTGATACATGGGTTGACGGTGTGGATGCCCCTGTCCTTGAGCAACGTCATTACACCTGCTACGAGAACAATACCCCAAGACCCGTTGTGGTATTTAACCCTCATTCATATGAGGCAGATATTCCTGTGAAAACACATCATCCCTCAGCTAATGTTACAGATAGCGAGGGTAAAGAGGTTCTTTTCCAGAATGTACGCTCATCACGTTCAAACGATGACCATCTTGATACAGTATTTATGGCAAAGGTTCCTCCTATGGGTTATGCTACCTATTGGCTTGAGCCTGACCATAAAGCAACCGCTGAAAAGACAATTTCCATAGACCAGAACTTCTTTATGGAAAACGAGTATATGTCTGTAGAAATTGATGCGGCTACGGGTTATATAAAGAGCCTTTATGACAAAGCTAATCAGATGGAGTATGCAGGTGAAAATTTCCTTGCTATTCCTACGGTTATCAACGATGATAAAACAGATACATGGGCACACAATGTTTTCAAATTCCACGATGTAAAAGGCATTATGGAGCTTGTTGATATCAAGCGTGTTGAAAACGGTGCACTCCGCTCAGTTGTCCGCACAACTCATAAAATCAATGATTCTTACCTTACTCAGGAGTTTATTCTTGCAAAAGGTCAGAAAACATTGCGTGTTGATTGCAAGGCGATGTGGCAGGAAAAGTTCACTCTTCTTAAATTCGCATTCCCCACAGGCGGTAATGATCCTATCAGCACATACGAAATCCCCTGCGGATTTATTAAAAGACCTTGTGACGGTGATGAGGAGCCTGCACTTAACTGGGCAGACCTTACTGTTACAAAGGATGGCAAGCGTGTAGGTATTTCAGTAATTACAGATTCTAAATACAGCTACGATTGTCCCGGTGCAGAGTTAAGACTCACCGCGTTAAGAAACGTTATTTTTGCCGATCATTATTCTGACAGACCTGAGGCAGAATTTAACTTCACCGATGAAGGTCTTAACCGCTTCTCCTACGGTATTTATCTTCACGATGGTGAAGCAGAGCAGAGTGATGTTGTTAAGGAAGCACATATGTTTAACAATAACGTTGCTGTTGTGCCTGAAAGCTACCATAAGGGTCAGCTTCAGCAGAAGGATTCATTCCTTTACACAAATCTTGATAATGTTGTTGTTACTGCCCTTAAGCGTTGCGAAGACGGTAGCGGAGATTTGATTATCCGTCTTTATGAAACAAAGGGTATCGAGTCATCTAAGGGTTACGTAATGTCAAAGCTCTTTGATAACGGCTTCTGGTATGATATCGGCAAGCACGAAATCAAAACCTTCAGAGTAGACAGAGACACAAACGTAAGGGAAGTTAATTTCCTTGAAGGTATTGTAAAATAAAAAATCCGCCCGAAAGGGCGGTGTTTACCTGATTTGCTCGGGTATTTTGCGGTCAATAACAACAGCAACGGAAAGTTTGATTAAATCGGGGATTATGAAAGGCACCACGCATACCAAAAATGCGGAGCCGAATGCGGAAAAACTTAAATCCTTTAAGTAAACTGCAACGTACCATAACGTACCGAAAAGGTAGCAGGTCACTAACCCCGAAAACAGACCGATTGCTTTGAGCAATGCAGAAGCATTGATGTTATGTGCAAATAACCCGTAGCACAGGGCAATAAAAATAAATCCCGTAATGTAACCGCCGGAGGCACCTGCAAGGTGACCGATACCGGCAGAAAAGCCCGAAAAAACAGGAAGTCCCGTAATGCCGAGGATAATATACAGAATTATCGAGGCTAAGCCTTTTTTGAAGCCGGTAATCGTAAGGGCGGCAAAAATACCCAGCGTTTGAAGGGTGAAGGGCACGGGGGCAGGAATTGTTACAAATGAACAGGCTGCAATTATTGCGGTGAAGAGTGATATCTGAATATATGATTTAAGCTTTTTAGAATTAAAGGCTTTAGTTGATTTTTTCGATTTCATAGCTTCACCTCCGTTGCAAAATAGTATCATAAGTAACAATTATTGTCAACCTGATAATAATCCGGGTTTACAATTATCGGAGAATATGAGAAAGAAGGAACATAATGGATATCTTGACAGATTTAGGCTCAAAAATATTAAGTATTTTTGAAGCAATTGTAGGTATGGATCCGAAAACAGAATTAATCCCAATGTTGGTTATGGTTGCAATCGGCTCTGTTCTTATTTACCTTGCAATTGTAAAGGATATGGAGCCCACACTACTTTTACCTATGGGCTTCGGTACAATCCTTGTTAACTTACCTCTTGCAGAGGCAGTCGGCGTAATTTCGGAGCATGGTGCTATAGAAATCCTCTATAACGCAGGTGTTGCCAACGAGCTTTTCCCCTTGTTGTTGTTCATAGGCATCGGTGCAATGATCGACTTCGGTCCGTTGCTTTCTAACCCTAAGCTTATGATATTTGGTGCGGCGGCACAGTTCGGTATTTTCTTCACACTCAGCGTAGCATCACTTTTCTTTGATATTAACGATGCGGCATCCATTGCTATTATCGGTGCGGCAGACGGCCCCACATCAATTTTCGTTGCTACAGAGTTAGGTTCAAAATATATCGGTGCAATTATCGTTGCGGCTTATTCATATATGGCTCTTGTTCCCATTATTCAGCCGCCCGTTATTAAGGCACTTACAACCAAAAAGGAACGCCGTATCCGTATGAAATATGAGGGTAAGGCAGTTTCAAAGCGTACAAGAATACTTTTCCCCATAGTTGTTTCAATTATTGCAGGTGTTGTATCACCTCAGTCTGCAGTTCTTATCGGTTTCCTTATGTTCGGTAACCTTATCAGAGAATGCGGTGTTCTTGATTCACTTTCAGAAACAGCACAAAAGGTGCTTGCAAACCTTGTTACAATTCTTCTCGGTATCACCGTTGCAAGAAATATGAACGCAGAGTCATTCCTTACATGGCAGACCGCACTTATTCTCGGTCTTGGTCTTGTTGCATTTATTGTTGACACAGCAGGTGGCGTTCTTTTCGCAAAGTTCCTTAACCTTTTCCTTCCCGAAGGAAAAAAGTTCAACCCTATGATCGGTGCTGCAGGTATCTCTGCATTCCCCATGTCATCACGTGTTGTTCATAAGCTCGGTCTTGAGGCAGATAACCAGAACTTCCTTCTTATGCATGCAACAGGTGTTAACGTTTCAGGTCAGGTTGCATCGGTTATTGCCGGTGGTATGATTTTAAGTTTCTTTGGTAATTGACGGAGGTGCAGAATATGTTTAATACACTTGCAAAAAAAGTGGCAGAAACAACAACGGAAATCGCTTCTGAGGTTGTTACTGAGGTTACTTCAGAGGTTGCATCTGAGGGTGCAGCATCACTCAGCTTCAGCACAGAGAATTTAAGTGAAGCACTTCTTTGTTCTGCTGCCGGAATGATTGGTATTTTTATTGTTGTCGGCATTATTATTTTGTCAGTTTCAGTTCTTAATAAATTGGGAACTAAAAAGGATAAATAATTATTTTGAAAGGGAAAGCACACGGTGTTTTCGCGTAGATATATGGGATTTAAAGAATATATGAGAACTACCCTTAACAAGCCCGGAAAAGGTGACAGAGCAGAAAACTTCGGTATGAGGGGCAGAATTTCAGGGTATATACTCACAAAATCACAGCAAACTATTCCTACTGCGGGATATAATTATGAAGCGGACGTTACAGCCCTGTGGGATACTTATCATAAATTGAAGAAGGAATGTGATTATCCTCTTTCCTTTAATACGATTATGATGCGTATACTTGTTGAGGGGTTAAAGGCGGCACCCCGTCTTAATGCTCACGTAAGCTTTAATACAACATCATCCTGTGGTACGGTACTTGTTAAAGAGCATATCGATGTGGCTATGCCGGTTGTACTTGATAACGGCGAAACCTTCCCTATTAAAGTCAGGGAGGCGGAAAATAAATCATTAAAGGAGCTTTCCGAGCAAATCGCAGACCTTATGAGAAGGCTTGAGAATACAGATCTTGATCTGGCGATGTATGACGTGGTTAAGCAAAGAACAATCGGTCTTGCTTTAAAAGGAGCTGTTATCCCCACCTTTGCACAGACCATTACGGGATATTTCGGTAAGCATAAGGTTGCAAAGTTAAGTGATCGATTCAAGAAAAAGCCCGAAAAAGGAACTGTTCTTGAAATGAACGAGCTTAACGAGGGCTCTGTATGCCTTACAAACTGGGGACCATTATATGAGGGTCTTAACGGTAATGTAACCTATACACCCTTATTGTTCCCGCAGACATTTCTTATGGCTATGGGTAGTGTGCGTGATAAGGAGTATGTTTTCAGAAATGAAAAGGGTGAAATTGATTTAGGTACTAAAAAAGTTTTACCCATAACTCTTTTATTTGACCACAGAATAGGCGGATTCAATGATGTTATGCCGTTTATAAAAAAACTTGATGAAATTTTTATGAATCCCGAGGTTATAAAAACTTGGTAAAAATGAAGCCTTGACTCGAATGAGTCAAGGCTTTTGCTTTTTATTAATAATATGCTTCACGCTTTTTCTTTTTTATGAATTTATAAATAAGATAAGCTACGACAAGCACTAAGGTGATTGAAAGACCGATATAGGCATCTATATTTGAATTGCCCTCGATTTTAAGCTCATTCCACAACATAGACATATACTGCTGAGTATCGTAATCAAGGTTTTCAAAAAGCTGTGTTTTTGGCATATCCTTTTTCGCAGGATAAAGCACAGGGTTACCCTTTAATTCATAATCATCGGATTCAAGCACAAGCTTGTGGGGGGAAGCGTAGCAAACGTAGTTTGCATTGGCAACTGCAATTTCCTCTTCACACATAAAGTTTATGTAAAGCTCGGCAGCTTCCTTGTTTTCTGCATTTTTGGGTATACACATTGCATCTACAAAGAAGTTAACGCCCTCTTTGGGATAAACGAATGCAAGGTCGGGGTTTGTGTCATACATTGTGAGGAAGTCACCCGCATAATATGGAGCAAGGGCAGCTTCACCATTTTCCATCTTGTTATAAACCTCATCCATAACGTAAGAGGAAACAAGGTCGTTTTGTTCCTTAAGGCATTGCAGAGCCTTATCCCATTCCTTGGTATCTGTGGTGTTTACGCTCTGTCCTAAAAGGCATTGTGCAATACCGAAGGCATCACGTGGGTTGTTGAACATAAGAATTTTATCTTTGTACTGTTCATCCCAGAGAGCACTCCAGCTGTCAATAGGTCCGTCAACCATTGTGGTGTTGTAAATAAGCCCTACCATACCTACTGTGTATGGTACGGAAAATTTATTCTGGGGGTCATAATACAAGTCCTTATATTCAGGCAGAATGTATTTGTAATTAGGTATGTTGGAAAAATCAAGCTCTGCTAACATATCCTCTTCAACAAGCTTTGCTATCATATAATCCGATGGAATTATGATATCGTAGTTTGCACCACCGCTTTTAAGCTTGTTGTACATATTTTCGTTGCTTTCGTAGTTGGTATAGTTAATCGTAATACCGTATCTTTTCTGGAAAATCTTGTTTACATCGGGAGCACCCTCTGAGCCGTCGGAAATATATTCACCCCAGTTGTAAACATTAAGTGTTGTACCTCTGAGATGCTCATAATCATCCTTTTGGGATGCAAAGCAAGGCATAATAGAAAGGGCAAGTATAATTAAGCATAAGGTGATGCAGGAAAGTTTTTTTATCATTTCTTTGCACCGCCCTTCTTTTTGCTAAAGTTCTTGTCTCCGCGTGCACTGATTATGTTTGAAACAACAAGAAGTACAAGTATTGCAAGGAAAATAAGGGTTGAAAGTGCGTACATATCAGGTGTGACACGACGCTTTGTCATAGAGAAAATTCTTATGGGAAGTGTCTGTGATTGTGTACCGCTTACAAAATAACTTATGATGAAATCATCAACCGATAGTGTGAATGCCATCATAAGACCTGAAATTATGCCGGGCATTATAGCAGGTAAAACCACCTTGAAAAAAGCCTGAAGGGGAGTACAGCCTAAATCCTGAGCTGCCTCTGCAAGGTGGGGGTCTGTCTGACGCAGCTTAGGTAATACGTTGAGTATTACATAGGGCAGCTCAAAGGTTGTGTGTGCAATTATAAGTGTGCCGAAGCCTAACGTACCTGTTTTGCCGAATAATGCACCGACGAAAACGAAAAGAAGCATCATCGAAACACCGGTAACAATTTCGGGATTCATCATAGGTATGTTGGTAACGGTCATAACGCTGCTTTTTAAAAGCTTATTCTTATAGCCGAATATTGCGGTAGCGGCAAAGGTACCCATAACTGTTGAAATTATTGATGATATAACCGCTACTATTATTGAGTTTTTGAAAGCATCAAGAGTAGCTGAATCCTTGAAAAGCTCCCTGTACCAGTAAAGTGAAAAGCCTTCAAAAACGGATGTGCTTTTGCCTGAATTGAAGCTGAACACAATAAGCACAACAATGGGGGCGTATAAGAACAAAAAAACAAGTGCGGTGTAAAGCTTTGATCCGAGGGATGTTTTTTTGGTCATATTATAACACCTCCGTCATCATCTGAAAATCTGTTCATAACCGCAAGGCAGATGAAAATAAGAATCATAAGCACGAAGGAAAGTGATGCACCCATATGGAAGTTGTTAGCTGTCTGGAATTGTGTCTCAATAATATCACCGATAAGAATGGTGCCTGTACCACCTAACTTTTGTGAAATGTAGAAGGTGCTTACAGAGGGTACAAAAACCATTGTGAAGCCGGAAACAACACCGGGCACGCTTAAGGGGATTGTAACGTTGCGGAAAACGTCAAGCTTGTTTCCGCCAAGGTCCTGTGCCGCCTCAACAAGTGAGCGGTCAGTCTTAAGCATAACGGTGTATATAGGCAAAATCATATATGGCAGGAAGTTATAAACCATACCAAGCACAACTGCACCACGTGTGTTGATAAGCTGCAGCGGTTCAAGACCTATTGCGGTGATAAGGGAGTTAATAAGTCCGTTATCCTCCAGAATTGTCATCCATGAATATGTCCTTAAAAGGAAATTCATCCACATAGGTAACATAATAACCATGGTCATCATACTTTGCTTCTCAGGTCCCCGTGCGGCCATAATGTAAGCAAGGGGATATGCAATTATAAGGCAGATGACCGTTGCCAATAGGCCTAACCATATGGAAAGAATGAATGTATCGGTATATTTTCCGATAGCAGTAACATTGTCAAGTGTAAAAGCTCCTGACGAATCCGTAAAAGCGTAGTATGCAACCATACATAAGGGGACAATTATGAATAATGCGGCCCAAAGAATGTATGGAGCACCCGCAAGACGGGTCATAAGCGATGATTTTTTATTCATCATCAGCACTCCTTTCAATTATTTTGGGGATTATTCGTCTTCATCCTCATAAACTGTGGCATCAGATAACTCGTCAAACTCCTCGCTGAAGGAGCTGTAGTCACCGTAAAGGCCGGAGTACTGTGATTTTTTCATTATGTGTATAGCGTCAGGCTCAACGTTAAGTCCGATTGTGGAGCCGACCTCTTGATAATCTGTAGATTGTATCATCCATTTGAAGCCTTTGATTTCTACAATTATTTCATAGTAAACACCCTTGAAGGTAATGGATGTAACAATACCTGAAATCATAGAGCTTTCAACGGGAACAACGTCAACATCCTCAGGGCGTACAACAACGTCAACATTTTCGTCGACACCGAAGCCCTTGTCAAGGCATTTGAATCTGTGACCTGCCATTTCAACCCAGAAGTCTGCACGCATTACACCTTCGATGATGTTACTTTCACCGATGAAGTCGGCAACGAAAGCGTTTTTAGGCTCGTTGTAAATATCTGTAGGTGTGCCGATTTGCTGGATAACGCCTGAATCCATAACAACGATGGTGTCAGACATTGAAAGCGCTTCCTCCTGGTCGTGGGTAACGTAAATGAACGTAATACCGAGACGCTGCTGAATATTTTTAAGCTCAATCTGCATATCCTTGCGAAGCTTAAGGTCGAGAGCACCTAACGGCTCGTCAAGAAGAAGCACACGTGGCTTAACAACAAGTGCACGGGCAATGGCAACTCGTTGCTGCTGACCGCCTGAAAGTGAAGCTATATTTCTGCGTTCAAAGCCCTTAAGGTTAATAAGCTCCAGCATTTCTGTAACAGCTTTTTTGATTTCCTTTTCAGGGGTCTTTTTAAGACGCAGACCGAAAGCAATATTCTCGTACACGTTAAGGTGAGGGAATAATGCATATCGCTGAAAAATGGTGTTCAATTGCCTTTTGTGAGGCGGAACACCATTTATTATTTTTCCGTCAAAAATAACATCGCCCGAATCAGGCTCAAGGAAGCCTGCGATCATTCTAAGCGTAGTTGTTTTGCCGCAACCGGAGGGACCTAAAAAGGTGATGAACTCCTTGTCGCGGATGTATAAATTCATATTATCAATTATTTGTTGACCATCAAAGGCAACAGAGATGTTTTTTAATTCAATAATATTATTGGACAATTATGCATCCCCTCTCCGCAAATTAAGAATATTTGAATATCGGAAAAACTTTTATTCAAAATAAAAAACCACCTACCCAAAGAACATAGAAATGTTATCTTCAAATTGGTGAATTTAATTTGTCCGTGGCATCAACAAAGCTGTGAACCCGTGACGGCTGACACGTTATTTTTAATTTGCAATTCTTAATATATATATATTTAAAGAAAATGTCAATATCTTTTTAAAAATGTAGAAAAATAAATTTATATACACCCTTATTCGCAATAAAGCAAAGTATCCCAGGCGGGAATATACGGGTGATGTCTTAAATGAATTTTGTAATTTGGATTATGTTTATTTATGAGAATCGGTAGGGTAAAAATATCACTTGATTTATGATAAACGGCAATATTAAGCTTAGGCTTGTGAATTCTGAAAAGCTCTGCTGATGCTTCAAGAATTTCGTATTCACAACCCTCGGAATCAATTTTTATATAAGTGGGCGCACTTTTACCGCAAAGTGTGGATAAGGTGACGGATGAGGTTAAAATGTCACCGCCTAAGGCTGATTGTCTGCCGTGCTGATGTGAAAAACCAACCATACCGTCAACACCCGTTACAGCACTGTTATATGCCCTGAAATTATCAAGGCCTTCACAATGCTCCAAAAGCTTTTTGAAGGTTTTTGTATCAGGCTCTGCGCAAATAATCTCTTTGTAAGAATTATTTGCATATCTTAAAAATGTATCAACCGTATCACCACGATAAGCACCGATATCAACGTATACTTCGTTAGCGTTTAATCTTAATATAGTTTCAAAAGCTTCTTTTTCTTCTGTGGTGATTGAGTTAAGGGTACCTAATTCACCGCCATAAAGGAATTCAATGTAGCCCTTGAATATTTTTTTTGAAAAATCATCTGCTAAAAGATTGTAAGCGGTGTTTATATATTCTTCGTTTTTCTCAAGAAAATCGTCATCAAAAACCTCTGTACCTATAACCGGAACAACAGGCACAAGCACACGGTGTTTTTTACTTATTTCAAAAATATTGTTCATTACCTCGGGTAAGGAGGTGCCGAAGGTGATAATAATGGTGAATTCCTTGTAAAGCTCCTCGAAATAAGAAATGGGCATAACCTGAAAACCACGGAAGGTCCTTTTGCGTACAAAGGAATTGCTTGCGGTTACGCCTGAAAGGGTAATGTTTTTTTCTGACAGTATATCACATACCTTGTCGGCTCCGTTGCCCGTGCCGTACATAACGATAGGCTCTTCCGAAGCTTTAAGCTTCTCCCAAACAGATTGTGTGTTAATACAAAAATCCATAATTTTTCCCCTTTCATAAGATGAAACCAATTGTACCATAATAGTATAAATACTGCAATATTATTTGTTACTTGTAATGGCAGAAGTATTGTGATAAAATTACTGAAAAGGACGGGATTCCATGAATGTTTATAAAAACGTAAGTCAGTTGGTTGGCAAAACTCCTCTTATGGAGCTTTGTAATATAGAAAAAGACGATAGCTTAGATGCAACCATACTTGCAAAGCTTGAATGCTTTAACCCTGCGGGAAGTGCTAAGGACAGACCTGCACTTGAGATGATTCTTGATGCGGAAAATCGCGGGGTATTAAAAGAGGGCTCGGTTATTATTGAGCCTACAAGCGGAAATACGGGGATAGTTCTTAGTGCTATAGGCACGTCCCGAGGCTATAAGGTTATTATCGTTATGCCTGATAATATGAGTCGTGAACGTGTTTTGCTTATGAAAGCATACGGTGCAGAGGTTGTGCTTACCCCGGCAAAGCTTGGTATGAAGGGATGCATAGAAAAGGCGGAGGAAATCGCAAAGGAAACTCCCGGCTCCTTTATTGCAGGTCAGTTTGAAAATCCTGCTAATCCTAATGCGCATTACAAAACAACGGGGCCCGAAATATGGACGGATACTGACGGGAAAGTAGATATTCTTGTTGCAGGTATCGGTACAGGCGGCACCTTATCGGGTGCAGGAAAATATCTTAAGGAGCAGAATCCCGATATTATTGTTGTTGGTGTTGAGCCTGAAAAATCACCGCTCCTTACAAAAGGTGTTGCAGGTTCTCACGGCATTCAGGGTATAGGTGCAAACTTCGTGCCGGGAAACCTTGACAGAAATGTGTATGACGAAATAATTGACGTTTCTGATGAGGATGCTTTTTCTTGTGCAAGGCAAATTGCAAAAAGTGAGGGCATTGCAGTAGGTATTTCGTCGGGTGCTTCACTTTACGGTGCAAAGCTTCTTGCGAAAAGACCTGAAAATAAAGGCAAAATAATAGTTGCGGTATTGACCGATACGGGTGAAAGATACCTTTCAACAAATCTTTTTATGGAGTAATAATATGGATAATTTTCTTGAATCAATGGGGCTTATTACAGGTACCGTAAAAAGCCTCGAAGAAATAAGTGAAAAAAGCTTTCTTAAAAAGGACGCTACACGTCAGCGTATTCCCGACAGAAAGGAAGTTATTAAGGTTATAAAGGACTTACAGTCGCTTTTATTCCCTAATTATTTTAAGCACAGCGAGGGAAGTGAAAACGTGCTTTCACAAACCGAGCTTATGCTTAATATCTATAACAGGTTGGCGGAGCAGATTAAGGGCGCTTGTGAGTTTAATATGACCTGTATGGAAAAAACTGCCGAGGAAATATGCGATAAGTTTATAAGTAAGCTCCCCTACGTTAAAACTATGCTTCTTAAGGATATTGAGGCAATTTACGAGGGTGACCCTGCAGCTAAATGTCACGAAGAGGTGCTTATTTGTTATCCCGGCTTTTATGCTATTTCTATTTACAGAATAGCTCACGAGCTTTATGAACTTAATGTACCGCTTATTCCGCGTATTATGACAGAATTTGCTCACGAAAAAACAGGTGTTGATATCCACGCAGGTGCAACGATAGGTGAGTATTTCTGTATCGACCATGGTACGGGTATTGTAGTTGGAGAAACTACCACAATTGGTAACAGAGTTAAAATTTATCAGGGTGTTACATTGGGTGCAAAAAGCTTCAAGGTCGACGAAAACGGCAACCCCGTTAAAAACATCAAGCGTCATCCCGATATCGGCAATAATGTTGTTATTTACGCTAATGCCACAATTCTCGGCGGTGATACAAAAATCGGTGATAACTGTGTTATCGGTGGTAATACCTGGCTTACACGCTCTGTTGAAGAGGGTAAGGTTATTTATTATAACGAAAAAAGCGGAACAGTATAAGGCTACATAAAAACGGCTCTGTGTAAACCACAGAGCCGTAATTTTTTAGCCGATTTTTTCAGCGTCTTTAATTTTGATTTTTCCAACAAAGGGGATTTTAAGGTAGCCGTTACATTTGTTATCTTCAAATGTAAGTGAAACGTCACAATCCTTACCGGGAAGAAGGGAAGCCTCTGCAACTGCATTAAGTGTATTGCCGTCTTCCTCTACGGATTTAATGGTGATTTCGGGCATATCGAAGTCAACGGAATCAATTTCAATATCAAAGTCGTAAGAATTGTTAACCCACTTAAGCTCGAAAATAACCTCACCCTTGTAGAACATATTGTTGATGTGTGCTTTGTATTTACCTATACCAATCATTACAATTACCTCCAATGATATTTTATTCTATACCTGCCGCTTTGCGAAGGATTGCTCTTGCATCAGCAGTTGTAATATTACCGTCGTTATCAACATCAGCAGCGTCTTTCTGCTCATCTGTATAATAATCTATATTCGAAGAAGATATTCCCGCATTGATATAGAGAGCAAAATATGCATCATAAATTGAGTGAATGCCGTTTCCGTCGATATCACCGGGCAAAGAGAAATTGTCGCTTGTTGTTACGATAAATGTGCCGAATTTATTGGTGGAAGCACCGGTAAACGGGACGTCGGGGGTATGGGAAAGCTCAACAATTCTGCCGTCATCGGTGATGCGGTATACCTTTGTTGCGGAATGTATGATATCCTCGGGTAAATCATTGAATTTTAAAATAAGCTTATCGTTAAGCACAAGGTCATTGTTATAGTTTGTGAAATCAATATTATAGCAAAAGGCTTTTGTGTATTTGCCGGGGATAAGATTCTTGTATGTGTTGATATCAACCTCGTCTACAGTAAGCCTGAATTTATCGGTTGTGGGTAATTTTATAAGTGCATCTACTACGGAAACGCCTGAATCGTAATCTGTGATTTTGCGGTCTTGAGTGAATTTAAGTTCCGCAGGAAGATGGAGTAAAGCTACGTGGTGAGCACCCATTGTTCTGGGTACATAAGTGATGCCCTCTGTGACGTGATAAACACGGTTGCTGTTTGAATCAATGAAGCCCAGAAAAGCATCCCTGCCTATGCTTGTTACAGAATAAGGAATTTGAATAGCGGAAAGACTTACACAGTTTGAAAAAGCGTAGTTTCCTATAATTGAAAGGTTATCGCTTAACCTGATTTTTTTAAGTGCACTGCAGCCGAAGAAAGCCTCATCATTGATGGCTTCGACATTATTGTGCATAATAACCTCTTCAATATAGGTGTTGAAGTAAAAGGCAGCTGCGCCGATTGTTATAACGCTTTCGGGAATAGTAAACTTGCCACCTAAACCTCCGGGGATGGAAATAAGTGTGCTCATATCATAGTTGTAAAGCACGTTATCCTGCACCTTGAAGGCTTTGTTTTCCGGGTCAACATCAAACTGCTTTAAGGAAGAGCAATGAACGGCCGCTTTGCCGGAAAAGGTTGTGAGGCTTTTGTTTAACTTTATGTATTCAATTTTGTCATTTGCTGCGAAGGTAGAGGCGGAAACCTGAGTTACCGGAACACCATCAATAGTATCGGGTAATATTATTGCAGAATCGTCACCTGTATATGTTAAAATCAAAACACGAGTAGGGTTGTTAACCGGAAGAAGCTTATATGTAAAGTCACTTTCATCAGCTAAAACGGCACTTTCTGCAAGTGAAGGTGTTTCAATAGCCATAGTGTTTTGCGGCATAATAACACAGGATATAAGCAAAATCACACAAAGTAACATCGATATGATTTTATAGGGTTTCAATTTGTTCACCTCGCATAGACATATATGAATAGTATATTATATAAAGGATAAAAAATCAACAGGAATATTATTGAAGCAAAAAGCAAAGCTCCGAAGGAGACCTTCGGAGCTGTATTGCTTTGTAAATATCAATTTACATTAGATAGCGCGGGTAACCTTACCGGAGCGCAAGCAGCGTGTGCAAGCGTAAACTCTTTTGGGAGAGCCGTTAACGATAGCCTTAACTCTCTTAACATTGGGTTTCCATGTTCTGTTTGAACGTCTGTGTGAGTGAGAAACCTTAATGCCGAAAGCAACTTCTTTGTTACAAAATTCGCATTTTGCCATTGAGCTGCACCTCCTTCATACTTTATAAAAACGTCTAAACATAAGACAACGAACGTATAATATCACCTTTTTAATGCAAATGCAAGTGTTTTTTTCATAATTCATTGCTTTTTATGAGTTTTTACATATTCAGGTAGAATATTTTTAATATTTTTTTCAAAATTGCTTGATTTTTACGAAAGTATCATATATAATACAAGCATAACCGAACATTTGTACACTATAAAGGAGATTTATATAATGGCTGAAAAAACAGAAAAAGGCAAAGCTCTGGAAACTGCGCTTTCCCAGATAGAGAAAAATTTTGGTAAGGGTGCAATTATGCGCCTTGGTGAAAATGTAGGTATGAATGTTGAGGCAGTTCCTACAGGTTCTATTGCTCTTGATGCGGCCACAGGTATAGGCGGCCTTCCTAAGGGCAGAATTATAGAAATTTATGGTCCTGAAAGCTCAGGTAAAACTACACTTGCACTCCACGTTGTTGCCGAAGCACAGAAAAAGGGTGGCGAGGCTGCATTTATTGATGCGGAGCATGCTCTTGATCCTATTTATGCTGCAGCTCTCGGTGTAGATATTGATTCACTTCTTGTTTCACAGCCCGACAACGGTGAGCAGGCTCTTGAAATTGCAGAATACCTTGCACGCTCAGGTGCCCTTGATGTTATTGTTGTTGACTCTGTTGCGGCACTTGTTCCTAAGGCAGAAATTGAGGGTGAGATGGGTGACTCTCACGTGGGACTTCACGCTCGTCTTATGTCACAGGCATTAAGAAAGCTTACCGGTGCAATTTCTAAATCCAATACAATGGTAATATTTATTAACCAGCTTCGTGAAAAGGTTGGTGTTATTTATGGTAACCCTGAGGTTACAACCGGCGGTAGAGCACTTAAATTCTATTCATCAATTCGTATTGACGTAAGAAGAGTTGAACAGCTTAAAGGTCCCGGTAACGAGTTTATCGGCTCACGTACACGAGCAAAAATTGTTAAAAACAAAGTTGCTCCTCCCTTTAAGGAGGCAGAATTCGATATTATGTACGGTCAGGGTATTTCTAAATATGGTGAAATACTTGATCTTGCGGTTAAAATGGAAGTTATCCGCAAAAGCGGTGCATGGTTCTATTACGGTGAGGAGCGTCTTGGTCAAGGTCGCGACAACGTAAAGGAATATCTCCGTGAGACACCTGAATTCTGTGCAGAGATTGAGAATAAGGTCAGAGAGGGTATCAAAGAGCTTATTTCCGCAAGAAACCCTGTTTCAAGACGTGAGGCAGCTCCTGCTCCTATGGCTGAGCCTGTTTCAAAGGAAAAAGCAAGAGCAAAAATTGATATTGCTGTTGATGACTGATTAATATGAAAATTACTTCGAAATCCGGCAACGGTAACAAAATTCATATTTATATTGACGGTGAATACACGCTGACAGTATATGATGACTACTGGTATACCTCAGGGTATGCAGAGGGTCAGGAAATTTCAGATGACGAGCTTGCTTCCTTGAAAGAGGAGGCAGGCTTTCGCTCTGCTTATGAGAAAGGCCTTGTGTACCTTTCCATGCGGTCATATTCCGAAAAAGACCTGTATAACAAGCTTAAGCTGAAATATGGTGCGGATGCTTCAAGACGTGCGGTTGATAAAATGCTTTATTATGGGTATATAAATGATGAGGTTTATTGCAAGGAATATACAAGATATCTTTTTGAAGTGAAAAAATACGATGTAAGACGAATTTCCCAGGAGCTTAAAATTAAAGGAATTGACAGGGAAATTGCCGATAATACCCTTAAAACTCTTGACAACGAGCCAATTCAGCGTATTATAGATATGTTAGAGACAAAATATGCAAAAATGCTTGAAACACCTAAAGAAACGAAGCGTCTTGTGAATCGTCTTGTGCGGATGGGCTACTCCTTTGGTGATATAAAAAGTGCTTTTGCTGAAATAGGTGCAGAATTACCGCTTATATAATTTTATGAGGTGAAAACAATGTCCAAAAAGGTTGGTATGATAAGTCTTGGTTGCCCCAAGAATCAGATTGATGCAGAAATTATGCTTAAAAAGCTTGTTGATGCAGATTATTTGTTGGTGCAGGAGGCAGAAAACGCAGAAATTGTTATTGTAAATACCTGCGGTTTTATTGAAGATGCAAAGCGTGAGGCTATTGATACAATTCTTGAAATGGCGGACCTTAAAGAGGATGGTATAATTGAAAAAATTCTTGTAACGGGTTGCCTTGCACAGCGTTATGCCGACGAAATTTTCGAGGAAATTCCCGAGGTTGACGGTGTAATCGGTCTTGGTGCAAATGTTGATATTGTTGCGGCTTGCGAAGCTCTTTACGAAAGTGACGAGCCATACAAAAACCACCCCGAAAAAGAGCTTTTGCCTCTTGAGGGCGGCAGAATCCTTACAACACCCGAATATACTGCATACCTTAAAATTGCAGAGGGCTGTGACAATTGCTGTTCTTATTGTGCTATTCCTTCTATCCGAGGTAGCTTCAGAAGCCGTAAAATAGAGGATGTACTTGAAGAGGCAAATATGCTTTGTGAAAAGGGTGTCAAGGAGCTTGTAGTTGTAGCACAGGATACAACAAAGTACGGTGAGGACCTTTACGGCGAATATAAATTGCCTCAGCTTTTAAATGAGCTTAATAAAATCGAAAAGCTTCAGTGGATAAGACTTTTATATTGTTATCCCGATAAGGTTACGGATGAGCTTATTGAGGCTATTGCCGAAAACGAAAAGGTTTGTAACTATATTGATATTCCGATGCAGCACGTAAACGGTGATATCCTTAAGGCTATGAACAGACCCGGTAGTAAGGAAAGCCTTGTGGAGCTTATCGAAAAGCTTCGTGCAAGAATTCCCGATATTATAATAAGAACAACCTTTATTACCGGCTTCCCCGGTGAGAGTGAAGAAGCATTTACAGAGCTTTCCGAGTTCGTGAATGAAATGAAGCTTGACAGAGTAGGCTGCTTCGCATATTCACCTGAGGAGGGTACACCTGCCTATGATTTTGATGGCCGCGTTGACCCTGAAGTGGCTGCAGAACGTGCTGAGGTTATTATGAATCAGCAGTTCACAATAGCAGATAATAAGCTCGATGAATGTATGGGCAAAACCTACGATGTTATTGTTGAGGGCTACGATGCTTATACAGATAGTTATTACGGAAGAACTTATATGGATGCACCCGAAATTGATAATGCTATTATTTTCACCTGCGGTTATGAGGTTGAAAACGGCGAGATTATTCCGGTTGAAATATTTGATAAGGAAGAATATACTCTTATTGGTGAAGCAGTATGAAAAAAATGAATGTTCCTAATCAGTTGACTGTTATAAGGATTATTCTTACACCAATTTTTCTTGCATTGTTTTTAAGTAGCATAAAATACCATTTTCTGTGGGGTCTTGTTGTTTTCGTTGTCGGCTCATTCACAGATTTTTTAGACGGTAAGCTTGCGAGAAAGAATAATATAGTTACGGTTTTCGGTCAATTAGCTGACCCTGTGGCAGATAAAATTCTTACAACAGCCGCATTGCTTGCTTTTATGAAGTTTGACCTTTGCAATATCTGGATAATTATGATAGTATTATTAAGAGAGTTCACAATCACTTCATTCAGGCTTGTTGCAACTTCTCAGGGTGTTGTTATACCTGCAAATATTTACGGTAAAATGAAAACTGTTTCACAGATGGTGTTTTCAATAGTTATAATGCTTTTGGCACATCTGTCAGACGTAGGTGTTATGCCTGATGGCTTCCCCCTCGGTGCCGTGTCAAACGGTTTGTTGTGGGTAACGGCAATACTTTGCGTAATTTCAGGCATAATTTATGTTAAACAATCTGTTAAGCTTATAGATTTTTCAAAATAAGCAGGAGGATATATGAAGTTATATAATTCACTTACACACAAAAAAGAAGATTTTAAGGAAATTGTACCCGGTAAGGTTAATATGTATACCTGCGGACCTACAGTTTATCACTTTGCGCATATTGGTAATCTGCGCAGCTATATTATGGAGGATGTGCTTGAGAAGTATCTCCGTTACAGCGGTTACGACGTTAAACGTGTAATGAATATTACCGACGTTGGTCACCTTTCAAGTGATGCCGACACAGGCGAAGACAAAATGGTTAAGGGTGCAAAGCGTGAAAATAAAACCGTTATGGATATTGCAAAATTCTATACGGATGCATTCTTTGAGGATTGCAAGAAGCTTAATATCAAAACTCCTGACGTTGTTGAGCCTGCAACAAACTGTATTGCCGAATTCATCAATATGGTTCAGGGTCTTATAGAAAAAGATTACGCTTATCTTGCTGGCGGTAACGTGTATTTTGATACCTCAAAGCTTGATGAATACTATGTTTTCAATAAGCACGACAGTGACGAGCTTATGGTTGGTGTTCGCGAAGGCGTTGAAGAGGATACAAACAAGCGTAATAAAAATGACTTTGTGCTTTGGTTCACAAAATCAAAGTTTGAAGAACAGGCACTCAAGTGGGATTCTCCCTGGGGTGTTGGTTACCCAGGTTGGCATATAGAATGCTCCGCAATCAGTCTTAAGCACCTTGGTGAGTACCTTGATATCCATTGTGGCGGTATTGATAACGCTTTTCCTCACCATACAAACGAAATTGCACAGAGTGAGGCTTTTATAGGTCACAAGTGGTGCAACTTCTGGTTCCACGTGCTTCACCTTAATACAAATTCAGGTAAAATGAGTAAATCGAAGGGCGAATTCCTTACTGTTTCACTTCTTGAAGAAAAGGGATACAACCCACTTGCATACAGATTTTTCTGCTTACAGTCACATTACAGAAAACAGCTTGTTTTCTCGTATGAAAATCTTGATGGTGCGGCTACAGCCTATGATAAGCTTCTCAGAAAAATTGCAACATTGAAGGATGATGCAAACGAGGAGCTTGATGCCGAAGCAGTAGAAAAGCTTACTGCAAGCTTCAAAGCGGCGCTTGATAATGATATTAATACCTCACTTGCAGTTACTGCCGTTTACGATGTTCTTAAAGAAAAAACAAATGATAAAACAAAGCTTTATCTTCTCAATGATTTTGATAAGGTGCTTTCACTTAATCTTGTTGAGGGTGCTAAGGCATTGATTGAAGCTGATGAAGACGAGGGTACAGACAGTGACCTTGCAAAATATGTTGAAGAGCAGATTGCTTTAAGAGTTGAGGCTAAAAAAGCAAAGAATTTTGCCGAGGCAGACAGAATAAGAGATGAACTTGCCGCAAAGGGAATCAAAATTCTTGATACCCGTGAAGGTACAAAATGGAGTATAGAATAATATGACAAGTAAAGAAAGAGCAAAGCTTCGTGCAGAGGCAAACGGTCTTGACCCTATTTTTCAGATTGGTAAAGAGGGTATAACCGATTCCGTTATAGCACAGCTTGAAGATACCTTTAATACACGTGAGCTTTTTAAAATAAAGGTTCACCTTGAAACCTCGCCTGAAACACCTAAGGAGCTGGCGGTGAAAATTGCCGAGGCTACGGGCTGTGATATTGTTCAGGTTATAGGCGGTACAATTGTTGTTTTCAGAATAAATCTTATACTTCGTCAGAAGGAAGCTGAAAAGAAAAAACGTCTTAAGGAAAAAGCCCGTAAGGAAGCAATCGAAAGACGTACCGAGCGAAATAAAAGGAAATACAGCAGGTAATTAAAATGGATGAAATTATTACTGTACAACACAGAAAAGAGAAAAAGAAAAAGCTGCCTTTTGTGGCAGGCGTTCTGATTCTTGCTCTTGCAGTTGTTGGTGTTATAAGTATTGTCAACGTGTGTGTTGAGCATTTTGGGAAAAGTGATGACCTTACTGCAGAGTATAAAAGATATTCTCAGTTCCTGACCTGGGTTGTGGGTGTTGATCCCGAGCCGTTTTCTGATATCACAAAAGCTAATAAAGAGGCGTTGAGAAATATTGCGGTTTGTTCACTTATGAGTGACGATGTGAAAACAGGTCAGTATGAGGTAACATCTCAGGGACTTAAGGTTCCTGCTGAGGATGTGGCGAACTATTATCAATCAATGTTCGGTGCGGAAACACAGATCGTTCACGGTACTGTTGTAGGTTATGGCTATCAGTTCAACTATGACGATGCGGAAAATGTTTATTACGTTCCGCTTTCGGGTACAACACCGCCGTTTATTGTACGTATTGAGTCTGTTAAAAAATCAGGTGGAGTTATTGAACTTCGTGTAGGCTACGTTGGCGCGTCTAACGTTGAGGTACAGCCTGACGGCACAGTTGTTGCCGCAGACCCCGATAAGTATTCCGATATTACAATAAAAGAAACGGAAAACGGTGGCTTTAATCTTATTTCCATTACATCTGTTACAATGGGAGAACATCAATAAAAAAACAGACGATGTGTTATGAATTGACACATCGTCTGCTGTTTTTTATTCTTATCTTGTGATTTTGCCGTCTATGGCGGCTTTTTTTACTGCATCCGCAATTTCGAAAGCTACGCTTCTGTCAAGTGCAGAGGGGATAATGTTTTCTTCGTTAAGCTCTTCTTCGGGTATGTGGTTGGCAAGTGCGTATGCGGCTGCCAGTTTCATTTCCTCTGTAATTGCAGTTGCACCGCAATCAAGAGCACCGCGGAATATTCCGGGGAAAACAAGCACGTTGTTAATTTGGTTGGGAAAGTCAGAACGTCCTGTGCCAACAACTCTTGCTCCCGCTTTTTTAGCAATATCGGGCATTATTTCGGGTGTGGGGTTAGCCATAGCAAAAACTATAGCATCCTTATTCATAGAGCTTATCATTTCAGGTGTTACAATACCGGGGGCGGAAACACCTACGAATACGTCTGCACCTGCAAGAGCATCACTTAACGTGCCCGTAACTTTGTGGGGGTTTGTGATTTTTGCAAGGTGACAACGCTCCTGACCCATAAAGGTATCATCTTCCTTTATGATGCCGTGTCTGTCAACAAGAGTCATATTTTGGGCTCCTGCATTAATAAGCATTTTTGAAATTGCAGTGCCTGCCGCACCAAGACCGTTAACAACAATCTTCACTTTGTCGATTGTTTTATTGACAACCCTTAAAGCGTTGAAAATACCTGCAAGTACAACTACTGCTGTGCCGTGCTGGTCATCATGGAAAATGGGTATATCACAAAGCTCCTTAAGGCGTTTTTCTATTTCAAAGCAACGGGGAGCGGCAATATCCTCAAGGTTTATACCACCAAAGCTACCTGAAAGTAAGTGAATAGTGCGAACAATTTCTTCAGTATCTTTTGATTTAATACAAAGTGGGAAAGCATCTACGTCTGCAAATTTTTTGAAAAGTGCACATTTACCTTCCATAACGGGCATACCTGCCTCAGGTCCGATATCACCAAGGCCTAAAACGGCAGTACCATCGGTTATAACTGCAACAAGATTGTTCCTGCGGGTAAGACGGAATGACTCGTTAACGTCATCTTTTATTTTAAGACAAGCCTCTGCAACACCAGGGGTGTATGCAAGTGACATATCCTCTTTTGTATCAACGGGGCAACGGGCAATAACCTCGATTTTTCCGTTCCACTCGTAGTGCTTTTTAAGTGATTCTGCTTTTATATCCATAAATTATTCCTGGTTTGCCTGCATTTTAAGGTATGCGTTGATGAACCCGTCAAGATCTCCGTCCATAACTGCATTGATGTTACCGTTTTCGAAGCTTGTTCTGTGGTCTTTTGCAAGGGTATAGGGCATAAATACGTAAGAACGGATCTGGCTACCCCAGGCAATTTCCTTCTGAACACCTTTGATATCACTGATTTTGTCAAGGTGTTCACGCTCTTTGATTTCAATAAGCTTTGACTTAAGCATACGCATAGCAACCTCGCGGTTCTGATGCTGGCTACGTTCTACCTGGCAGGAGCAGACAATACCTGTAGGAATATGTGTAAGACGAACGGCAGATGAGGTTTTGTTAACCTTCTGACCGCCTGCACCTGATGAACGATAAACGTCCATTTTGATGTCCTCGGGTGCGATTTCAACCTCTATGCTGTCATCAATTTCCGGCATAACTTCAAGAGATGCAAATGAAGTGTGACGTCTGCCTGAAGCGTCAAAGGGGGAAACACGGACAAGTCTGTGAATACCGCTTTCGCTCTTCATATAGCCATAGGCATTTTCACCCTCAATAAGTATAACTGCAGATTTAAGACCTGCTTCGTCACCATCAAGGTAATCAAGTGTGGAAACCTTGAAGCCGTGACGCTCACCCCAACGGTTATACATACGGAAAAGCATTTGTGCCCAGTCCTGAGCCTCAGTTCCGCCTGCACCTGCATGGAAGGTGAGGATAGCGTTGTTTTTGTCGTATTCACCTGTAAGAAGTGTGGAAAGAGTCATTGCATCTAACTGTGTGATGAAAGCATCTACACTCTGACGGCATTCGTCAAAAAGGCTTTCGTCTTCTTCTTCGTTAGCAAGCTCGATAAGGGTGAGAGTATCCTCAAAAGACGCTTTGAGGTCATCATAAGCTTTGATTTTGTTTTTTAATGATGCCATATGCTGTGTAAGCTTCTGTGAGCGTTGAATATCATCCCAGAAGCCATCCTTTGCACTTTCGGCCTCTAACTCCTCAACCTCTGTTATCATTTTCTTAAGACCTAAAGCTTCCGCAAGGTCAATGAGCTTGTCTTCATAAGAGTTAAGCTCAAGTCGTAATTCTTCAAACTGAAGCATAATATACTTCCTTTCGCTGAAAAGCATTAATACATATTTTTACAAATACTTATTATAACCAAATTTTATTTATATGTAAATAGTATATTATAAAAATAAAGTACTTGCATTATTAGTTTTTTCGTGCTATTATATAATCCGTATGAAATGCAACGACGGAGACAGTAGCTCCAATGTCTTTTTCAGCGAGTCGGGGACGGTGTAAGCCCGGTAAAGGATATGGAAGTCGAACATCACTCCCGAGCAGAGGGCTGAAGCAGCAGTAGGCTTTTCCGGTTGTTCACCGTTAAAGGAACCGCGTATGAAGTACGCAGTAATTATGGGTGGTTACAAAGTATGTCTTTGTCCTGTATTTACGGGGCAGAGGCTTTTATTTTTTATAATTTATTTGGAGGTTTAAGTCAATGTACGATCCTATTTCCCCAAATGTAAATTTCGTTGAGCAGGAAAAACAGATTGAAAAATTCTGGCGTGACGAAAAGATTTTTGAAAAAAGTATTGAGGACAAAAAAGACGGCACACCATACGTTTTTTATGATGGTCCTCCTACAGCAAACGGTAAGCCTCATATCGGTCACGTTTTAACACGTGTTATTAAGGATATGATTCCCCGTTACCGCACAATGAAGGGCTGTATGGTTCCTCGTAAAGCAGGCTGGGATACTCACGGTCTTCCCGTTGAGCTTGAGGTTGAAAAGCTTCTTGGTCTTGATGGTAAGGAGCAGATCGAGGAATACGGTCTTGACCCATTTATTGGTCATTGTAAGGAAAGTGTATGGAAGTATAAGGGTATGTGGGAGGAATTCTCACGTACAGTAGGCTTCTGGGCAGATATGGATGATCCTTACGTAACATATCATAACGAGTTTATTGAGTCAGAGTGGTGGGCACTTAAGCAGATTTACGAAAAGGATTTGCTTTACAAGGGCTTCAAGATTGTTCCTTATTGCCCCCGTTGTGGTACACCTCTTTCATCACACGAGGTGGCACAGGGCTACAAGCTTGTTAAGGAGCGTTCCGCAGTTGTACGCTTTAAGGTTGTTGGTGAGGATGCATACTTCCTCGCATGGACAACTACACCATGGACATTACCTTCAAACGTTGCTCTTTGCGTTAACCCTGATGATGTATATTGTAAGGTTAAGGCGGCAGACGGCTACACATATTATATGGCGGAGGCACTTCTTGACAAGGTTCTCGGTAAACTTGCTACAGAGGATGCACCTGCATACGAGGTGCTTGAAAGCTTCAAGGGTATTGACCTTGAACATAAGGAATACGAGCCTCTTTTTGATTACGTTAAGCCTATCTGTGAGAAGCAGAATAAAAAAGCATTTTTCATTACTGCCGACAGCTACGTTACAATGACTGACGGTACAGGTATTGTTCACATTGCTCCCGCATTCGGTGAGGATGACGCAAAGGTTGGCAGAAGATATGATTTACCCTTCGTTCAGCTTGTTGACGGCAAGGGCGAAATGACTGAGCCTACACCTTATGTTGGCACATTCGTTAAAAAGGCTGATCCGCTTGTGCTTGTTGATCTTGAAAAAGCAGGTCTTCTCTTTGATGCTCCCAAGTTCGAGCATGAATATCCCCATTGCTGGAGATGTAGCACACCTCTTATCTATTATGCGAGAGAATCCTGGTTCATTAAAATGACTGCAGTTAAGGATGACCTTATTAAGAATAATAACACCATTAACTGGATTCCCGAAAGCATCGGTAAGGGTCGTTTCGGCGATTGGCTCCAGAATGTTCAGGATTGGGGCATTTCACGTAACCGTTACTGGGGCACACCCCTTAACGTATGGGAGTGTGAATGTGGTCACCGTCATTCAATCGGCTCTATTGAAGAACTTAAGTCTATGAGTGACAATTGTCCTGATGACATTGAGCTTCACAGACCTTATATTGATGCAGTTACTATTAAGTGTTCAGAATGCGGTAAGCAGATGAAACGTGTGCCTGAGGTTATTGACTGTTGGTTTGACAGCGGTGCAATGCCCTTTGCACAGCATCACTATCCCTTCGAGAATAAGGAACTTTTCGAGGCACAGTTCCCTGCAGATTTTATTTCTGAAGCTGTTGACCAGACTCGTGGCTGGTTCTATTCACTTCTTGCTATTTCTACTCTTATTTTCAATAAAGCACCATATAAGAACGTTATTGTTCTTGGTCACGTTCAGGATGAGAACGGACAGAAGATGAGTAAATCAAAGGGTAATGCTGTAGATCCCTTTGATGCACTTGAAAGCTACGGTGCAGATGCTATTCGTTGGTATTTCTACACTAACTCAGCACCCTGGCTTCCCAACCGTTTCCACGGTAAAGCAGTTGTTGAGGGTCAGCGTAAGTTTATGAGCACCCTCTGGAACACATATGCATTCTATGTGCTTTATGCTAATATTGATAAATTTGATCCCACAAAATATAACCTTGATGACTGCAAACTTACAGTTATGGATAAATGGCTTCTTTCAAAGCTTAATTCAATGGTTAAAACTGTAGATAACAACCTTGCAAACTATCGTATTCCCGAGGCTGCAAAGGCACTTCAGCAGTTTACTGATGAGATGAGTAACTGGTATGTGCGCCGCGGCAGAGAGCGTTATTGGGTGCAGGGTGAAACAGAGGACAAAACAGCAGCATATATGACTCTTTATACTGCACTTGTTACAACTGCAAAAACAGCGGCACCTATGGTACCCTTTATTGCAGAGTCCATTTACAGAAACCTTGTTTGCAACATTGATAAGGATGCACCCGAAAGCGTACATCTTTGCGATTTCCCTGAAATTCAGGAAGAACTTATTGACGTTGAGCTTGAAAAGAATATGGATGAGGTTGTTGATATTGTCGTTCTCGGTCGTGCGGCACGTAACGGCTCCAATATGAAGAACCGTCAGCCCTTAAGCACAATGTTTGTTCAGTGTGAAAAGCAGGTGGAGGGCTACTTTACAGATATTATCCGTGAAGAGCTTAATGTTAAGAATGTTGAGTTTATTGAGGATGCTTCAAGCCTTGTTTCTTATATCTTCAAGCCTCAGCTTCGCACGGTAGGTCCTAAATACGGCAAACAGCTTAACGAAATCCGTCAGGCTTTAGCAGAGCTTGATTCTTCAGCAAAAGCTACACTTGATGCCGAAGGTAAGCTTGTATTTGATTTACCCGGTGGTACAGTTGAGCTTACTGCAGAGGATATCCTTCTTGAAACAAAGCAGAAGGAGGGCGTATTCACAGTATCTGATAAGGGCGTTACAGTTGCTCTTGATACAGAGCTTACTCCTGAGCTTATTGAAGAGGGCTTCGTAAAAGAGCTTATAAGCAAAATCCAGACAATGCGTAAGGATTCTGACTTTAATGTTATGGACAGAATCAACGTTACACTCAGCGGTAACGGTAAGATTTATGACCTTGCTAAAAAGAACGAGGAAGCAATTTCTACAGTTGTTCTTTCCGATTCTATTACAGAGGGTGATGCACCTGCAGGTAAGGAATGGGATATTAACGGTGAAAAGGTTGTAATCAGCGTTGAACAGGTTTGAGTTGGTGTGCAAAAGCACTAAGATTTAAAACAGAATAAATAAAAAGCAAGGGTTTCCTGCAGAAATTAAATTCTGTAAGAAACCCTTTTGTTTTTGTCTTAAATTGTAAATTGCAGAGGTGTTCTTAATAATCTATACTCTGGGGTTTGCCACCGTTTTCACGAGATTGGTCTGCTTTATAAACACTCATATGACCTGCCATTGAGTCAAAAATTGACGTGCATGCAAGGCTGGGCTCTTCGCCACGTATGAATTTTACAAAATCTTCGGAAAGTCTTTCATCACCGCCACCGTGACCACCGTAGGCACCCACCATATCACCGCTTACGTTAAGGTCAACCTCCTCAACGTTACATTCACGATTGTATGCATCGGGGGAGGGGTTTATTGTAAGCACGGTGTATTTTGATTCCTCGAAATTACCGAAAATTTCACCCTTTGTACCTATGATGTGGATTTTGCGCAAGCTTTGTGCAGAGCCACCTACCATATTATGGGTGCCTGTTGCTCCGTTTTCAAAGTTTATGAGCACACTTTGATGGTCAACAACGTCATTGTCACACTTGTAAATACAACGGGCGTAAGGAGAATCACTTTTCATAAGAGCAATTTTATCCTCAATTGTGGGATTTTCAATATGCTCAAGCTTATCCCATACGTAAAATGCCCATCTGTCGGGATGGTTTATGTATAATAATTTTGTAGAATAAGGGCAGGTATCAACAAGGGGGCAATCCTTCATACAAATTGTACCTGCACCCTCGGGAGCATTTTCGGGCTTAAACTGATACTTACTTCCGAAGGATGAAACGCTTACAGGTTTTGTATCACTCATAAGCCACATCATAAGGTCAATATCGTGACAACATTTTGCAAGAAGCATTGTTGTATGGCTGTTTTTACTGTTTGACCATTTGCCTCTGACGTAGGAGGTGGAAAGGTGATGGTAGCTAACGTGCTCCGTTGTCTGGATATTAAGAATTTCACCGATTTCGCCTTTTGCAACACGTTCTTTAATGCTGTAATAGAAGGGTGTGTATCGTAAAACATGGCAAATCATAACCTTGGAGTTGTTTTTTCTTGCACATTCGGTTAGGATTTTTGCTTCCCTTTCGTCAACAGCAAAGGGCTTTTCTAACAACATATCGTAACCGCATTCCAGTAAGGGTACGGCAGTTTCAACGTGCTGCTCATCCATAGTGCCGTTGATAACAGCATCTGCAAGCTTACCTTTTGTTGCAAGCTCTTGTGCAGATTCAAAGCACATATCCTCGGTGAAACCGAATTTGTCCATAGTCATTTTGCGTCTGACGGGATTAGGGTCAGCAACACCGACTATTTTTAAAAGGTCGGGTCTGTCTATTGCTAATTGGCTATATACCAAAGCTCTGTGACCTGCACCGACAATTATAGCGGTTATGGGGTTGTTGTTCATAATTTAACTCCTGACTTTTCTTATTCCATCAAGTATGTGGGATTTTGCTTCGCGGGCTTTTTCTATAGGTAGGGCACTTAATCCTTCAAGAGGGTAGGGAATGTTAAGACTTTTGTATTTGTTTACACCCATAGTGTGGTATGGGAGAACATCTAAAGCCTTAAGGTTATTCAATGTGCCTATGAATTCACCAAGCTCAAATAAATCCTCAGGCTTGTCTGTATAGCCCTCAACAATAATATGGCGTATCCACAAGGGGATATTATTTTTATCAAGGTAACGGGCAAAGCTTAAAATATTTTTGTTGTGGTGGCCCGTAAGCTTTTTGTGGTTATCATCTTTAATGTGCTTTATATCAAGCATAACAAGATCAGTATATTTTATCAATTCATCAAAGGTTGATGTGCTTTGCGGATTGAAGGTTATGCCTGAGGTATCAAGGCAGGTGTGAATATTTTCTGACTTTGCCTTTTTGAATAAATCGATAATGAAATTTATTTGCAGAAGCGGTTCGCCACCTGTAACAGTTATACCTCCCTTTTTATAAAAAGGGAGGTTTTTTTGGTAGTTTTCTATAATCTCTTCTGCAGTTATGGGGGTGCCTGAGCCTAATTCCCAAGTGTCGGGGTTATGACAATAAAGGCAACGCATAGGGCAACCCTGCATAAAAACCACGTAGCGTATACCGGGTCCGTCAATTGAGCCGAAGCTTTCGGTTGAGTGTATATATCCGGTCATAATCAGATTGTATCGTGGAAGGTTCTTGAAATAACCTCGTCCTGCTGTTCTTTTGTTAATTTAATAAAGTTAACGGCGTAGCCGCTTACACGAACAGTAAGCTGAGGGTATTTTTCAGGATGTGCCTGAGCATCAAGCAAGGTTTCTTTAGTGAAAACATTAACGTTGATGTGGTGGCCACCCTTTGTGCAATATCCGTCAAGAAGAGTTACAAGGTTATCAATCTGGTTTTCTGTTGCTGCCATAATAATTCCTCCTGTAGTATTAATTTAATATTAGCAATCGTCGTTATCCAATCCGTCGAAGAGGGTAGGTGAACTACAAGCACCATTGCTACAATCAAGGTCTACAGCAATATCACCTGCAAAGATGCGGTCATCTTTACCTAATGCTCCGGGGATTATTGAGAAGGTGTTTGAAATACCGTCCTGTGCATCGACGAAAGGAAGCTTTGCCACAGATGAAAGGGATGAAACGGCACCATGACTGTCACGTCCGTGCATGGGGTTTGCACCCGGTGCAAAGGCCTCACCCTTTTTACGGCCGTCAGGTGTTGCACCTGTGTTTTTGCCGTAAACAACGTTTGATGTGATTGTAAGAATAGATGTTGTGGGAATACTCTCGCGGTAGGTATGATGCTTTTTGATGTGAGTCATAAATCTGTGAACAATATCGTAAGCGATTGTATCAACTCTGTCATCATCGTTACCGTATTTGGGGAAATCACCCTCAACCTCGTAATCAACAACAATACCACGCTCGTCACGTATAGCTTTTACCTTAGCGTATTTAATAGCTGAAAGCGAGTCTGCCACTACAGAAAGACCTGCTATACCGGTAGCAAACCAACGTGTAACCTTTTTATCGTGGAGTGCCATCTGAAGCTTTTCATAGCTGTATTTATCGTGCATATAGTGGATAATGTTAAGTGTGTGCACGTAAACCTTTGCGAGCCACTCCATCATCTGATCATATTTAACCATAACATCGTCGTAATCAAGGTATTCGGTTGTAACTGGACGATATTCAGGCGCAATCTGTTTACCTGTAATTTCATCAATACCGCCGTTTATAGCATAGAGAAGGCACTTTGCAAGGTTTGCTCTTGCACCGAAGAACTGCATCTCTTTACCTAAACGCATTGAAGAAACACAACAAGCAATTGCGTAGTCATCACCATGAGTGAAACGCATAAGGTCATCGTTTTCGTACTGAATTGAAGATGTTTCAATAGAAAGTCTTGCACAAAAACGCTTGAAATTGTCGGGAAGTCTTGTGGACCAGAGCACTGTAAGATTAGGCTCGGGTGCTGCACCTAAATTTTCAAGGGTGTGAAGATAACGGTAAGACATTTTTGTAACCATATGTCTGCCGTCAATTGCAACACCTGCAATTGATTCGGTTACCCACTGAGGGTCACCTGAGAACAAAGCGTTGTATTCGGGTGTACGTGCGAATTTAATGAGTCTGAGCTTCATTATGAAATGGTCAACCATTTCCTGAATTTCAGCTTCGGTATAAACACCGTTCTTTAAGTCACGTTCTGAATAGATATCAAGGAATGTGGAGGTTCTGCCCAATGACATTGCCGCACCGTTTTGCTCCTTAACCGCACCGAGATAGCCGAAATATAACCATTGGATTGCTTCTTTGGTATCTTTTGCAGGTAATGAAATATCAAAACCATAGGATAACGCCATTTTCTTAAGGTCTTCAAGAGCCCTGATTTGCTCAGAAAGCTCCTCACGCTCCTGGATGATTTTGGTATACATTGAAGAACGTGTGGTTTCTTTTTGCTCTAACTTGTCTTCGATAAGTCGGTCTATACCGTAAAGAGCAACGCGTCGATAGTCACCAATAATTCTGCCTCTGCCGTATGCATCCGGTAAGCCGGTAATAATATGGCTTGAACGGCAAGCACGCATTTCGGGTGTGTATACGTCAAAAACACCTGCGTTGTGAGTTTTTCTGTGAACTGTGAAAAACTCTTTAACGTCGGGATCGATTTCATAGCCGTTATCCTTCAATGACTTTTCTGCCATACGGATACCGCCGTAGGGCATAAGTGCACGCTTGAAGGGCTTGTCCGTCTGGAAACCGACAATTTTTTCCTTATCCTTATCAAGATAACCCGGTCCGTGTGATGTTATTGTTGATATGATTTTTGTGTCCATATCAAGTACACCGCCGGACTCACGCTCCTTTTTTGATAAATCGAGTACTTCCTGCCATAAATCCTTTGTATCCTGTGTGGGCTCTTCAAGGAAATCCTCGTTGCCGTCATAGGGTTTGAAATTGTGTTTTATAAAGCTACGTACGTTGATTTCTTTTTTCCACGTACCGCCTTCAAATCCTTTCCAATTTTCGAAATCCATTTGTGATGCTCCTTAAAATCTATTACGATAATAATTATAACAAATAAGTTTGTAATAATCAACGAAGTTTGACCAATTTGTTATAGGAAAATGAGTCCATAAAAACTATATTTTTGTTAAAATGTATAAAAATCTCAAAAACAACAAAAACAAAAACGTACAGTGGCTAAACTGTACGTTTATCTGTGTTTGAATTATTATAATGCTTTTTGATTGCTTCGAATGTTTCCTCACTTAAGTTGTGCTCAATTTTACAGGCATCCTGAGATGCGATTTCTGCGTCTACACCTAAAGCGATAAGTGTGCTGGTAAGTATGGTGTGTCTTTCTAAAATAGTTGTGGCAATATCGTATCCGCTTTGTGTAAGTGCAATATGACCATTACCGTATACAGTGATGTGACCTTCTTTTTTTAGTATGCCTACGGCACGGCTTACGCTGGGCTTTGAATAACCCATATGCTCACAAATATCAATTGAACGGACAAAGTCACGCTCTTTTGATAAAACAAGGATTGTTTCAAGATACATTTCTCCCGATTCGTGCATACTTCACACCTCCGCTTCGTCCTTGGATTATAGCATAGAATTTATCTTATTGCAAGATATGAATAATTTTTACATTGTTGAGCAAAATAGTGAAGATTTTAAAAAGGGAGATGTTGGAATATGTGCGGCATCATCGGGAAAATAAGCGTTAATAACGTTGTTCCTCAGCTTCTTAACGGATTGAAAAAATTAGAGTATAGAGGTTATGATTCCTCAGGAATAGCGGTTTTTGATAACGGAAATATAAAAAGCTGTAAGGCATCGGGTAAAATAGAGATGCTTGAAAAGGAGCTTGAAAGTGAAAGGCTTAGCAGCTTTGGTGGTATTGCTCACACACGTTGGGCAACCCACGGGAAGCCTACAAAGGAAAATGCTCATCCTCATTTCAGTCCTACGGGTATGTTTGCGGTTGTTCACAACGGTATAATTGAAAATGTTGCAGAGGTTAAAAAAACTCTGCTTCCCGAAAACAGCTGTTTCGTTTCCGAAACAGATACAGAGGTTTTTACTCATCTTCTGGATAAGTATTATAAGGGTGAGCCTGTAAGTGCAATCGCAAACGCCTGTGCCGTTTTGAAAGGTTCATATGCCTTCGGTATTTTGTGCAAGGATTATCCCGGAGTGATTTTCGGTGCGGCAAGTGCAAGCCCGTTGGTTGTTGTGAAATGTAAGGACGGAAACTATATTACATCAGATGCAGGTGCAATAGGGGAAATATCCGAGGCAATTTACAGAATGGGTCATGGTGAAATATGCAGCATAGACAGTGATACGCTTACATTTTATGATGCATCGGGGAAGCAGATTTCAAAGCATTCCGAGAAGATAATATCAGGGGGTCAGGATTTTCATAAAAGTGGCTTTGAACATTATATGCTGAAGGAAATTTTTGAGCAACCTGATGCAGTGAAGAGAACGGTACAAAGTCTGCTTTCGGGCGATACAATCAATTTACCTGATATTTCACTAAGTGATGAATATTTCAAAGAAAATATAGAAAAAATAGCACTTGTTGCCTGCGGCTCTGCATATCACGCAGGGCTCGTGGGAAAATATGTTCTTGAAAGAATGTGCAAAATACCTTGTACCGCTGAGATTGCTTCGGAATTTCGGTATTCTTCCCCTTTGATTGATGAAAATACCCTTGCGATTTTTATAAGTCAAAGCGGTGAAACTGCCGATACACTTGCATCTTTGCGTCTTGCTTCGAAAAAAGGGGCACAGATTATATCTGTTGTCAACGTGCCGGGAAGCATTATTGCAGAGGAAAGCGATAACGTTATTTATACCATTGCGGGTAAAGAAGTTGCGGTTGCTACAACAAAGGCTTATTCTGCTCAGCTGTGTGCCTTGTACGCTTTGGGGATTTATATAGGGAATATACGTGGAACAATTTCCGATGAAAGACAGGAAAAATTAATCAGGGAATTAAAGGCATTACCGCAAAAAATTCAGGAAACAATTGAAGAAACAGAGGAGCCGATAAAACTGCTGTCACAGGAAATTTATAAGTCGACGGATATGTTTTATATAGGTAGATTGCTTGATTATGCAACGGCTTGTGAGGGCTCACTGAAAATCAAAGAAATCAGTTATATTAATTCCCAGGTTTATGCCGCAGGAGAGCTTAAGCACGGAACTATATCACTTATAGAAGCCGATACACCCGTTATTTCCATATTGGGTGAGAGTAAGATTTTCTACAAAACCTTAAGCAATATAAGTGAGGTGGAGGCGAGAGGCGGTAAGCCCATTGTAATAACCACCCGTGAGAATGAAAAAATCGTAGCGTCGAAATATAAAACGGTTGCAGTATCGGATACGATGGATGAGTTTATTTGCTCGTTGCTCGTTTTGCCATTGCAATTATTGGGGTACCATACTGCCAAGCTCAGAGAGTGTGACATTGATAAACCGCGTAATCTTGCAAAAAGTGTAACTGTTGAATAAAGAAGCGTGTCTGATTTAGGCAAAAACAACAAAGGCAAGTATCCTTATTTGTGATACTTGCCGTATTTTATTTTATGTTTGTATTTACCATATAAAGATTGTATAATTAAATATGTATAAATATTTTTATAAGAAGGTGCTGCTTTGAAAAGAGAGATTATTATCATACTTGTCTGCATTATGACAATTGGTATTATTTCTGTGGTAGGCGTATTGGTTGCTGATTTTTCCAAGTATTTAAAATTCAAAAATTCCGCAACTCCATTACCCGAGGGCTTTACATATACGGGTCACACCGGTTGTAACGATACTGTCGATAATTCACTTGAGTCCATAGAAGTTGCTGTTAAGCACGGGGTGGATATTGTTGAATTCGATATTTATCATAACGGAAAGGAATACGTGCTTTCTCATAATAAGCCTGTTGGCGGCGAGATAACACTTAAGGAAGCCTTTTTGAAAATAAAGGAATATGACGGTCTTAAGGCTAACGTTGATGTTAAGGATGATTCGCACATAGAGTTGGTGCAGGAGTTGGCAAAAGAAACCGGCGTAATTGATCGTATATTCTTTACCGGTGTTACGGTTAATGAGGCAAAAAATGTTTCTGAAAAATGTCCTGAAATATCATATTATCTTAATATGAAAATCACGAAACCTAAAAAAGATATCGCAGTAAAAAATCATCTTGAAAGTATTACTGAAAAGGTTGAACGATACGGTGCGGTAGGAATTAATATAAGCAAAGGTCAGGTGTACCCTGAGCTTGTGGAATATTGTCATGAAAAGAATTTGCTTGTTTCTGTGTGGACGGTTAACAAGAAAAAAGAAATGTATCGTGTATTGTCTTATGGTGTTGATAATGTTACCACAAGACAGCCTGATATTTTGAAAGAAGTTCTTGAGAATCGCGGATAAGGAGTAGTTTTATGTTAGAAATCAAAGATAAGAAGTTTTATATGGATGGAGAGGAATTTCACATTTATTCCGGTGCCATACATTATTTCAGAGTTCCTGCAGAATATTGGTATGACAGACTGCTTAAGCTTAAAGCGGCAGGACTCAATACTGTGGAAACATACGTTCCATGGAATTTTCACGAGCCTAAAAAGGGCGAGTACTGTTTTGATGGTATGCTTGATATTGAGCGTTTTATTCAGATAGCTCAGGAGCTTGGTCTTTACGTTATTGTAAGACCGGGTCCGTATATATGCGCCGAGTGGGATTTCGGAGGACTTCCTGCATGGCTTCTTAAAGATAAAAATACACGTATTCGTTGTTGGGATAAAAAGTACATTAAAGTAGTTGAAGATTATTTCCGTGTACTTATTCCAAAGCTTTTGCCGTATCAGGAATCTGCGGGCGGTAAAATTATTGCTATGCAGGTAGAAAATGAATATGGTTCCTTCGGCAGAGATAAAAAATATCTTTACTGGTTACGTGATCTTATGAAGGAGCTTGGCGTTGATTGTCAGCTGTTTACTTCTGATGGTGAGTCAAGATATTTCTTTTCCGGTGGTGGAATACCCGAGGAACTGATGGTCGCAAATTTTGGCGGATATAATGAGCATCGTTTTGATGATCTTAAAATGCTTCAACCGGATAAGCCTCTTATGTGCGGTGAGCATTGGTGCGGTTGGTTCGATCGTTGGGGTGCAACTCACAATAAGGATGATGCCGAAGAAACTTTGGGCAAAAGTCTTGATGGATTCTTTAAAGAAGATGCCAGCTTCAACCTTTATATGTTCCATGGCGGTACAAACTTTGGTTTTTCTTCTGGTGCAAACTATTACGATTGCTATTGCCCTACAACAACAAGCTATGATTACGATGCTCCTTTGAGTGAATGTGGCGGTTATACGGAAAAATACTTCGTTCTTCGCAACAGAATGGAAAAAAAGCTTGGTAAAAAGCTTCCTGAGTTACCGCCCGATACAGTTACAAAATCATACGGCAAATTTGATTTTACAGAGTTTGCTGATTTAAGAAAAGTTTATAAAAAAATAGCTACACATAAAAAATCACATATTCCTTATACTATGGAGCATTACGGTCAGAACAGCGGCCTTATACTTTACTCTACAGTGCTTAAGGGCAATTATGAGGATACTGAGCTTAAAGGCTTTGGTGTTCACGATATTGCGTATGTCTACATTAATGGTGAGCTTAAGCATATCTATGACAGAACAAAGCTTAAGGGTGCGGCTCTTTATGAAGAAAGCTTCAGTGTACCCGTAAAGGCGTTTAACGGGGAAATTAAGGTTGATGTGCTTGTTCAGGCTTTGGGAAGAGTTAACTATGCAAGAAGAATTTATGACAGGAAGGGCGTAGAGGAATTTTATCTGGGTGGTCAGTTTATTGTTGATTGGGATGTTTATTGTATGGAATTAGCAGAAGCACCTGCCATCAATTACAAAAAGACTCATACTGATTATCCGTGTTTTATGAAAGCAGAATTTAATGCTGAGGAAAAGCTGGATACGTTTATTGATATGCGTGGTTTTACTAATGCAATTGTTTACGTTAATGGCTTTAATCTCGGCAGATACCTTAAACGCGGACCTCAGCATACGTTGTATTTGCCGGGTGCGTTTTTAAAGGATGAAAACAATATCGTTATACTTGAGCTTGAAGGTACGAAGAAAAAATCCGTAAAGCTTGTGGATAAGCCGATTTTTAAAGTATGATAAAGAAACGGGTGTAGTTTTTGGGATCTGTAAAAAAACTTATAGACCAAGGCAAGGATATACTTGCCGAGGTGAAGCTGTATTGGAAACAGCCACGGCCGGGTGAGTATGTACCCTACAAAGAAGTCATAATGCTTTCTGTTGGTTGGATGGCTTTATATATGGCAATAAGCTGGACTATCGGCTTCGGTGTCGGTAACCAGTTTACGGGTATGACTCTTGGTATGAACAATAATCAGCTTCTTGTTATGAACTATGTGTGTCAGGCAATTGGTTATGTACTTACACCGCTTAACGCATGGATTATTGATAATCTGCGGAGTAAGGATGGTAAATACCGAGTTTATATCAAGTTTTGTATTCCTGCTATGGTGTTGACCCTCATTTCCTTGTGGTTACCTTATGAAGAGGTAAGGGATTCGGGTTTGCCATATGCACAGTACCTGATGATAGCTATGTTGTTCTTTATAGGACAGATTCAGGGCTATGTTCAGACCTGGGTTAGGACCGGTGTAACAAATATGGTGCATGTTATGACACCAAACACGCAGGAGAGAACAAAAATAATGGCTATCACCAGCATTATTTACTCTCTTGGATACAGTATTAACAATATTTATTATCCGTTGATGGTTGATGTGTTAACCGATAATGACCAAAAGTATACTATGGCATACTATCGTGGTGCATATACACCTATGGCATTTTTGATGGTTTTTGTTATTGTTGCCTATTTTGGTACAGAAGAAAGACTTGTTCTTCCTAAGAGCAGAATTACAAAAATTAGTTTTTCAAGCTCACTAAGGGCTGTTGCAGGTAATAAAATATTCTGGATTAAAAGTGCAGACGGTTGGAATGACTTCCTTGAAGGTGCAAAGGGTAATATCTGGGATTGGATGGTTTATCGTGCCCATATTATGCGTAGTACCACATACGGAATACTTAATACCATTTCATATAATGCGAACTTCTGGGGAATGGTTTTCTCACCTTACATCATCAAAAAATTCGGTAAGAAGAAAATTAAGGTGTTCAAGAATATTGCACAAGTATTCCTTATCGCATCGTATTTCTTGTTTTATAAGAGCAGATTTGCCGGTATAGGTTTGTTTATTGTTTATACAATCGATCGATTTGTAGATACATATAATGTTATCGACTCTGCAATTGAATCGGATATGCGTGATAATCAGCAATATCTTATAGGTGAGCGTATAGATGGTGCTTTCGGCTTTATTTCATCATACGCCGGGGGTGCTATAAATGCGGTAACAGGCCTTTTCATACCCTGGGTTTATAAGAAAAAGGGTTATGACGGCACAGATCACTCGGTGCTTGATGTATATCTGGATTATGATGAAACTAAGCCATTAACACAACAAAAGAAAAATCCGAACTGTGTTTTGTATTCTCTTATGGATACACTGCTTCTGATATCTATTGTCGGTGCAGCAGTAGACGTTTTACCCTGGCTTTTGTATGATATAACCGAAACGGGACAAAAATCTATGATTCGAGTTATAAGGCTTCGTACAATTGTTGAGGACGCAAAAAGCGGTAAACAAAGTGACAGCTCGTACATTGAGGGCTGTGAGGCGGTGCTTAAGGCTAAAAAGTATTTCAATCTTGAAAAAGATGAAACCAAAAAGAGTATCGTTGACGAAGCAAAAGCCTTGCCGAAGGCTACTGCGGAGCAAAAAGAATTACGTGCTAAAGCTATTAAGGAAGCTAAGGCACGTGTTAAACAGGCAGAGGAGCATAATGAAGAAATTGAAATTGCAAACTTTGTTATGCACGAGCTTAACAGATTTGACAATGATTTTGGTAAAAAACAGATAGAGCTTTGCAGATTTATTGTTGAAAAAGGTCCTCAAAGATTTTTCGAAGATGCAGATGTTGCACAAAAAATGGCAAATGCATTGCCAATAACAAATATTAAGGAAGAAAAAACATGGCGTAAGCAGGAAATACGTAATGCACGAGCTCTTGTTAAATCAGAAAAGCTTGCAAAAAAATATTTTCCTGACGGAATCGTTGTTTTTGATGAAGAGGAATATGAAGCAGCCTATAATATGCCCGACGAAACAAAGGAACAAGCAAAGCTTCGTCGTAAGGCAATGAGGGTAGCAAGTAAGAAGAGAGATCTTTACGGCAATGTTGCGGCTCCTTATCTTTCTGCATTACGTACGCTTGAGCTTTATAACGGATATAAAAATATTGATGAAATAACTGCTGATTATGATGATGTAGTTAAAAAGCGTAATGAACGTATTGAACAGGAACGTCTTGAACAAGAAAGACTTGATGAAGAAAGACGTTTTGATAAAGAGTCAAAACAGGCTCAGAAAAAATTGAAAAAATAATTATAATATGAAGCCGGATATACAGCTTTAGAAAGAGAAAATGTGGAGGTGTTCAAATGACAGTAAGTGATGCAGTAAAATCTCTTGTGAAATATGGCATAACACAAGGCCTTCTGGAGGAGTCTGACAGTGTATGGGCAATAAACAGAGTGCTTGAGGTTATGCAACTTGATGGGATTGATGACGGTTCTTCTGCTTGTGACAATTTTGAACTTGAAGAAATACTTAAGGTTCTTCTTGATGATGCTTGTGAAAGAGGTATTTGTGAAAATTCGGTAGTATTCCGAGATTTGTTCGATACAAAGCTTATGGGTGTGCTTACTCCGAGACCATCGCAGGTTATAGGAAGATTTTCGGAGCTTTATAAACAAAGTCCCGAAAAAGCAACGGAATATTACTACCATCTTGCACGTAAATCTGATTATATCAGAGAATACAGAATTAAAAACGACCTTAAATGGGTGACCGGAACAGAATATGGTGATATTGATATTACAATTAACCTTTCAAAGCCGGAAAAGGACCCTAAGGCTATTGCAGCAGCTCTTAAAATGAAGCAAAGCTCATATCCCTTATGTATGCTTTGTCCTGAAAACGAAGGCTATGCCGGTAGAGTAAACCACCCTGCAAGGCAGAATCACAGAGTTATTCCCATTGAGCTTGAGGGCGAGAAATGGTGCTTGCAATATTCACCATACGTTTATTATAATGAACATTGTATAGTTTTTGACAGTGTTCATCAGCCTATGAAAATCAGTGAAAAGGGCTTCCGCAGATTGTTTGCGGTTGTTAAAAAATTCCCCCACTATTTTGTAGGCTCAAATGCAGATTTGCCTATCGTAGGTGGCTCTGTGCTTACTCATGACCATTTCCAGGGCGGTAACTACACATTCGCAATGGCAAAGGCAGAGGTTGAAACACCTCTTACATTCAAGGGCTTTGACGGAGTAAGCGGCGGTATTGTTAAGTGGCCTATGTCAGTAATCCGCCTTATCGGTGATGATACAGACGAAATATGTACCCTTGCAGGAAAAATTCTTGCAAAGTGGCGTAATTATACAGATGAAGAAGCATTTATATATGCATATACCGATGATGTTCCGCATAACACAATTACACCGATTGCACGTTTTTGTGACGGAAAATTCCAGCTTGACCTTGTGTTGCGTAACAATATAACTACCGATGAATATCCTGATGGTGTTTATCATCCACATCCTCAGCACCACCATATTAAAAAAGAGAATATCGGTCTTATTGAGGTTATGGGACTTGCAGTTTTACCGTCAAGGCTTAAAACTGAAATTGCTCTTTTGAAGGATGCTATCATTTCAGGTGCAGACATTACCGCTGATGAGCGTATAGCAAAGCACTATGAATGGGTTGAACAGATTAAGAGTGAAAATACAATTACTGCGGATAATTGTGAGGAGATTCTTAAAGCGGAAATCGGTAAGGTTTTTGCCGATATACTCGGACAATGTGGTGTGTATGACAGAACACCGCAGGGTAAGGAACAATTCTTAAAATTTATTGAAGAAGTTAATAAGGAGTAATTGATATGTTTGATGTGATCAGATCCAAGGTTAAAATCGGTAAGGCCAATATTCAACAGAATGAGTTTGACGGAAGAGCATTCACTTTTGAATTAAAGGAAACAGAGGACTCTGTTAAGGGTGTACTTACTGCTAAATGTGACCTTACAATGATGGCTCTTGAAGTCGAGTCTGACGTTGAATATTATGATGATGACCTGATGTTTGTTAACGGTTATCAGTCATGGTCAACTACAAGAGAGTATGATAAAAACAGCACACACAGAGATATGATAGGCTTGGGCAGAGTCATCGGCGGATTCCCCGAATTCTGTGCAGGTATTATGAGTGACTATTCCTTTGCAGAATACGGAAAAAAAGGTGTTTTCCATTCTTACACCTACACATATTTCAGAAAAAAAGGCAGTAATGCAATTACACTTTACGGTTCACAGACTGAGCGTAAGGGCTTTACCATATTCATTGCAGATATGAATGCAGGTAAATTCATTCTTAAAAAGGATATTGAAGGTCTTGATCTTAAGCGTGGTGAAAGCTATGAGGTTTTTGATATTGCAATAATCAAAGAGGATTATGAGACTGCCTTTGATAAATATTTCTTCGATTTTGTAGGTGTTAAGGAGCCGAAAATCAAGCACCTTGCAGGTTATACTTCTTGGTACAACTACTTCTCAAAGGTTACGGAGGATATCTGCGTGCGTGACCTTCAGGGTATGGATGAAAAGGCAAAGGATTGCACAAATATTTTCCAGATAGATGACGGCTACCAGACAGCAACGGGTGACTGGCTCAGCATTGACCCTAAAAAATTCCCCAACGGTATGAAATACCTTGCTGATATGATTCACGAAAAGGGCTATATGGCAGGTATCTGGCTTGCACCCTTCTGTGCACAGTTTAATTCAAAGGTTTCAAAAGAGCATCCCGAATGGATGATTAAAAATGAAAAGGGTAAACGTGTTATCGGTCACATCGGCTGGGGCGGTGCTTATGCTCTCGATATCTATAATGACGGAGCACGTAACTATATCAAGCATTTCTTCGACGTTATCCTTAACGATTGGGGCTTCGATATGGTTAAGCTTGACTTCCTTTTCTGCCAGTGCTACAGCCCCCGCGGAGGCAGAACACGTGGTGAGATTATGTGCGACGGTATCGACCTTCTCAGAGAAGCCTGCGGTGATAAGCTTATCCTCGGTTGCGGTGTACCGCTCGGTGCTTGTATGGGTATTTTCGATGCTTGCCGTATCGGATGCGATGCTAATAAGGTCTTCGTTGGTGATATAGTTAACAAGCTTAAAATCAATAACGAAATTCCCTCAACACAGAACTCAATGATTAACTCAATTTTCCGCAGACATCTTGACGGCAGAGCATTCTGTAATGACCCTGACGTGCTTTTCCTCAGAGATCATAACCTTAAATTTACCAAAGAGCAGAAGCTCCTTTTAGGTAAAATCAACGCAGTTTGCGGTAACGTTCTTTTCGTTTCCGACGATATGGGCGAATATAATGATGAAACAGTAGGTTATATCAAAAATTTCTTTACAGAAAAGGATTACGACGTAATAAGTGCCGAATTTACCAACGATACCGACGTAAAAATCGTATTTAAGGAAAACGGAGAGGAAAAAACACTTATTGCAAACCTTTATACAGGTGCAAGTAACATTTTCGACGTGGTATAATAATTATAAGAGAAAGCGTTGTGTCAAAGACACAACGCTTTTTAAATAAGATTTATTCTTCGATGGTTGTTGGCGGAGTGTAAATCTTGCCGGATTGAAGCACCTCGAAAGTGAATTTGTTCTGCTCCGTATGGGCATTAAGACGTACTGAATTGAAGCTTGTGTAATACCTTTTTACGGAACGGTTTTTTGCTATGAATTCATCCTGAGAAACCATTTCGGAATTAATATAGTAGCGGGGCTTCTCTTTTCCGTTTTCACAAAGGGTTTCGAAATAGTCTACGAATTCTTTACCGTTAAATTCAAGGAATTTGTAGCCTGCAAAGGTTGATTTGCCTTTCTTTGTGGTTATATGCTTTACGAAATGTACCTTTTCACCTTCATGTGCTAACCACAAAACGTTACCTGCAAGCTTTTTTGTTTCGTCTGTTTCAAGCTCTTCGGCATAAACTAATTCCGTTTTTTCACCCGTAAAGGCGTGAATGTTACAGCTTAATGCACCGTTAAGGTCGTTTTCTGTGGTGTTGTTATCAAAAACAATCAGAAGCTCCTCTGTGCCGTCGGCGTTAAAATCAATAAGAGTATAGTATGAAACACCGCCTAAAGCATCATTTGTGGCTTCCGCTTTACGCTCAACGGTTATTGTGCCGTAGGTGCTTTCATATTCCTTTATGATTTTTAAATATTCATCATAAAGAGTTTTTGTATCAATGGAAATTACTTCCTTTTCTGTAGTTGACTCCTGAGTTGTTACCGCTTCCGTTGAGTCGGTCAGTGTGCTTTCTTCAGTATTTGAACATCCGGTTATTGAAAAAATAAATGTAAAGCACAATAAAAAAATAACGGCTTTTTTCATAAAATCACCCCGATTAAGTTGAAGAGATTATATCATCAATATTTTTTAGTGTCAAATGTAAAAAAGGGAATGGTGTTGTAACCATTCCCTTAATAATCAGATGGAAAAGATGCCTAATGCACCAAGCACAGATGTTAAAAGAATAAGAATAATAAGCACCGGTGCAATAAATTTAATTACCACAACAAATAATTTTTTGCTTTTGAATTGACCGCCAAGCTCGATTTCTTCGATAAGAGCCTTTGGTTTTGCAATGTAGCCCACAAGTATGCAGGTGAGGAATGCAACAACAGGCATAATGATGCTGTTACTGATGAAATCGAAGAAGTCAAGGAATTGCATACCGAAAATTTTGATGCTTTCCAAAAGACCGTAGCCGAGGCATGAGGGAAGACCGAGAGCAATGCTGATTACGAATACAAATAAGCAGGTTGCACCGCGTTTCCATTTGAATTTATCCATAAATATGGAAACAACTGTTTCCATAAGTGATATTGAAGAGGTGAGTGCGGCGAAAAGAACAAGTAAGAAGAATACTGTGCCTATAACACCGCCTGCAGGCATACTGTTGAAAACCTTGGGTAATGTTTCGAACATAAGTCCGGGACCTGCTGAAAGAGCTTCCTTGTTACCGCCGGAAAAAGCAAACACGGCAGGTATAATCATAAGACCGGCAAAAAATGCAATGCCTGTATCAAATAATTCGATTTGTCTTACGGATTTTTCAAGATTAACGTCCTTTTGCATATATGAGCCGTAAGTAATCATAATACCCATAGCAAGTGACATTGAGTAGAAAAGCTGACCCATAGCCGCAAGAACTGTTTTTACAGAGAAGTCACTGAAATTGGGTTTAATATAATAAATAAGACCGTCAATGGCACCGGGCATAAATAAGCTGTAGATTGCAATGAATACCGTTAAAACAATAAGTATAGGCATCATAACTTTGCTGACTTTTTCAATACCTTTTTCAACACCCAATAAAACAACTATAGCAGTAAGTGCAAGGTATAAAAGGAACCAGCCTATAGGTGAAGTATTATGTGAAATGAAATTGCCGAAAAAACCGTGTGTTGCGGCTTGCTCCATACCGCCTGTAGCAAATACAGCAAGATACTTTATTATCCAACCGCCAATTACGGAATAATAGGGCAAAATAATAATCGGTACGGAAGAAGCAATAATACCTAAGAAACTGAATTTTTTGTTTAGCTTTTTGTATGCACCAATGGCACTTACACCCGTTTTTCTGCCTATGGCAATTTCGGCACACATAAGAGCAAAGCCAAAGGTAACTGCAAGTATAAGATAAACAAGTAAAAATATACCGCCGCCGTACTGTGCCGCAAGATAGGGGAAACGCCAGATATTACCAAGACCTACGGCAGAGCCTGCGGTAGCAAGTACAAAACCTATTTTACTTGAAAAAGAACTTCTGTTTTCGGACATATATAAACCTCACTTTTCTCAAATAGGTCAATATTATCGCATATTTGAATGATAAAAACAAGAGAAAATTAAAATCGGAGTTACTTTTAATAAGTGAATCAGGAATTTAATAGCTTTGAATCCCTGAATTACACTCCTTTTTAGCATCTCCGATTTTTTGTAAAGTATGTTGTTGAATTGTAATCGAATATATTTTGTCGGTTAAATATGATGGCGAATTATCAGAAACTACCGCCTGCGCCACCACCACCGGTGCTTCCGCCACCACCGCCGAAGCCGCCTCCGCCACCGCGGTATCCACCACCGCCACCGAAATAGAATCCACCGGAGCGATAATGTCTGCGGGTAGTGTTAGCGTCGGTGTTTTGCATAGCCTTGCAATATTTTCTAAGCTTTTTGCGGTAGTCAAAAGCACGATGTGTACCATGCTTCTGGTCATATCTTAAAAGATAATTATATTTGATTTTGGAAAAGACAGAGTGGAGGCCTATTGCTATTACGGGTAAAAAAACGAATAACGGAGCCACAAGATCAAGCAAACTGTCTGATTCTGCATCTATATCCATAGTTTCGTAACCCGTCAACGGCTCAAGACCGTATTCTTCAGTTCTGATATAGTTTACAATAGCACTATATAATTCAACAGTACCTGTTTCAAACTGATTTTCTTTGTAATAGGGCATAGCAAATTTGTCGCGTATATAGCCTACACGGGCATCTGTAAGAGTACCCTCAAGACCATAGCCAACGGTTACCCACATTTCTCTGTCATTAAGGCTGAAAACTATGAGCACACCATTGTCTTCTGCTTCATCACCGATACCCCAAGCCCTGAATGTTTCGACAGAATATTCCGAAATATCTTGTCCTTCAAGGCTTTCTACAGTTAGTACTACCACCTGAGCCTTTGTTTCATCGCAAAGGTCATCGCCTATTGCAACAATCTTTTCTTCTGCTTCGGTGGATAAAATATCTGCATAATCGTTTACGTAGAAATCAGCTATATGGTCGGGTGCTGCACCCATTAATACAGAACATAATGCAATAATACACAGAATGGATAAAAACTTTACAACTCTTTTTTTACTGCGTGTTTTCATCGTTATTCACCCAATAACTCGCCAACATCAGGAGCTTTTTCCGAGCCCTCTGTTGCTTCAAAATAAGCGGCTTTTTCATAGCCGAACATATTTGCTATAACACTTGTGGGGAATTTAATGGTTTTTGAGTTGTAATCCTTAACTGCATCGTTATAATCCTTACGGGCGGTTGCAATACGATTTTCGCTACCCTCTAATTCATCCATAAGAGAAACATAAGCTGCATCGGATTTGAGCTCGGGATATGCTTCTACTATAACATTAAGACCCTGAAGAGCAGAAGAAAGCTCACTGTCGGCATTAGCTTTTTCTTCAATAGTCTGAGCATCTACAAGCTTTTGTCTTGCTTTTGCAATGTTATCATAAACCTCTGTTTCGTGGGCTGCAAAGCTTTTTACAGTTGCAACCACATTGGGTATAAGATCTGCTCTGCGCTGAAGATAAGTGTCAACATCGGCAGAAGCACTTTCAATATTTTCCTGCATTACTGCAAGCTGATTTTTAGTGCCGATAACTGAAGAAACAAGGAAAATAACAAGTGCAACAAGTACTGCTACAACGCCTAAAATTATCTTTTTAGTTTTGTTCATATAAAACCCTCACTTTATAGTTTTTAAAAATGAAAATGAGTTTTTATCAGTGGTATTTGGGTAAATAATCACCGTGAGTTGCAATAAGGTCGTCAACCATCTTTTTGATAGTGTCAATATCAAGCTCACTGCCTGTGTGTGGGTCAAGCATTGCTGCCTGATAAATATGCTCAAGCTTCTTTGTGTGTGCAGCTTCAATTGTGAGAAGCTGAACGTTGATATTTGTCATATTCATTGCTGCACATTGTACGGGCAATGCACCAACATAGCAGGGGCGAACTCCATTTCCGTTAACAAGGCAGGGTACCTCAACACAAGCCTCAGCAGGTAAGTTTGTAATAAGGTGATTTGAGTTAAGCACGTTACCGCCAATTTCGTAGGGTGCACCTGTAACGATTGATTCCATAATATGTGAAGCATACTCTTCAGAACGGTTGTGTTCCTTAACGCCTTTTTCCAGCATTTCAGCATATTCTGCTTTCCATTTGCTTATCTGGTTGACACAACGACGAGGATATTCATCAAGAGGAATGTTGTATTTTTCAATTAATTCGGGGTATTTGCTCTTGATGTAGAACATATTGTATTCTGCGTTATGTTCACTTGATTCTGTACAATAGTAGCCGAAGTTTTTGATGTAATCGAAGCGTACCTTGTTTGTGAAATCGGGGTCAGCAAGCTTCTCATCAATTCTTGCTTTGATTTCAGGGTAAAGGTCAACACCGTTTTTATCCTTGATTTCAAGAAGCCATGCCATATGGTTAATACCTGCAATAAGCTCTTTTCTGCCCTCTAACTTATCCTGCATACCAAGCTGCTCGAATAAGTCCTTTGAACAACTCTGAACACTGTGGCAAAGACCGATTGTGTTAACACCGGTGTAACGCTGCATATAGCCTGAAAGCATTGCCATTGGGTTTGTGTAGTTAAGGAAAAGTGCGTCGGGACAAACCTCTTCCATATCACGAGCAAAATCCTCAAGTACGGGAATGGTGCGAAGCGCACGCATAATGCCACCGATACCCAATGTATCACCGATTGTCTGACGAAGACCATATTTCTTTGGTACTTCAAAGTCGATGATTGTACAGGGGTCATAAAGACCAACCTGAATAGCATCTACTACAAAAGTAGCACCGCGTAAAGCATCTTTGCGGTTTTCTACACCTAAATAACACTCAATTTTGCCGTAGCCACCTTTGGCTTTGCGCATAGCTTCAAGTATTGTGTGACTTTCTTTAAGACGTTCACCATCTATGTCATAAAGGGCAAAAGTGCTGTCGCGTAAAGCAGGTGAGCACATACAGTCACCCAAAACATTTCTTGCAAAAACGGTGCTGCCTGCACCCATAAAAGTAATTTTCATAATACAACCGTCCTTTCTGTTGCTTATGAATATATGATAATAAAAAATAATACCAAAATCAATATACAAGAACTGTCCGCAACAGAAAAAATACGACGTCTTTTTTGTTTATTTTCACATAACAATTAGATAAGCTTGACGCTTAAAGGAACAGATGCTTATACAATTGTGATAACTTCTGCATCGTAGTCGATTATTACAGAATAGCCCAAGGCATTTATTATTCCCGAAAAAGTGGTGTCATCAAGAATAAATTGATCGTCAACAAATCTGTAAACCGGTGCGTCACCTATGTCGGGTGATGGCGTGAAAAGGTTTTCTGTTTTACCCTCCTCGGTAAGCACACAACGGTTATCTATATCAAGATTATAGCGTGTGCCGTTAATAATTACCTTTGCGGTTGTGTCACTGCTCCATATAATTTCCGCATCTGCAATTTCCTTAAGAACGGGCATAAAGGGTATTTCAACATAATTTTTGATTTTGTAGAATTCAAAATAATTGCCCATGGAAATATCTTTTCCGTTTACAATAAGCTTTTTGTCGGAATTTACCTCTGAGGAAAAGGGGACAGATACGGCAACCTGATTGTTTTCGGGATGTACCTGGATTTTACGGCTCATATCAAGCTCTTTTTCCAACTCCTCGGGTGAAAGGGTAACTCTTTCGGTGGATTCGGGCACGTAGTCATCGGCATTCTGCCTGAATTCACTGTCAGAGGCGTGGTTTGTGGAAAGCTCTGCAAGATGGTCACTGTCAGTTTTTTCGTTAACGGATAATGCTATTCCTGCACCGAGAGCTACCAAAACACAGCATATGGCCGATGTGGTGAGGATAAGCTTTTTATAATTACCGTGTAAGGTCTTCGTGGTTGTTTTGGCTTTGAGTCTTGTTTTTAAGTGAGGGTCGGGGTTAATAGAGTCTATGCTTTTTTTGATATCGTTTTTATTCATTACTGTATTCCTCCAATTGTATTTTTAACAATTCTCTGCCTCGTGATAACCGCATCTTGACTGCCGATTTAGAAATTTTCAGTGCTTTTGCAATTTCATTTACAGAATAATCGTTGTAATAGTAAAGGATGATTACTGCTTTGTATTTTACGGGTAGGGCGGAAATTTGCCTTATAACGTCTATTTTTGCCTCGGGGCTATTGTCATCACCAAGGTTCAATTCATCTGTACAAATCGCCTTGCTATCCGCAGATTTCAGCATATTGATGCATTTGTTGTGAGTTACCCTAATAAGCCAGGCTTTTTTATGCTCCTCACTTTTGAATTCTTTTTTGTTATTCATAAGTGATATGAAAACCTCTTGCAGGATATCCTCCGCATTATGGGGACTTCCTGTATAAACAAAGGCAATGCGATAAAGCATTTCCCCGTATCGCTGATAGGTATCTTCAAAATTCACAATAATCACTCCTTTCACAAGTAATACAATCAAGGGAGTCAAATGGTCACATTATGTTTAGTTTTTATATATTTTGCACACCGAACAAATGTTCTTTTTGGTGGTTTGGTACATTGTATTTTGAGTTGTTCTTTTGATATAATAAATGAGCCGAAGGACTGAAAATTTAAAGGAGGTGCGGATGTGGAACGAACGTATTTTGCCATAGATTTAAAATCCTTTTATGCTTCGGTGGAATGTGTTGAAAGGGGGCTTGACCCTTTATCAACCAATTTGCTTGTTGCGGACCCGTCACGCACCGAAAAAACAATTTGTCTTGCGGTATCACCGTCACTTAAGGCGTATGGTGTGCCCGGAAGACCCAGGCTTTTTGAGGCATCGCAGATAATTAAAGAGGTCAATATGGGTCGTCGTATGCGACTGAAGAACAGGCAATTCAGCGGTGAATCCTATCTTGATGCGGAGCTGAGAGGTGACCCGTCGCTTAAGGTTTCGTATATCGTAGCACCGCCCCGTATGGCACTTTATATGGAATACAGCACACGTGTTTACGATATTTATCTTAAATACGTTGCACCCGAGGATATACACGTGTATTCGGTGGATGAGGTTTTTATTGATGCAACACATTATCTTAAACGCTACGGTTTATCGGCGGAGGAGCTTTTGCGGAAAATGATACTTGACGTTTTGGAAAATACGGGCATTACCGCAACAGCAGGTATAGGCACAAATCTTTATCTTTGCAAGGTGGCAATGGATATAGTGGCAAAGCGTATGCCTGCAGATGAAAACGGAGTACGAATAGCAAGGCTTAACGAAAGGACCTACAGGGAGCTTTTGTGGAATCACCGCCCTTTGACTGATTTTTGGCGTGTGGGAAGAGGCTATGCAAAAAAGCTGGAAGCCAATGGTATGTATACTATGGGTGACGTTGCACGTTGCTCTGCAGGTAATGAAAATTCTTTTTATAACGAGAAATTACTTTATAAGCTTTTTGGTGTGAATGCAGAGCTTCTTATAGACCACGCGTGGGGATGGGAAAACTGCACAATTGAGGATATAAAGGCGTACAGACCTATGTCTAACAGTCTTAGCTCGGGGCAAGTGCTTACCTGCCCGTACACCTGGGAAAAGGCACGTATCATAGTGAAGGAAATGATGGAGCTTCTTGTGCTTGATCTTGTGGAAAAAGGGTTTGTTACCGATCAGATTGTTATAACCATCGGCTACGATGTTGAGAATCTTTTTGATAAAAATCTTCTTGAAAAGTATAAGGGTGAAATAACAACTGACCACTACGGCAGAAAAATACCCAAACACGCTCACGGAACAGGAAATCTATCGGGTTACACCTCATCTACTAAAGAGATTATGGCGGTTACAACGGAACTTTTCGACAGAATTGTTAACCCTGAGCTTCTTGTAAGGCGTATCAATATTTGTGCAAATCACATTATAAGTGAAAAGGATATTCCCGAGCAAGAGGCACAGCAGCTTGATTTGTTTACAAGTTATGAAACGCTTTTGGAAAACGAGCGTGAACAGCAAATGAATCGTGATAAAGAAAAAAGTATGCAGAAGGCGATGATAAAAATAAAAAATAAATTCGGTAAAAACGCAATTCTGAAGGGTATGAATCTTCAGGACGGTGCAACAACAATAGAGCGTAATGCTCAGGTAGGTGGACATAAAGCGTAATGGATGAATATAAGGATATTATAGATTTACCACACCATATTTCAAAAAACCGCCACAGAATGTCCCAAGGGGACAGAGCTGCACAATTCAGCTCCTTTGCGGCACTTACAGGGTATGAGGATATGGTTGACGAAACAGCAAGACTTACGGATAAAAAAGCGGAGCTTAACGATGATGAAATCGAAGAGCTTAATGCTTCGCTTAATTATGTTATGGATAACATAGTTCTGAAACCGAGGGCTAAAATAACATATTTTATACCCGATATTAAAAAAAGCGGAGGATGTTATACGGAGGTGTCCTGTTATCTTAAGAAAATTGACCCCGTATTACGTACCATTACCGATACGGAAGATAACACATATCATATTGATAACGTGCATAAGTTGGATATAGAAAAAAATTAAAAACGGCATTGTGTTTTGCACAGTGCCGTTTTTGATGTATGTATATTAGTTTTTCAACTCCGCTTTGTGCTTTTCAACCATATCTGCCACAAGCTTTGCGGCACTGTACATATAATTGAGCATCTGCGGATAGAGCTCGGTGGGAATATCTGCAAGAATATTGTCACTTTCAAGGGTTATGTAGCCCTGATAGTCAACCTCTGCAAGAGCCTTTGTGATGGAATTCCAGTCAAGGTCAAGTGTAAAAGGAGGAAAGTGCCAGTCATCAAAGGTGTCGTTATCGTGAACGTGCAGACAAGCTACTCTGCTGCCTAATGTTTTGATCATATCATAAGGAGTGACATCAACAAGTGCACAGTGACCTAAATCAACACAACAGGAAAAATGCTCGGAGGGTAAAAGGTCATATAAATCACGAAATTCGTCGGGAATGCTACATATATTCGGTTGCTTTTTACCCGTTTCGGGGAGCGTTTTGCCGAACATATTTTCCAATGCGATTTTTACCCCGGCCTTTTTTGCATCATCCAGGAAGGAAAGATACATTTCTACATTCTTTTGAATTTTGTTTTCTTTAAAATAAACGGGATGTACAACTATGTTTTCTACGCCCAGAATACCTGCGATTTCGATAGCACGTTTTACTCTGTCACGCATTTTTGTGTTATATTCCTCGTTGCCCTCAATCATTGTAGGAAATGGTGCGTGTGCTTGGTTAAAGTGTTTTCCGTAGCTTTCTGCAAGCTCTTTGAGTTTCAAAACATGCTCTTTATATTCAGGTGTGTTGAGTATGTTATCATCATCGGTCATTGTAAACATAGAATAATCTATGGCGTCAAAGCCTGCCTCGCACACCATTTTTACTGCAACAAAATCGTCGCATCGTGCGGAAATATATTCTGTCTGTGATGAAGTTTTCATATAGCTCCTCCTTCGGGATTGTAAAGTAAGTTATTAATTACGGTTGGTGTGGTATAGGTATTGCCTGAGTGTTGGATGCAATATCAATGAAGTTGTTATGCTCAAAATAATATGGCTGCATTCTTAAGTTTTTGCAGAAACCGTGCATCGGTGCATAAAGCTGACCGCAGTTAAGTCTTAAACAAGGTGCTTCCATTTCATATTCCCCCGAATCGGTAGCAACTGTTTTTGAGCCTTCTGTGAATTCTGAGAATCTGCCATAAATATCAACACGTATTTTGCCTTTTGTTCGTGTAACATCACCGCCGATGAAACTGATAACCTGACCGATAGGCACGTACATAAAGCCGTCAATTTTTTGAGGAAGTGTTTCCAGTATACACATACCTGCATCGTAGCCCTTGTATTTAAGGCGTGTTCTGTCATATACGGGTGCGGGGTCGGGAGGGAATATGGTGTCAGCCTCTTTGTCGATTATACATTTGTCGACAGTTCTGCCATCTTCAACATAGGCAGTAAGAGTGCATTTATCACCATCGATATCGACAATAGAAAACATTGAAAGCTGCTCTTCATGGCAGTAGGTTTTTGCATTCCATACCTTGGGGACAACTCTGGCTCCCGGTGGGTTGCGGTTGCTCGAAGCTAAATTGTAGTGAATGGTACCCTGAGAGGGCTTGTCGAAAAGACCTTCTCCTCTTCGGGGGTATGAACGCGCGAAGCTATGCTCGTGACCTGAAAAAACGATATCGTATTTATTCATACCATCACGCATAGCAGGGTAGGTGTCATCACATTCAAGTGATGGTGAGGAATAGCATACAGGAAAGTGATGTACAGCAAATTTCCATGTTTTTTCGGATGATTCGGCTTGTTCAACAAGCCATTGATTCATTTCCTCATAACCACTTGTGCCCGTAAGACAGAAGTGAGCGTTTCCGTAATCGAAGGCGTGATTTGCAACAATCCAATCCTTAGGACCGTTATGCTCATAACAGCCCCAGAGTTGATTTGTAAAATATGTGGCATGCTCGGAGTAATATTTATCCTCTTTGGTGAAGTAGCTTGAAAAGCCCATATCATCGTGGTTACCCATACAAAACATAATGGGAGTTGATTCCATGATTCCTTTAAGCCCCTCAAAAAGACCTGTCCATTGTATATCGGTCTGACCGCAGTTTGTGTTATCGCCTGCGGTAAGTATAAAGTCGCATTCGGGATGCTCCCTGAGAATTGTTTTCAGCACATCGTTAAGGGAGGAATAATCTGCGGGAGGCTCTGCATCACCTGCCTGGACGTCTGAAATGCACAAAAAAGAGAATTTTGTAAGATTGTCGGCGGCAGTTTTGAAGGTGTAAGAGTCGCTTCTTATATCATCATTACCGCAGGTGTAGTCATAGTATGTATCAGCTTCCAAACCTGTAAGGTGAGCAAAAAAGAAATTGCTTGTATCCATATCGGTTTCGAAGGTTATTTTGTCGGCGGTAACTTTTTGCCAGTGGTCACTGCCTTTTTTGCGGAATGAGACAAAACCGTTGTTTACTGTGGTGTCGGTACGCCAGCGCACAGCCATTGAGTGTGCGGCATCACCTTTTATTGATATCATAATTTGATCGGGTTGCGGGGAAGAGCCTCTTATACTCTTCCATTGCTGCTTCGTTATCATAAAAAGCCTTCTTTCCCTTAGTATATTGAATATTTTATCATTTTTTTGTGAAAATACAATACCTGTAACGGATATAAAGCATAGTTGTAGTAAATATTTTTTCGCCGATATTCAGCATCGTATTTTGTCGAAAAATGGTTGATTATTAGTATTATTATATGATATACTTACTGTGATTAAGTATAAAATGTATTGTTATACATAAATTTCAGTATAAAAGCGTTTTTTGTGGTGTGAAAAAGGGGAAAATATATGAAAAAATTTATCATTCTATCAGATGTATCAGGTGATATTTCGCCTGAGATTCAGGCGTTCTGTGGTGTTGAGGATTATGCCCGCGGTTACGTTCATATGAGTGACGGCAGAGATTTTGAAACAGAAATGAATTGGAACAAAATCTCTCGCGAGGAATACTACAAAATTCTTTCTAATAAAAAAATTGAGGTAAGCTCTGCACCATGGAGTCCCGAGCAGTTTTATCTTAAATTTAAGAAGTATGCCGAAAAAGGCTATGATATTCTCAGCATGTCCATTTCCTCGGGTATAAGCTCTACATACAATGTTGCTTGCGGCGCAGCAGAGCGTGTAAGAAAAGAATATCCCGAATGTGAAATATATACATTCGATTCCTTCAGAATGGCAAATGCCTACGGCTTATTGGTAATGTATGCTCATCTTATGAAAAAAGAGGGCAAGTCAATGACGGAGATTATTGATTGGCTTGAAGAGAATAAATACAAGGTTCATCAGATGGGACCTATAGATGACCTTATGTTTGTTGCACGTCGAGGCAGAATTTCTATGGGTAAGGCTATTATGGGCAGTTTTGCAGGAGTTAAACCTATGGGGGATTGCTCGCAGGATGGTTACGTATCGGTTATTACCAAGGTTAAGGGCATGAAAAAGGCCTTAGAGGTTACCACAAGCTACGTTGCAGAAACAATTGTGAATCCTGAGGAGCAGTACGTAATAATAGGCCACAGCAATAGGGAAGAATACGCTAACGTTTTACGTGATTTGTTAAGCAAAGCAATAAATGTAAAGAAGATTTTTATAAGCGATGTTTTTGCCGGCAGCGGTGCCAACGTAGGACCCGGTATGGTTGGTGTATATTATCTCGGAAACACCATATCAGATGGTCTTGAAGAGGAAAAAGCAATTGTGAATAAGGTGCTTGAGTCTTCAAAATAAGTTTATTTAATTTTCATTGGCAAGTATGAACGAGGATTTGTATGATAAATAAGATTAACGGACAATGCTATAGAGATATGCTTGATTACGGTATGCGTAACTTATATGTGCATTGTAAGGTTATAAACAGACTTAACGTTTTTCCTGTACCTGATGGGGATACGGGAACAAATATGGCGATTACAATTAAAAACGCTTTAGGCTCAATAAACGGTGCGGCAGATGATTTGCCCTCCCTTTCAAGGCGTTTTGCGAATTCGGTTGTTTTTGGTGCACGCGGTAATTCGGGTGTAATAGTTTCGCAATTCCTTAAAGGCTTTTCGGAGTTGTTTTTCGACGTTGAATTTGCGGATTCCAAGCTTTTTGTTGAAGCCCTGGAGCGTGGCGTTGAATATGCATGGGTATCGGTTGCAAAGCCTGTTGAGGGTACAATACTTACAGTTATAAAAGATGCCACAAATGCGGTGAAATCTACGGATTTTGAAAACTGCAGTATTGATGAGGTTATCTCTGTTTTTATTAAGGAAGCTAAAATTTCCTTGGATAAAACACCGGAGCTGTTGCCTGCGCTCAAGGAAGCAGGGGTTGTGGATAGTGGCGGTGCAGGTATAGTGTATTTCTTTGAGGGTATCAAGAAATATCTTGATGGGGAGGTGCTTGTTATAGAGGATGAGCATCCCGTTACAGAAACAGTTGATTACACTGCATTTAATAGGAACAGCCGCTTCGAATACGGTTATTGCACAGAGCTTCTTGTACAGCTGCTTAACGGCAGGGAGAATTTTGATAAGAGTACTTTCCTGACGGAGCTTGAAGCATTGGGCGATTCTGTTGCGTTGACGGTTGAAGATGATAAGGTGCGGGTGCACGTACATACAAAGTCTCCCGAAAGAGTGTTTCAGCTTTGCCATAGATATGGTGAATTCCTAACACTTAAGGTTGAAAATATGACGGTTCAGCATACTGAAACCGTGAAAAATATTTTATGCTCACCCAACAAAAATGACGGAGCATTTTCTGTTGTTGCCATTGCTTATGACAGAATAATGCAGAAGCTTTTCCTCGATATGGGTGCGGATGTTGTAGTTTATTGTAAAGATAGTGCTACAACAAAGGATTATATTGATGCTTTCGAGCATATCGGAACAAAGCAGATAATCGTTTTCCCGAATAGTGCCGATTCTACGCTTACGGCAATTCAGGCAAAAAAACTTTATAAGAATGCAGAAGTTACTGTTATAAACAGTCGGTCGGTAGCGGAATGCTACGCTTCGCTTCCTATAGTTGATTTTGCGGAAAATGACGTAAGATCAGTAGTAGACCTTGTAACAGAAACCATAAACAGACTTTACGTTGTTTCGGTTGCACATCATAAGGGTGACCAGCTTAATCGTTACGGTGCAAAGATAGCCGAAAATGAATATTATGCTTTTTCAGGTAAAGAGATTATCAGCGTAGGCAATTCGTTGAATGATGTTGTTATTGAGTTTGTTGCAGATGTACTTAAAAAACGTGACAAAGAGATTATTACTTTTTTCTATTCTAAAGAGTGTACACGTCAGGTTGAAGAAATTGTTGATGCAATAGGCGGTTTGGGTTTTTATGTTGAAGTTTATACAGTGCCTATTGAAAATCTGCCTTGCGAAATGACGGTTTCATTCGAATGATGCGGTAAGGAAGCAGAGGCTGAAAGAAAAGATTATGAACACACAGTATAAAACAACGAAACAAAAGGTTGTTGCAGAAATGAAACATAGCTGCAAGGTGCTTGAAAAAAGCAACCGCACATTTGCAGATATATTTAATGTTCTTTTCGACAGAGATGGTGTTTTTGCAGAAACATCTAAGCCCGGTTTGGATAGAATTTTCAGTTGTATGTTCCGCGAGGTTAAGGGGTATGTTGAGACTGTTGCATCGGGTATTCTCAGGAAAACTGATGCAAAGGAAGAGTACATAGCACTTTGTTGTGAAAATTGTGTCGAGTGGATTGTGCTTTTCTGGGCAATTCTCAAAAGCGGTAATAAGCCGTACCTTGTAAATCCCAATCATCCCGACAATAATATTGAGGCGGATTTCAAGGTGCTGGGTGTAAGATATGCCGTTACCTTTAACAATGATTCACGTTACGGTTTGGATTTTATAAAATATTACGATTTGCTTGAGGCGGGCAAGGATGGAATCTGCGACTGTGTATTCGGTAATGAAATTGCACTTTCTACAAGCGGCACGTCACTGAAATCTAAAATCTGTATATATTCTGGTGAAGAAATATCGGAACAGCTTCTTAACAGTAATGAGCTTGTTGAAAGAAATCCCTCCTTTGCAGAGGTTTATGATGGCAGAATAAAGATTCTTTCGGTTTTGCCTTTTTATCATATATTTGGTCTGGAAGCCACACATCTGTGGTTTGCGTTGTTTGGTGCAACACTTGTTTTTCCGGAAAGACTCGTTCCGGGTGTATTGCTTGAAACAGTCAAGCACCATAAGGTTACCCATATTTTTGCGGTGCCCGTTTTCTGGCATAGCATAGAAAAGAATATAAATAAAGAGATCTCTTTTCTTGATGGAAAAACAAAAAAGAAGTTTGAAAAAGCTTGTGAAACTTCACTTAAGCTGCAAAGCAGCGTACTTCCGTTAGGAAAAGCTTTTGCCAAAAAAGCATTTAAGGATATCCGCGGGAAATTGTTCGGTGACAGTGTGCAGTTTTGTATAAGCGGAGGCAGTTTTATAAATGCCTCTGCTATGAGATGTATTAATGCCTTAGGTTATCAGCTTTTTAACGGCTACGGTATGACCGAGGTAGGCATAGCAGCAGTTGATTTCTCTAAAAAGCCTGATAGTAGAATAAAGCCTTCAATAGGCTTGCCTTTCAGGTCAGTAGAGTTTAAAACGGATGATAAGGGCGTTTTACTTATAAAGGGTAAATCACTTTGTAAAAGAATTATAACAGATGGTGTTTCGGCAGGAACTGATATCTGGTTTGATACGGGTGACCTTACCGAAAAGGGTAAAGACGGAAGGTATTATCTTACGGGCAGAAGCTCTGACCTTGTGCTTAATGAGAATGGTGAAAATTATAATCCTTACGTTCTGGAGCAGTCGTTAAGGCTTCCGTCGGTTGATGGCTTTTGCATTACGGGTGATGAAAAAAACGAGAGATTGGTGCTTGTGCTTCAGCTTCCGAAGGGCTTTTCCGAGGATGGGAAAAAGCAGTTGGATAAGGAGCTTGATGAAAGCTGTTCACAAAATCCGGGTGTGTTTAATTTTAAAGAGATTTATTATTCATTCGATTCTTTAATAGACGGCAAGGATATTAAAATAAGCCGAGCCAAGCTGAAGAAAAAAATGCTGAGTGGTGAGTTGGGTAAATATAAGGAGCTTTCTTATGCAGATATACCCGAGGATACAACCGCATCTCAGTTGAAATCTGATATAAAAGGTTTTTTTGCCGAGGTTTTATCAATTAGCGAGGATGAAATAGGCGACAATATGCATTTTATGAATGACCTGGGTGGCACAAGCCTTGATTATATGACTCTTGTTTTCAGGGTGGAAAATCATTTCGGAATATCCCTGGATGCAGAGGGTGAGGGCTTTAATTATACTTTGAACGATTTCGTTCGAAAAGTGGAGGATTTACTGAGCTTATGATATATGATGCATTCCGTTGGTTGGCTATTATAACGGGCTATCCCTTTGTGTGGTTATATAGCAAAACAAAGGTCTATTATGAAAACAAAAGTGTTCAGTCAAGAAAAATACGTGGCGGAGCATTAATAATTTCCAACCATTACGGTGTGTGGGATTTTGTTCAGAATATGTTTTTGCTGCTTCCCCGTAAGCTTAACGTTGTAGCAGGTGAAATTGCTTATAAAAACAAGTTTTTGGTTTTCGGAATGAAGTTTTTCGGCGGAGTTCAGGCAAATCGAGTAACAAAAAGCCTTAGCTTTATTGATAGTAGTATAAGACTTATAAAAGATGGCCAACTGGTGCAGATTTTTCCTGAAGGTCATAATAATATCGATGGTAAAATTGCAGAATTCAAACCAACATACCTTATGATTGCTCTGAAATCAGGCAGACCGATTATTCCGATTGTAACGGATGGTAATTACGGATTATTCAAACGTGCCCACGTTATAATAGGTGAGCCTATTGATTTATCGGATTATATTGGTGATACCCTTCCTTCAAAGGAAGTACTTGCCGAATTGAATAATATGGTGTATGAAAAGGTAGTTTCTTTGAAATTACAGTTAGATGAATCAGCAAAAGGAAAGAAGTAAATGATTGATTATAAAGTTGCGATAATTATTGGTGTTCTTGTAGCGCTCCATATAATAGGGTATTTAATAACTGTTATTGTTGCCGGATATTTTGTGTACACAAGAACATTGAAAAAAAGATCGGCGGAGCATTGGAACGGAGAAAAACCGGAAATACCTACACCGCAGATTTTGGAAATGATGGAAATAGGCGAGGTGTGGCGAAAGGCACACCAGCAATACAAGAAAGATATACACATTATACGTAACGGCATAAATCTGTATGGTGAGTTTTATGATATGGGTTACGATAAAACCGTTATAGTTCTTTCGGGCAGAACCGAAAGCAGAAAATACGGATACTTTTTTGCGAAGCCGTATAGCGAAAATGGTTGTAACGTTGTAGTGCTTGACCCAAGAGCTCACGGTAAGAGTGACGGAATCTACAATACGACGGGCTTTGAAGAGGGCAAGGATGCACTTGCCTGGGCGGACTATTTACACAAAGAGTATGGTGTTAATTCTGTGATTTTCCACGGTATATGTATTGGCTCGGCTGCAGGACTTTATACCATTACTGCAGATGATTGCCCGGAGTATATTACGGCACTCGTTGGCGAGGGAATGTTTAAGAATTTTGCCGAATCAATGAAAAATCATCTTGTTGAACGAAAGAAGAATTTCCCGTTGGCATTATGGTCGATTAATTTCTGGATGAAGCATTATACCGGGCATTCAATGATGTTTGGTCCCGTGGATGTTATGCCGAAAATGAAAAAGCCCTTGCTTATGATTCACAGTAAGCAGGATCAATATTCTGTTCCGGAATATGCACAGGTGCTTTATGATATATGTCCTTCAGAAAACAAGAAGATTGTGTTCTTCGAAGAGGGAGCGCATTCGATGCTTCGTATAACAGATACAGAGTTGTATGATAATTCTATAAAAGAGTTTTTGAATAGCTTATAGGAATATTAATATAAAGAAAGAGTGATTTTATGTTTTGCGAAAATTGTGGTACACAGTTATCAAATGATGCAACAGCTTGTAATGTTTGCGGTGCAATAATTAATAAGATGGCGGAAGAGCCGCAGATGCAACAACCTAATAATATGTACGGAACAAGCTATAACGGATATACTCAGGCAGAGCCAATGTATTCCGGTTATGCAGACAATACGTATACATCTGCAGATAACGTTTATGCTACTGAAAATAACGGTTACACATACACAAATCCCGACTCTGCATATAATTATGCTAATAACGGCGGTTATTATCAATCATCCGATGCAGTTTATTACACCCCTTATGCTGCGAATAATGCTGCGATGATTGAATCATTGGCATCAGGTGCACTTACAATGGGAATCCTCAGCTTGTGTCTGTGCTTTGTTCCCGTTCTCGGAATCATATTTGCAGTTAAGGGTAAAAACAGAGCATCTAAATATGCATCTATGACTTCTGCACATTCAGGAAAAGCTACAACGGGTAGAATTCTCAGTATATTCGGTTTGGTTTTTTCAATAATCCTTACACCTATTATGTCAATATTACTATTAATATTTTTATTTGTATAAAGAGACAGGATAAAGAATAATTTTCGGATAATACATTATACGGGTTCTTCCGATAATGATATATCATATATAAGCCATTACTTATGACCAAAAGCAAGGAAGATAGATATTCTGTAAAGAATATAATAATAAGAATGGTATTTTAACAGAAAGAGTGATTTTATGTTTTGTGAAAATTGCGGTACTCAGTTACCCGATAATGCTACCGCTTGTAACGTATGCGGAGCAATGATTAACAATGCTGCTGCAGAGCCTGCAGCATACGAACCTGCTGAAGCAGCTTATATACCTTCAGAGCCTATGGAATATACTCCTGCAGAGCCTACATATTATACACCTGCACCCGAGTATACTGCTGATGCAGCAACACTTTCCTCTTTGGCAACAAGTTCTCTTGTAATGGGTATTCTCGGCCTTTGCCTTTGCTTTGTTCCGATTCTCGGAATTATTTTCTCAAAAAAAGGTATGAAAAAGGCTAGCGAGTATAACTCAATGGCAACAGCTCCCTCAGGTAAAGCAAAAACAGGTAAGATTTTAGGTACAATCGGCTTAGTTTTCTCAATTATCTACACAATTTGCTTTATTATTGGTATTATAATTGGTATTTTAGGTGTTATTGCTGGTGTTGCATATTTATAATATAATGTGCAATACATAAAATATCTTCTTTGCTGAAATATATCTCCCCTTTGAATAAACAAAGGGGAGATTTTTCATGGTGTTAAATGTTGTTGGTTTTTTTGTATTCCTTTTCAAATAAAAGCCTATCTTCTATAAGCTCACTTATTCGTTTCCTGAAGGTATCGTATTCCGGATCAATGACATAGTGCTTTGCATAGCCTTTTTTACCGTATTTTTCTGAAGTGTGTAAGTATGCTCTGTCTATCATTTCTAAGCTTGTGGCAAGGGGTTGATGCTTAAGGGTATATGCATGGGTACGTCTTAAAAATTCATCAACGTCGGTTGAACGGTCGGCAGATGAAATTATTTTTCCGTAATCACTGCGGGGTTGGGAGGTGGCAGATGCACGATGATCCTCAATAGCCTCGGCAATCGTGTTGAAATCTTTTGCAGAAAAAAAGCTTTTCATAAAAGCATCATTGCGAAAAAAATCGGCGGAAAGAGTTTCGTGATTCTTTTTGTCTATGTGATGTGCGATATCGTGAAAGCAGGCAATTGCATAAAGCATATCAAGATTTATTCCCGTGAATTGTGGTGCAAACCTAAAGCAACGCTCCAGAACGTAACGAATATGATTTATATCATGGCCTTTATCGTTTTTGCTATATAAAGGTAGTACAGAGGACTTTATATATTCTCTTAATTCACGATTAATTACATTGATCATAGCCGTCTCCTTGGTGATTATTTTGGATAATTATATCACAAATAATTGTAATCAACAACTATACCGTGTTTAACGGAAAACAATCTATGGAAATAATAGTGTTAAAAAAATAAGAGGAAATAAAAGGAAAAATATTTGCCTTGTACCATTGACAAAATAGAAGTAATACTATATAATGCAATGGTTGACAAAAACATTGTATCGGGGTGTAGCGCAGTTGGTAGCGCGCCTGCTTTGGGAGCAGGATGTCGGGAGTTCGAGCCTCTTCACTCCGACCAAAAACAAGTCGAAGCCTTCAGGCTTGGGCTTGTTTTTTATTATAACGAAAGATTCAAATCCCGATACCTTGAACACAAACAGGCGCTTGCCTGCTTTGGGCACAACACGCGACCGCGTCCTGTGGACGATGAAGGGAGCGTTTTGTGGCGTAGCGGTCAAAATTGTGCGACGCGAACAGCGAGCAAACAATTTTGGGCACCGCAAGAGGCGGCAAAGCCGAGGATGTCGGGAGTTCGAGCCTCTTCACTCCGACCATAAAAAGAGTAATACCGTCAGGTATTGCTCTTTTTATTTTTGGAAAGAAAAGTTTTAATTCCCTACATCCTGAACACAATCAGGCGCTTGCCTGGTTTGGGCTATGAACACGACCGCCGCCGGTGGCGGAAACAGGGAGTGGTCATAGGCGTAGCGGTCGAAGAAATCGAGCAAGTGAGCAACGCGAAGATTTCTTCGGGTACCGCAAGAGGCACGAAGTGAGGATGTCGGCAAAAATAAAAGGGTTATCGAGATTAGAGAGAACGCAATGCCTTTAGGTGTTGCATTCTTTATTTTTGAATTGAGTATGTTCAAATTTCGACACCCTGAACACAAGCAGACGCTTGCCTGGTTTGGGCTATGATGAACGTTTCAGCACGGGTTGTTCAGTAGCCTTTTTTATGTTATAATCTTTCTGTTAAACCTAAATATAAGGGGTGAATGAGATGTTCAGAGAATTAGTCAGGAAGAAAAAAGAGTTAACATGTGATGAATGTATACACATCCTGAAAACAGAAAAAAGAGGTGTACTTTCGGTTAATGGTGACGGCGGATATCCATACGGAATGCCAATGAATCATTTCTATAATGATGAAGACGGCAAATTATATTTCCACTGCGGAAAGACCGGTCACAGAGCAGATTCATTGAAAAATGATAACAAGGTTTCTTTCTGTGTGTATGATAAGGGTGTGTGTGAGCCGGGGCAATGGGAACTTAACGTGAAAAGCGTTGTTGTTTTCGGTAAAATTAAGGTGGTTGATGATTTGGAGAGAATTGTTGATATCACAACAAAGCTCAGCCACAAGTTTACACAGGATGATGATTATATTAAAAAAGAGATTAAAAACTTTGCGGATAAAACTGTGTTGTTGGAATTGACACCGGAGCATATCTGCGGTAAAAAAGTGCAAGAATCGTAAAAGGTGAGCGGTTGATGTTGATGCGGTAAGTAGAGTAATTGATGCTGATAAGTCGACGAATATAATTGCAAAATTGCAATTGCATTTGATCAGAAAACGTGAGTTACGATAAATTTTATGATGCAGGTGTTTTTATGAATAAAGAGTTTGAAAGAACTTATATACCATTTACAGAATGGGGTGAAAAATCCAAACAGAGGGAATATACAACCGAAACACCTCTGCTTTGTGCAGATGGGAAGCTGAACGCTAAAGGCTGGGCAAGAAAGAATGTTTTTGCGTATGATCGCAACAAAGTGAAAAAAGGACTTATAAGCCGTAAGGAATGGGATTTTTACACAATAACCGACGGCAGAAAACAGCTTCTTATAAGCTTTGCTAATATTAATATTGGTGGTTACGTAGGTTGCAGACTTATTGATATTGTAACAGGGGAAGTTCACGCCGATACAGTAACGTATTTTGCAGGAGGTAATCGTTTTGTGCCTCCGTCAAAGGGTGATGTGCCTGCAAGATTCAAGGGTAAAATAAGCTCAACTGATTTCGATTTTAATACTATGGAAGCTGAGCGTACATTATATTTTAAAAAAGTTATTAAGGGTAAGGTGTTGGAGTGTAACGTATCTATGGATATTATGCCGGGCCTTGAGAATATAACTACGGTTTTACCCTTTGATGAGGATGAAACAAGATATTTTATGACCACAAAGCAGAATTGTATGCCCTGCGATGCAAAACTTAGTTTTGGTGATTATTGTTACGAATTCACCAAGGATTCCTCGTTCTGTGTTATGGATTGGGGTAGGGTGAATACAATTCATAAGATGGTTTGGTATTGGGGTAGCGGTGCTTCTTATATAGAGGATGAAAACAAGAAAAAGCATGTGTTCGGTTTTGAAATAACTTGGGCAATCGGTAACGAATCTGAAGCAACGGAAACCTGTATTTTTTATGACGGGAAGGTTCATAAAATAGGTGCGGTAGATGTGGAAAAATTCCCTAAAGGCAGATTTATGGAGGAGTGGAAGTTTATTTCGGAAGATGGTAGATTTAATATGACGATGAAGCCTACTTTCGATAACCACAGTGACGTTGATTTTAAAGTTGGTAGAATGAATTGTCACCAGATATACGGTATATGGAATGGTGACGTTACATTGGATGATGGAACGACGCTTGAAATTAAGGATCTGGTTGCGTTTTGTGAATATGTTGAAAACAGATGGTGAAAAAGAACTCGTGATTAGGTCGTATAAGTGATTAAAAATTATGGATGTATGCAATGTTGAGGTTTGAATATATCACCGATGTAGTCAGATTCAAAAAAACAATTTAATACAAAATAAAAAACAGTACAACGAAAGTTGTACTGTTTTTTATGGCGCGCCGGAAGGGACTCGAAGGGCTACGCCCTTCACGCTCGCATGCTCGCTAACCCGATTATGTTCGGCTTCGCCGAGTGGGGTTCGAGTCCCACCAAAAATCAATTTAGTACAAAATAAAAAACAGCACAACAAATGTTGTACTGTTTCTTATGGCGCGCCGGAAGGGACTCGAAGGGCTGCGCCCTTCACGCTCGCATACTCGCTAACCCGATTGTGTTCGGCTTCGCCGAGTGGGGTTCGAGTCCCTCCAAAAATCAATTTAGTACAAAATAAAAAACAGCACAACAAATGTTGTACTGTTTCTTATGGCGCGCCGGAAGGGACTCGAACCCCTGACCTTCTGGTTCGTAGCCAGACACTCTATCCAACTGAGCTACCGGCGCATATGGAGCGGATGACGAGGCTCGAACTCGCTACCTCCACCTTGGCAAGGTGGCGCTCTACCAGATGAGCTACATCCGCAAATGCAAAATGTATTATACATATTATTTATAAAAAAGTCAATACTTTTTTATTATAAATTTAATTTTATTCTCAAAAAATAAAATTAAATAATTCTGAATTTTTTCTGTAAAAAGTATTGACAAAAAACGTTTTATGTATTATAATCAACAAGCTTTCGAAAAGAGAGCAAAATCGCCTGCGTAGGTATGTATGTTGTTCATATATATGGCGGTATAGCTCAGCTGGCTAGAGTACTCGGTTCATACCCGATTGGTCGTAGGTTCGAATCCCACTGCCGCTACCAACTCAACACACCTACCTACCAAGGTGTTTTCATAAAAGGGCTTTAAGCCCCTCATATACGGCCCGGTGGTCAAGCGGTTAAGACACCGCCCTTTCACGGCGGTAACACGAGTTCGATTCTCGTCCGGGTCACCACAAAGCACTTGCAACAAGCAGGTGCTTTTTTCTTTTAGTGTTTAGTGTATACAAAACAGAGAATCGAACTCTATCATCCATCTTTCGGCGGTTCGCCAGGGGCGGAGCCGAAAGGGATATAAAATAGGATATTTGCGAAGCAAATCGTCAAGGCTTGCCTTGACGATTCTCGTTCGGGTCACCACAAAGCACTTGTATAAATACAGGTACTTTTTTCTTTGTGTTTATATCTGTCGATATCAGAGAATCGAACTCAATCGTCCATCTTTCGGCGGTTCGCCATAGGCGGAGCCGAAAGGGACATATAATAGGATATTTGCATAGCAAATCGTCAAGGCTTGCCTTGACGATTCTCGTCCGGGTCACCAAATTGCAGGTGCTTATTTTATTATAATTTTTATTAAAAATAATATTGATTTTTTTGATAACATATAATATAATAATTCAGTAATATTTGCCGGAATGATGGAATTGGCAGACGTGACGGACTCAAAATCCGTTGGTAGCGATACCGTGCGGGTTCGACTCCCGCCACCGGCACCAATATGAAAACCGCCAAAATAGGCGGGTTTCTTTGTTTTTCATTACTATTTAGCATGCGCCTTACACTATTGACAAATTCAAGTTTTTATGATATAATGCTATTAGATACAGATGGTTGATTCAATTGGGATTGATTTTGACCCATAGCTTCAACTATCTGTATCTTTTTATTTTCTT
>JAZRLZ010000019.1:0-88097 GCA_045647125.1 Acutalibacteraceae bacterium | reverse complement strand
TGAATTCCTCCACGAAATGAAGCGTAAAGAAGAATATTATATAAAACTATAATGATATGAAATAGATAAAACAAATTTATCACCGCCTCATAAGAAGAATATATCACAACCGAGCCCAAAATTCAATTATTCATTTTTCATCAGCGAAGCGACTACAATGTTAATTATTCATTAAAAAGTCTAAAACTTCGTTTGCTCCCTCCTGGTTCGAATCCCTATATCTTTTTACAAAAAATAAACACGCACCCGATTGGGTGCGTTTTATTTTGGCAGCGGGATAGGGATTCGAACCCCAACAAACAGAGTCAGAGTCTGTCGTGCTACCGTTACACTATCCCGCTAAGAACGATGGATATTATACTATTACATTTCCCAATTGTCAATAGTTTATTCAAATTTTTTTGAAAAAAGTTTTTGATAACTTATTTCAAAAAACTGTTGACAATTTGAACTTTGTATGATAATATATCAAGGCTAACATATGCAGAGATACCGAAGTGGTTATAACGGAACGGTCTTGAAAACCGTCGTACGGAAACGTACCGTGGGTTCGAATCCCACTCTCTGCGCCACCTCTTTTGAGGACAATTAAATAACTGATTTCAGTTACCAATGCAGAAGTACTCAAGTTGGTGACGAGGCGCCCCTGCTAAGGGCGTAGGTCGGGAAACCGGCGCGAGAGTTCGAGTCTCTCCTTCTGCGCCAGAAAAGCCGTAACACCTTTGGTGTTACAGGTTTTCTTTTGTTTAAAGGATAAAATAGAACCGAGCGCCGTAGGCGCGGGCAACGAACACGACCGCCGCCGGTGGCGGATGAAGGGAGTGTGAGTTGGCGCAGCGGTCGAAAAAACCAAGCCAATGAGCAATGCGCAGGTTTTTTCGGGCACCGCAAGAGGGCTTGTTCCACACTATTTCCACCGAAGCAACACCTTATATCTGTAACACCTTTGGTGTTACAGGTTTTCTTTTGTTTAAAGGACAGAGTAGAACCGAGCGCCGTAGGCGCGGGCAACGAGCACAACCACACTTTTATTCTTTACACCAAACAACAATCATGATATAATTGATTACATAAACACACTTAAGGAGCTAATATGGAAAAAAGAACGTGTACAAAATGTTTAAACACATTTACCCTTACTGATTCTGAAATAGATTTTTACAAAAGAAAAGGATTAAACCTTCCCAAAAAATGCAAGACTTGTCGAGAAGAAGCTAAAAAGACTAAATCCAAGGATGTGAACAAGCCCACACGAACATTAATTTTAATTGCCGTATGCGTTGCTATGTTCTTCTATCTGAAGCCTCATCAACCTATTTACGTAAGTGCTTTACCCTTAATTGCAGGTATTGTAGGCTTTGTACTTTTAGTTTTCAAACCGAAGAACAACCTTTCTCACGAAGCACTTGATGAAATAGCACAAAAATACGGCTACACCTTCGCAAATACAGATACATTCAAAGAGCATTACCTTAAGCATGGCAAGGAAACCGACTGCAAAACTCCTGAAGAGTATTTAAAAAAGGCTAACCGTATAATAAACAATAAAAATTCAGTTAAAAAGCTAGAGAAGGAAGACAAGGATCAAATCTACTTTGACCCCGATACCTGCGGTATTGTCTTCGTTTCAAAATACAATAAAATAAGAACATTTTATATAAGCGATTGGGATTATTTTAACAGACAATGATTAAAGTAAATCCTTAAAAACGCTCCAAGCATTTCTATAGAATCTGTGTCCCTTTTCTCCGATAAAGTGGACACAGTTTTTATTTGCCCATGATTTCATATAATAAAGCTCTTTCACTTTTGCAAATTCACTTTTTGCAAAATCTATAGGGAAGATTTTATCAAGCTGACCCGAAACAATAACAAGCGGTCTGGGAGCAATCAGCCCTGCAATATCCGCCATATCAAAGTAACGAGCAATATTAGGCACAAAGTTGCATTGACAATGGTACATACCGCCTATAGAATCAGCAAATGTACAAAATGCACACGAAGGCATAGCTGCCTTAATACGTGTATCAACAGCTGCCGCATAAAAAGTAGCTGTACCGCCACCCGAATTACCCATACAGTATATTTTATCCTTATCAAAAAAGTTACCGAAGTTTTCAATTACACAGTCAATAACCCTTGAAATATCCCAAACGCGAGCCCCCATCATAGTTCTTCCGCTTAAAAGTGCAGCCATAGACGGCTCGTGACAATGTGTTTCGGGCGTACCACCCATTTCACCAAATCCGCGTTGCTCCATAGCAAGGGCACAAAAGCCCTGCTCCACACACTGAAGGGCAAAATCACGGTCACCTGCTATTGTATCATCATCCCCATCAAATTTGGGTCTGCCCAATGATATATGCATACCCGTAGAATGCCCCTGCAAACAAATCATAAGAGGCATATCCCCCGAAGCATTACAAGGCACAAGAAGATGACAAGGGATTTTCAAATCACTTTCGGTTTCAACTGTAAAGCGAATCTCACGAAAATCATCAAATGTTTTGTCATACTCAATATCCAAAGCATTTCCCGTAGATTCGTACAAATCAAGTCCAAGAAGCTGAACTAATTTCTCGCGGGCTTTTTCCTGCCACACAGCAAGCTCCTCATCGGGATTTATTCTGAGTGACGGTTCAAGGCTTTTAAGTATAAAATTTTCTTTTTCAAACGGTAACATACAACCACCTCGTTAGGCTTATTATATCATTACTTCCTGAGCTTTTCAATGAAATACGAGAGAACACGAATGGAATCCGTTATGCAGACTAACATTCCAATAAACGTGGCTTTCTCCTTCCTTGTTCGAATCCCTTTTTTATTCTAACAAAAAAGAACCACCCTCTTGGGTGGTTCTTTATATGGCAGCGGGATAGGGATTCGAACCCCAACAAACAGAGTCAGAGTCTGTCGTGCTACCGTTACACTATCCCGCTAGGAACGAGTGATATTATACTATCTGTTTTCACTAATGTCAAGACTAAATTTTCAAAAAATGCAAAAATTTTAAAAAAGTGTTTCTTTATCTATAAAATGTGTTATTATATTACCATATAATATACATAGGAAGTGACATATTACGCAATCCGATTCTACACAACAATATAGATTTATGACCGAAACACCTATATCGAAACTTATAATAAAGCTTGGCATACCCACCACCATAAGTATGCTTGTTACAAACATATACAATATGGCGGATACTTACTTCGTAGGAACACTCGGCACAAGTGCCAGCGGTGCGGTTGGTGTTGTTTTTGGTCTTATGGCTATTATCCAGGCTTGCGGCTTCACCTTCGGCCACGGTGCGGGCAGCATTATTTCCCGCAGACTTGGTGCAAAGGATGTCGATACCGCTAACATCGTTGCATCCACGTCTTTTTTTGCATCAATTTTTTCAGGTGGAGTAATCACAATTTTAGGGTTGTTATTTTCGGAACCCTTTTTAAAGCTTTTAGGAAGCACCGATACCATCCTCCCCTACGCTAAGGATTATGCCTTGTGGATACTTATAGCTTCACCTATTATGACATCAAGCTTTGTGCTTAACAACATTCTCAGGTACGAGGGAAAAGCTTCACTTGCTATGATTGGTCTTACCTTGGGCGGCGGCTTAAATATTCTCGGTGACTTTTTACTTGTACAGATTTTTGATTTAGGCATCACCGGTGCGGGTATTTCCACCGCTATATCACAGCTGGTCAGTTTCTCCATTCTTTTAAGTATGTTCCTAAGAAAGAAAACGCAAAGCAGAATATCCATAAAATATTTTAAAAAAGGCTTACCTCATCTAAAAGGTATCCTTTCCACCGGTTTCCCCAGCCTTATGCGTCAAGGTCTGTCAAGCATATCAACAATGCTTCTTAACAATATGGCAGGGATATATGGTGACGCTGCCGTTGCCGCAATGACCATAGTTAACAGAATTTGTTTCTTTATTTTTGCAGTAGGGCTCGGCATAGGACAGGGCTATCAACCGGTAAGTGCATTTAACTACGGTGCAAAGAAATTCAAGCGTGTAAAGAAAGGCTTTTTCTTCACATGGGGTACAGGAGAAGCTTTTCTGAGCGTACTTGCAATTATCGGCTTATTCTTAAGCGACTATCTTGTTGGTCTTTTCCGCAATGACCCACAAGTTATACAGATAGGCTCTTTTGCACTTAGAGCACAGCTTCTTGCCTTGTTTTTCCAGCCACTTTCCATTTGTTGCAACATGACCTTCCAGAGTGTAGGCAAAAATAAAGCTGCAACATTTTTATCAGCATTGCGAAGCGGTCTCGTATTTATTCCCATACTTATGATTTCATCCCGATTACTCGGTCTTACAGGTATTCAGATTTCACAAACCATTACGGATATCATAACTTTCTTTATTTCACTACCGTTTATGATATCATTCTTCAAGAAATTACCGAAGGATGAATAACACATAAACAATGAGGAGGATTATTTATGAAGTACATTAAAAACATAATCGCTATAATTCTTGTGTGCACTTTTTTCACAACGGTTATTGCTTGTGGTAAAGGGAAAAAGGCTACAACCGTAACAACACAAAACCAAGCCATTACCCAAAATGCTCAGGCAAACAACGCTTCACCAGAAACACAAGTCACCACACAAGGCTCTGCTACAAACAATGCTACAACACCTGCGGCAACACAAAGCGTAGCCACAACAGGTGAACCAGCTGCACAAAACAATGACAAACCCGTTGAAACTCAGTCAGACAATACCGAAAGCAACGAGCCGAATACACAAGCACCTGCCAAAAGCGGCGTATTGAGTGTTTCTTATACAACCCCATCAGAGCAAATAGTTTACTACCCTGCCGCACTTGAAAGTGACAACAAAAAATACCCGGTATTAGCATGGGCAAACGGCACCGGTTGTACACCCAACCTTTACACAGATTTACTTCAGCAAATTGCCGAAGGCGGTTACATTGTAATAGCAAATTACGAAACAATGGCGGCGGACGGCACAGCACAGATAAATTCCATAGACCTTATGCTTTCTGAAAATAATAACTCAGGCTCTGTGTTTTACGGTAAGATTAACACAAATAAAATAGGTGCTATCGGACACTCGCAAGGCGGCAGAAGCTCTGTAAACGCCGCAGTAAAGGATAGCAGAATCGACTGTGTGCTTTCACTTGCAGGAAGCAACTTCCCCGAGGAAGCACAACCGCTTAAAACACCTACCCTCTTCATTGCAGGAACAAATGATATGATAGTTGATCCTGCATCTTGGATTGTACCCGCATACGATATATGCCAAGGTCCTGCAGTGTATGCCTCCTTAAGCGGTGCGGTGCACACAACGTGCTGCTCCGATGCACAAAAATATTCATACTATGCAATAAAATGGTTTGATGCTTGGCTCAAAGGTGATTCTTCTGCCAAGGCAATATTCCAAAACGGCGGTCAGCTTTCACAAGATACCAACTGGGTTGATTTCGCTTGTAAAGGAATGTAAATGAAAATATAAACATAAAAACTGCGAGAGATAAGCTCCCTCGCAGTTTAATTTTATTCAAATGCTTTATCGTATTTCCTTGCCCATTTTATTACATCTGCTCTGCAGTATTCTGTAGGCATCTTGGATGATAAAGCAATAACCTTTGCAAGCTTAACACCTGCTTTGCTCACAACCTTAATAAGATGGGGATTACCTGCAACACCCTTAACCTTGTTTTTCATGTCCTGCATATCAAAGGAGGCAAGCTCTGCAACGCTTGTAAATTCCGATGACATTGTAATATCATCTGCAGAGATAACGTCCTTATCAAAGGCATAATCAACATCCTGCGGTGTAAGATCGAGAAGCGCACGGCGTACACATTCAAGGGGTGCAAGACCTCCGCCCAGGCTCTTATGATATTTCACTTGATAATCCCACAGCGTTTCCGCACTGTAAAAGCCGTTTTCATCTGCCATAATTGTGTCGGCAAGTATACGTGATGCCTTAAGGGCATTAGCAATACCCGATCCGATTAAAGGCACCGTCATAAAAGCACTGTCACCTATAGCGGCATAACCGTCAGCAACCATAACTGAAAGAGTGTGCCTTACGGGAATTTCCACAAACTGACCACCGCGGAGCTTCTTTTTGCCGATACGGGGATTTGTTCTGCGTAAAAAGTCGGTAAACTCTTTAACCTCAGTTTTATCGAAATTACCGAATCTGCCTATAAGCACGTCGGTATATTCATCCTCGGAAGCAACCCAGCTGATACCCGGCTTACCACCTGCATAAAGGATAACCTTGAATTTTTCAGCCACTTCAACATCGGAGCCTTTATTATAAAAAGCACGATAAATAGTGATTTTTTCCTGACGGGTAACCGCACCCTGAATGCCAAGAGCTTTAGGAAGATTGCAGCGCACAGGTGAATTCATACCGCAGGCATCAATAACCATATCACCATAAAAATCACCCTTAGAGGTTTTTATTCCGATCACGCGGTCACCCTGCATAATGGGTCCTTTAACCTTACATTCATAAACGATTTCAACACCGGCATCAATAGCGTTATCAACAAGCAATTTGTAGATATCACTACGCTCCATTTTAATTTCACGTTCATCCTCCGGCACGTGCTGAAGCAAGCTTTTTTGCGAACCGGGACCCGAAAAAGTCATATCCTCCTTGTATTCAAAAAGGCTTTCGTCAGGCATAGGTACCCCCGCTACATCTAATGCCTTGGGATCAAAAATATCGGTCCAGTCATAACCGAGAGCATCCGCCTTTTTGGCTTCATACACAGTAACCTTATAACCGTTACGCGCAAGCAACGCTGCCGCTGCTATACCGCCGTGACCAAGACCTGCAACAATAATATTTTTACTCATAAAGCACCTCCTAAACTACTTTTATTTTACAGTATATTCTTATTTTTTCAACACATTATTTAATTTTTTACTATTTACACAAATATGGAGGTATGTTATTATATAAAAAAACAAACGGAGGCAAGTTTTATGAGTATTATCAAAGAATTATGGTCAATAAACCCACCTGCAATGTTTGCCACAATATGCCTTGCTCTTTACTTTTTCGGTATGGCAATTGTATTTATCACTAACCCTATAAAAAATGCTGAAAGCTTTTCCGTGAAGCCTGTGGATAATGCGGGTAAAACAGAAATCCGTGTTTATTATGGTGGAATATCCTTTGCATTAGGTGCATTCCTTTTATTCCTCACCTTCACTCTGGGTACCGCATACTATTCACTTATCGGCGGTATGTTTTTTGCTACAACGGTATTGGTTACAAGAACTATCTTCTTATTCGTTGACAAGGGATGGAAATGCCCTTACACAAAGTTGGCAATTCCCGCAGAAAGTGCTTTTGTTATCGCTTTATGGGTAACTTTTTTCCTTTCACAAAAATACGTATAAAACTAAATATTAATATATGAAATCGGTTGGATACAACCGATTTTTTTATTTAAAAAGCAACGCCTCGGACACCAAAAGAAATATCACTCCGGGAACGGAAAACGCACTTGAAAAAGCAATTGTAAATGGATTTACACCTATGCCTACGGGTAAAAAATAGGAAACCGCATTAACGGCACAAAGAGCACCGATGCCCCCGATAACGCTCGTTAAAAGCGATTTAAAAAAAGCACCGCTTTTCTTATAAATCCCCATTGCTATCAATAAAAACAACGCTCCGACTGCATAAATCATTATGTCACTATCCTTTGCAAAATCTTTATATTAAGTTCTTATTCTATTTATAAATATGTGGGAAAATTATATATATTACAGATTATATACAGCACACTTTGAGCATAATTATAAAGAGATAACTAACGAGGTGACAAAAATGAATCAACATTCTTTTACATTCCCGCAATACTGTAATATTGTAGGCAAAAATATAATTCTCGAAGAAACCACATTCCACAACGGAAACAAAAAACTGCGATGCCTTAACGTGCATAAATGCAAAACCCTTATGGGAGGATGCAGAAACCCCATTATATTAAAACGTATTGAAAAATCGGTTGAAAACAACGCATAGGAGTAGTATAATCTTCAAAAAGGATGGTGAGAGTGTTGAGCGGAATATATATCCACATACCGTTTTGTGCATCAAAATGTCCCTATTGTGACTTTTATTCCTATAGATGCAAGGCACAGGAAACAGAGATATACACTAATGCTGTTGTTGACGAAATCAACACTCTGCATCGTTCAGGTGATTTTATACCGAAGAATTTCCAAAAAGCAGATACTCTTTATATCGGTGGCGGCACCCCCTCTGTTTTAAACGGTGAACAGTTAGAAAAAATAATTGACGCCGCACGAAATAAATTCAATATTGACGATGATGCCGAAATAACTGTGGAGTGTAACCCGGGCTCTGATATAGAAGGTCTTCTCCCCTATTTTAAAAATTGCGGAGTCAACCGCATATCTCTGGGTATGCAATCAGCCGTTAACGAGGAGCGTAAGTTACTTGGCAGAAAAGCAGACAAGGAACGTATCAAAACCGTTATTGAGCTTATCAAATCAAACGGCATAAACAATATTTCCCTTGACATTATGCTTGGTATACCCTTACAAACCCCGGAAAGCCTTAAAGAAACCTTGGATTTTATACATAACTGCCAAACCACACACGTAAGTGCATACATGCTAAAAATCGAAGAAGGTACTTTTTTTCACACCCATAGAGACAGATACAGTTTCCCCTCTGATGACCTGACCTGCGACCTTTACGAACAAGCAGTACAAGCACTTGCAGATATGGGATATGAGCATTACGAAATATCCAACTTTGCGAAAAAAGGCTACGAAAGCAGACATAACACAAAGTATTGGACACTGGATAACTACCTGGGAATAGGTGCTGCCGCACACTCTTTTATAGACGGAAGACGGTTTTATTTCCCCGATGATACGAAAGCTTTCATAGACGGTGCCAAGCCCGTTTTCGACGGTTTCGGAAACAATGCCGAGGAATTCATAATGCTTCGTCTGAGACTCAAAAACGGGTTCAGATTAGATGAACTTTCTGCTTTGTATGGTGAAAATCATATAAAAACAATAAAAGAAAAAGCCCCGTTCCTTAAGGAACAAGGCCTAATAGAATATGATTGTAAAAAAATCAACCTTACTGAAAAAGGCTTTTTGCTTTCAAATGCAGTTATCGGTCAATTAATTTAACCGAATACTCGGCTGAAACATCCTTGGGTTCAATACCCTCGGTAACAAAAATTCTTTTATCTGTAACAAGAATAAAATCAAGGTCGTTGTGCTTTTTTATAAGCTCAACGGCTTTTTTTCTGCCTGCGACAAACAATGCAGTTGATAAATAATCGCAAGCCGTACCGTCATTACCAATTACAGTCACGCTTAACAAATCGCTTTGCGCAGGATAACCTGTTACAGGGTCAATAATATGGTGATAGGTTTCCCCTGAATATTCAAAATATCTTTCATAACCGCCTGATGTTACAACAGATTTGTTGCCTATTGTTTCAAAGGTGCAGGCAAGCTTTTGGGGGTTGTGCGGATTTTTAACCCCTACACTCCACAAAGTACCGTCGGGTTTATTACCGCAAAGCACAATGTTTCCGCCAAGGGAAAGCATGGCACAGGTATCATCAACTGTAGCAATAGCCATCAATTCATTACCGAGATAACCTTTTGCTATACCGCCAAGGGTAATTTCCGTACCCTCTGTTTTACGCACCCAACTGTAATCAGTGCCAACTGTAATACGGCTATCATTAACAATACCTCGGGCATAGTGAATTTCCTCTTCTTTAGGCACACCGTATTCACCTGTATCAAAGCCCCATAAGGTCATATACGGCTGCACCGTAATATCAAAAAAATATTCGGTAGATTGATTGGCGCCTAATGCGAGAGCAATTATTTTCCCCGTATCGTAGCTTACGGGTATTTTTTCATTGGCTTCACTTGAATTTATAAGTGAAACCTCGCTTTTTTCATTTTTAGTGTCCCACAGTTCATCTAACCGATTAATGCACTCAGTCATTTCATCAGTTATAGCTTTCGCTTTACTCTTAGAAGTATTGAACACGGTTATTTCCATAACCGTGCCCATTGCTGTAAGAGTAACATTATGAGTTGAGTTCGAACCACAACCCACAAAGCTTGTAAGCAGTGATAAACAAATCAACACTGATACAATCTTTTTCATATATTAAAGACCCGCTTCACGCATATTACGTTCATGCTCTGCAAATGATGATGCATAGAAAACCTCACCGCTGTCGGTATCGTGACAGAAGTAGTAGTAGTCTGTCTCGGCAGGGTTAAGTGCCGCATTAATAGCCGCATCACCCGGGTTTGCAATAGCACCTACGGGAAGACCTACACAAGACTCACTATAGGTATCGTACAAATCGCGATACTGAAGATATTTCTGTGTATCCTCGGTAGAGTTTGAAAGTGTAGGCTTGATATTATCAAGTAGGTAATCCTCGGTAGAGTCACACTGTAAAAGCGGGAAGGTTGAGGGCTTTTCAAGACGATTATAAAGTACAGATGCAATATCTGCCATCTGGTCATTAGAGCCTGCTTCCATCTGAAGAATAGATGCCATAACGACTATATCATCAACTGTGCAACCCATTTCATCAGCCTTTTTCTGATACTCCTCAGTCCATTTTGCCTCGAAGTTATCAAGGAAACGTCTAACAACGCTGGAAGCGTTTTCACCAACATAGAACTCATAAGTATCGGGATAAACAAATCCTTCAAGAGCGTTGAAGCGTTTTTCCTTATCATCAATAGTTTTGATAAAGTCGTATTCATTTGAGAAATCAACTGTCTGCAAGGTTGTAATGAAGCTTGATGCTGTACAAACCTCGTTAACCTCAAGCTTTTCTGCAATTTGCTGAATAGTCCAGCCCTCGGGGAAGGTAAGGGTTATGGTTTCGCCACCGGTGTAGTCAGTTTTCATAGTTGCAATCATCTTTTCAACACCCATTGTGGGGTTAAGGGTATAAACACCGGGTATGTATGCACCCTCTTTATCAAAAATTGTAATAAACAATTTACAGAATTCTTTATTATCAATAAGCTTCTTTTCTTTAAGAATATTAAGTACATCATCATCGGTCATACCGTCCTGAATTGTAACCTCGATGGATGTATCCTCAGCATCAAGAGCAAGAACATCATTGATACAGTTAAGTCCATACCAGCAGATAACAGAGCTGACAAGTGCAATAACTACTATCATGATAATAAAGTTTCTGAAACCCTTTGACGTAAAGAAACGAACGATAGGATTCTTTTTCTTTACCCCGTTTGCATCAACCTTGCGTCTGGGAGCCTTTCGAGCTGCAGGTTTGTTCGCCTTAGGTCTGTTTGCATTTGCTCGGTTTTTCTCCATAGTTTTTGGAGGATTGGAGAAATACACTCCGCCCTTAAGGTTGTTTTTATCCTGTACAGGCGGTGTAGCCTTTTTTACAGGTGGTGGAGCAGCTTTCTTTTCCCCTTCGAAACTGCTCATAAGATCATTGTATTTGTCGTTAGCCATTTTTTTAACTCCTTCTGACTTACTCAATCCGCCGTTGAGACGGTTAAAATATCTTTCTCGGTAACTACTAAATCAACTGTGCGGTCGTATTTGCCGTGGAAAAGCTCATCCACAAAATTCGCATTATAGCAAACACCGATTGTTACACCCTTGTATTCAGATAAGTACCTGTCATAATAACCTTTACCATATCCTAACCTATAGCCCGATTTATCGAACATAAAAGCAGGAACAACACACGCTGTGTTTTCAGTCTTGCCCACCATAATACTTTTTTGCGGATCAGGTTCATCCACACCGAAGCTACCGGGCGAAAGGTCATCGAGACTTTCTATAAAATAGAAATTCATTTCCGACTGACCGCCCTCACACCTGGGCACTGCAACACGCTTCCCCATTTTCAAAAGGGTATTTATAAACTCTCTTGTATCAACCTCAATAGGTGTGGAAACATAGCAAAGCACAGTATCAACACCACGTAAAGCCCACAAGTTAAGCAGACGATTTTTTATTTTCCTGTCAAGTGCTCGCTTGGTTACAGGACTCATTGAACTACGCATCTCACGTGTCTGAGCACGAAGTTTCTTTTTAATTGGTCGGATATCAATTATTTTTTCCATTGAATTGCTCCGAGAATGGCATCGCTTTTTTCTTTACCAACAAGTACGGAAGCTATTTCTGCACCGAACTCCCAAGCAACACCTGCGCCGCGTGCGGTAATTATATTACCGTCGGAAACAACGCCCTTTTCACGCACTGTTGCACCGTCAAGATAGCTCTCAAAACCAGGGAAGCAAGTTGCATTTTTGCCTTTAAGCAAACCCTTTTTGCCAAGAATAAACGGTGCGGCACATATTGCCGAAATTATTTTATTATTAGCTGCACACCAATCAATTGACTGCTGTACAACGGGATTTTTATCTAAATTATCTGCACCGGGCATTCCGCCGGGAAGAATAATGCCCTGAACATCATCGGACATTACAACGTCGCTTAAGGGAATATCGGCACAAACCTTTATGTTATGTGCACCCGTCACGGTCATACCCGTAACACCTGCAATAACAACATCTACACCTGCACGTTTAAGAAAATCGATGGGGGCAAGAGCCTCGACCTCTTCAAATCCGTCAGCAAGAAAAACATAAATCATATATTTCACACTCCGTAAGGAATTCCGAAAAAACCATTTGTAATTTCGGGTGAATTATCAACATTTCTATACATACCAAAGGGTATACCATCAAGCTCTGTCTCTGTCCTCAGTAAAACCTGAGAGCAATTGTAAGCCTTACCTACGGCATCAACAAGCATCTGTCTATTACCGCATAGCTCGTGGATTATAACATCTTTGCCATTATTTTCCGCAACACAGTAGCCTGCATTTTTACCACAAATAATCTGCACGTCGTTACAAAAAGGCTTCATAAAGCTATTAAAACCTTTTTCACCTAACGTGGCGGTGCTTCCTTTATAAAATTCCTTCCGATATTCTTTATAGTCGGAATAAGTCAGCAGCTTTTTCGAAAAGTCATTTATCGAAGCATCCGTCTTAACAAGCTCTTCCTTATAGCAAAAACCTGTTTTGTAGCCCAATTTTCCGTACATATCAAAAAGCTTTTCACCCTCGGGTACCAGAAACAGATATTTAACCCCACGTTTTTTCGCAAGGGTTTCCGCTTCGTTGAGAAGCATCGACATAAGTCCCTGACCGCGATAATCGGGATGCGTACAAACACCGTAAACGTAAAAAGCAGAATACTCCGTTTTCGCTATAGTTATAACACTGTCAATAAGAAACAATTCGCTTACTGCTTCATCACCGTTGAACACAGCAAGTGTATTTTCGGGTGTTACGGTATTCCTAAAAAAATTATTAATCGACTCATCGTTATCATTAAAAACTGTTTTGAAAAGTGAGATGAGCTGCGGATAATCTTCCGTAGTAACATTTTTTAAATCAAATGATTTTTGCATAGTATTTTTCAACAAAGAATTCAGGCTGATATGAAGTTTTTGCCTTACGCAGACCTTCTACACCGGCATCATCCTCACGATTCAGATATTTATATTCATTACAAAGCATTTTGGCAAACTGATTATTGATAACCGCATACGCACCGGGAAATCCGGGGTCTGCCTTTTCAAAATGGACACAGAAGGTTTCCCCGTCAGAAAGTGCCTCCCCTAAAGCATACGCAACAATCTCACCATAGACACGAAGCAAAATACCCCTGAAGCCTAACTGATCAAACCTATGAAAGGCACAGTCTATAGCCTGACGCTCCGCTTCAAGACGTTGGGTGCTTTCGTTCATCATATGCCAACGATGGGAAAACTCAAGGCATTCCTCAAGGTTACTGTCATTAAGTTCCTCAGTAACAAAATTATATTTTTTAGTAAATGAATTAACGTGGTTCTTTTTGGAGTGAAAACGCCTGCCGCTGAGAGCTGCCAGTTTTTCACTCGTATAGATATAATCAAAATAATCACGCTGAGGTGTTATAACAAGCTTATCACCGAAATATTTCTGAAGCAAATCGATTTGTTCGGGTGATACACAATAAAAGCTAAGGTCTGCATCACGTTTACGAGCATCCTCGCACACTCTGGAAAGTGCCTTGTTCATATCACCATTACCCCAGGGCACCGCGTAAGAGGTAACCCCGTTAAAGGTTGAACGAAGAAACAGAAAATCACCCTCCACACAAAATTCGGTGTGCTCGGCATAACGCCAGATATACAGATTACCAAAACTGAAATCGCACATCTTTTTGCAACAATCGGGGATATATTTTTCTATAATATTTTTGTGTTCCGGTTTAAGATGTTGTAAATCAAGCATAAATTATTTTTTTACAAGCTCAGTAACTATTTTATAAATCTTATCGTTAATCTCTTCTATAGAAAGAGGCTCACCGTCACGAGCACACTCTATGACAGACCAGTTGTATTTTTCAGCAGCGTAAAGAGCCGCCTCGCGACAAGCCTCAAGGAATGAAACATTAGCCTCGTGAACATCCTTTTTACTTTCGTCACCGCCGTAGCGTGAGGTCATAAGACGTTGCGAAACCTCCACCGGCATATCAAGAAAGACAACTTTATCAGGCTCGGGTATACCAATTTTATTATATTCAAAATCGAAAAGCCAATCCAAAAAGGAATCCCATTCAGATTTTTTCAACTTTGTCATCTGATAAAGAGCATTCGCAGGAGTATATCGATCGGCAAAAATAAGCTTTCCCGCTTTATAATCCGCACCCCACTTTTCAGTAAAAGATGCAAAACGGTCGGCGGCATAAAGCACCGATGCGGCATAAGCATTAACATCGTTAGCCTCTTTACCGAAGTCACCTGCGAGATACTTACGCACAAGGATACTTGAATCGCTGTCGTAATCGGGCAATTTTATTCTTTTATAATCAATTCCGTCTTCCGCAAGACGTTTACATATAAGCTCGGTCTGTGTGGTTTTTCCGCTACCATCCAAACCCTCGAGGTCGATAAAAATACCCATTGGCAAAATCCTTCCGATACTTAAGCTATTATACTTATACCAATAAATAATACTATAATAATCCCCAACTGTCAAATATTGTTTTATTATTTTATAAAATATTTACCTATTCTTTATTATAATATTATAAAAAAATCGATTCCCACGGCAAAAAAACGCAGGAATCAAAGCAATTTTTAATCTTTTGACTTATAATAAAGCATACAATGACAATAACCCTCAAAATCAGGGTCGGCAATCTGCTGACGAAACTCCTGACATATACACTTATTCTCAGGTGTTTTAGCTAATTTGCAGGGACAGTAGCCGTCTTTCTTTTTAAGTCCTTCCTTTATACGTGCAACGACCTCTGCATTCTCATTAAATCTTACTGCCACAAAAATCACTCCTTAACGGGATAATAACAAAAAACAGACTATTTTTCAATAATATTATTACAATAAACCTTTACATTTGTAAAAATAGGTGTAAAATATTATAGACATAAACTTTTTTGGAGTAATTCTGTATGGATAATATATTCAATCAGGCGTATAACACCGCCAAAGAAATCATCGACATTGCAAAGCTTACATCAGGTGACATACTCGTTGTAGGTTGTTCTACAAGCGAGGTTACGGGCAATAAAATCGGCACCGCATCAAGCCCCGAAACCGCACAACAGCTTTTTGACGGCATAAAGAAAGCAACCGATGAAGCAGGTGTTTTTATTGCGGCACAATGCTGTGAGCACCTTAACCGAGCAATTATTACGGAGAAGGCTTGTGCTTACAGTGAAAGAGTTAACGTAGTACCTCAACCTAAAGCAGGTGGTTCCTTCGCTACCTCAGCGTACAAGAGCCTTGAAAACCCCGTAGCACTTGAAAGTATAAAGGCTGATGCAGGTATAGACATAGGCTTCACAATGATTGGCATGCACTTAAAAAACGTAGCCGTACCCGTAAGACTTAAGAACAACAAAATCGGTGAAGCAACTGTACTGGGTGCCAGAGTAAGACCGAAATTCATCGGCGGTGAACGTGCCGTTTACGACGAAAACCTATTATAAAACAATAAGGAGTGTAAGCCTTCCGCTTACACTCCCCTTTTTTTATTATTTCAACAAGTCATCAAACAGACTTATATTTGATTTCTGAGCTTCAAGCTCACCTGATTGAATTTTCTTTATAATTTCAACAATGCGGTCATTAATAGGTGTTTTTACATTATACTTCTCACCAAATTCGCAAACAACGCCGTTGATTGCATCGACCTCGCAGGGCTTACCTTTTTTAAGGTCCTGAAGCATTGAGGGTTCAATATCTCTGTGTTTTTTCATAGCAACAGGAAGCAACAAGCAACCGAATGCACGTTTAAGTGAATTTGTATAATAGAAAAGGTTTACGATATTTTTACCCTGAACGGGTGCAAATTCAACACCTGCGGCGTGACCTACATCGATGCATTCCTTCATACAACGGATAGCAACCTTTTTGCCCTGCTTATCCTCAGAAACATCACCGAAAACACCGCCTACAACCGTGCCGAGGCCCGAGAATGTAGCATTAATAAGAAGCTTGGACCAACGGGCACCCATAAGGTTAACCTCTTCGTGAACAGGGCACATAAGTTCAAGCAATGACTTAACGTTATTGAACTGCTCATCTGTTATACCGTCCATTTTGCCCATATGGAAAGAAAGACTGTCGGGCTGACTTGTAAGCTCACAAACACCCGGCTCAATAAGAGCTGCGCCCCATTCAACGGCACATCCCATTGTGTGTTCATTGCCGATAATTTCAGCAATACCAGGCTCAGGAATACCGTTCTGTAAGGTAACAATTACACCCTTTTCAGAAAGAAAATCCTTAAGCATTGTAACAACCTCTTTGTTATGAAGCTGCTTTGTAAGAAGCACGATTACATCGTACTCACCCTCCATCATATCGGGTGTAATAGCCTTAACAGGAACAGTCATATCAACAGTACCTGTGATATGCGCACCCTTTGTATTAAGAATTTCAACGTGTGCTTTATTACGGTTGATAAGGTCAACCTGACCACCGTTTTTAGTAATAAAAGCACCGAGAACAGTGCCTAAAGAACCTGCACCATAAATTGCATTTCTGCCCACAAAAACGCCTTCTTTCAATATATATTGATTTCAATATAACATAAGTGAATTATGGTGTCAATAACGGAAAAAGCTCACTAACCCGATTATGTTTGGCTTCGTCGAGGGGGATCGAAGCCCTTTTGTTACGCAAAACAAAAAGAGCACCAAAACCTTGTAGGTCTTGGTGTTCTTTTCCTTGGCGGAGAGCAAGGGATTCGAACCCTCGAAACGGTTTTGGCCGTTTACACGATTTCCAATCGTGCTCCTTCGACCAGCTCGGACAACTCTCCATACTAATCAAATATCCGCGTTTCTATAATTTGCTTTGCTATTATAACCAATTGCAAAACAAAAATCAAGTATATATTTTTATTTTTTTCTTATTTAACGAAAAATACACGTTCAATCAAAGCATTATCTTTATTAATTTTCGAACACAAAATATATTATTCACTTAATTATCACAAAAGCAATTTTTATTGAAACCTCGCAGATTTTGTAGTACAATCTTTATACAAACAAAAATTTGCAAACGGAGGACAATTTATGGCTCTCAGTATGCTTCACTGTGACGGTGAAAAAATTATCAATTCCCAAGGTGAGCAGGTGTTTTTGCGAGGAACAAATCTTGGCGGATGGTTACTTGATGAATTATGGCAGGGCTTTTTCAAGGGCGGAGAAGCTCAATGGGATATTGTTACTACTCTTGAAAAACGCTTCGGCAAAGAAAAAGCAGACCGACTTATAAAAATCCGCGAAGATAACTATATTACAGAAAATGACCTTGATTATCTGCAATCACTTGGCTTTACCTGTGTAAGAGTGCCTTTCTGGTACCGGAACTTCCAGACAGATGACTCCGGCACGTGGAAGCGTAAAGATAATGGTGAAATCGATTTTTCACGTCTTGATTGGGTTGTGAACGAATGTGAAAAAAGAGGCATATACGTTATACTTGATATGCACGGTGTACCCGGTCACCAGAGTATTGCACACCATTGTTGCCGCGTAAACCATTGCAGACTTTACGACAAAACCGACGAGGGTGCTTATTTCCGTTCACTTGCCTGCGAATTATGGAGTGAAATCGCACGTCATTTTGCAGGTAACGGAACAGTTGCCGCATACGACCTTATGAACGAGCCTATGTGCGACTACGAGGGCGAGGACAAGGTCAACAGTATTTATCACGACGTTTATTCTTTATTTTACAACGTTGTAAGAGCCAATGACCCCGACCACATCATAACACTCGAAGCAATATGGACACCTGATGATATACCCCACCCCGAAGAACGAGGTTGGGAAAACGTAATGTATCAATACCATTTCTATGATGATTCCGACGAAAGCTTCAAACAGGTTGCTCTGCACCACGAAAGTAAGGGCTTCAACGTGCCCGTACTTGTAGGTGAATTTTCACCTTGTCGCGGCACCGCCTCATGGGAATACATACTGAAGCTATTCAACGAGCATTCCTTCAACTGGCAGACATGGACCTACAAGGGGCATTGCCCCAAAGGAAAAACAAGTCAATGGTTTATGATGGGTTCCGATGATGAGGATAACATCGTTGATATAAACAATGACTCTGCAGAAGAAATCGAACGCAAATGGTCATCCTGCCGTACAGAGCTTTGCTGTAAGCCTATGAATGACCACAAATTACTTTCCGAATATGCGAAAGCCTGATTTTATAAATACCACATACCGAAAAAGAGCATCAAAGGAAATCTTTGATGCTTCTTTTTTTGTTTTTTTACCAACTTTATATGCTTATTATTATGTAATATTATTAATTTACAATACTATCGTAATATGTTATCATATTCTGTGGTGATAAACTTATGATAATTGAGCAGATTAATATACCGTTTTTCGAGTGTAAATCGAAAAAAATCGCAACCGATATTGGCAAATCAATTATTGCTTTGCCTGAGGATTATACGGTAATCGACCTTGAAACAACGGGACTTAGCCCCAAAAGTGAGCTTATTATCGAATATGCCGCTGTAAAAGTACGGAAGGGCAAGGTGGTTGACACGTTCCAACAGCTTTGTGACCCAGGTTACCCTATCCCTGCACAAATAGAGGCTATTACGGGCATAACCTCCGAAATGGTGCGATTTTGTCCTAATCCCCGAGCAGTCCTTCCCGATTTCCTTGAATTTGTAGGTGATGATTTCATAATAGGTCACAACGTACTTTTTGACGTACGTTTTATAGCCGCATCAAATGGTACATTTTTAAACCCGTCAATTGATACTATGCGGATTTTCAGAAAGCTTCATCCACAAAATGCACACCACCGCCTGAGTGATATGGTGGAGCATTACAACAAGCAGAACACTTCGGCTCACCGAGCTCTTTCCGACTGTTACGCAACAAACGATTGTTTTATAGCTATGCAGGAAGAGATATGTTCTAAATTCGGTTGTGCTGAATCATTTATTAACACTTTAAAATAATTATCCCGGAGGAAAAAATATGAAATTCCCATTACACCACAAAACTCTTGAAACCTTACACTTTAACACCGAAAAGCCACGTGCATATTTTATACCATATGATAATTTGCAGGATGCTCTTTCAGGTGACCGCAACAATTCCTGTTATCTCACAAACCTTTGCGGTGAGTGGAAGTTCAAGTACTTCAAAAGCTTTGAAGATATCGATGAAACCATCTACGAGGCAGACTTTGACTTCAACAATCTGCCCGAGGTAACTGTTCCCGGTTGTTTCCAGCTTTACAACGTTGAGGGCATCACAGATACACCCCTTTACTCCAACCTTATGTATCCGTTCTCTGTAGATCCGCCACACGTACCCGAGGACAACCCTTGCGCATTCCATATAAGGGAGTTCGAGGTTAGTGAAGAAATGCTTCAGCGTGATAACATCATCACCTTTGAGGGTGTTTCCTCCTGCTTTTATATGTGGATAAATGGTGAGTTTGCAGGCTACAGTCAGGTAAGCCACTGTTCAAGTGAATTTAATATTTCCAAATACCTTAAAAAGGGCATAAACAGAATATGCGTGCTTGTTGTAAAATGGTGCGACGGCTCTTACCTTGAGGACCAGGACTATTTCCGCCTTTCCGGTATTTTCAGAGAAGTTTATATTCTTTCAAGAAACAAGAAACGTATTGAGGATATACAGATAAAGCAGACTGTTTCTGACGATAACACTCTTTGCACACTTGATATCAACTGTTCACTTACAGAGAATGCGGAAATACTTTACGGTCTTACTGCACCTGACGGCACAGTTATTATTCAGGGCGAAAGCAATGCCCCTGAATTCAAAATTGATATTCAGAATCCTCTTTTATGGAATGATGAAAAGCCCTATGTTTACAACCTTTTTGTTACTGTTGAGGATGAAATTATCCCCTTCCAGTTAGCTTTACGCAAAATCGAGATAAAAGACAAAAAGCTTCTCATAAACGGCAAAGCTATCAAGCTTAAGGGTATTAACCGCCACGATTCATCACCCGATACCGGCTATGCTGTTAACCTTGACCACATGAAACGTGATTTACTTTTGATGAAAAAAGCAAACGTCAACGCTATACGTACATCACATTACCCCAATGACCCGAGATTTTATGACCTTGCAGAAGCATTAGGTTTCTATTTCATCGATGAAGCAGATATCGAAACTCATGGTATGGGTTACAATACCCCCACTGATTGGGATTGGACACGTTGGTCAATGCTTTCCACAATACCCGAATGGAAAGAGGCTTACGTTGACCGTGCCGCAAGACTTTATGAAAGAGATAAAAACCACGGCTCAATAATTATGTGGAGTCTTGGTAACGAAAGCGGTTGCGGTGTTAACCACCGTCATATGAATCACTACATAAAATCACGTGATGACAAGGCTATTATCCACTACGAAAATGCTCATTTACAGTTTACCGCTGTACCCGAAGGTGAATGCTTCAAGGATATTTCCGACGTAGAAAGCCGTATGTATCCCGGTTATCAATACACTATAGATTATCTTAACAACCCGGAATATGACAAACCATTCTATATGTGCGAATACGTTTGCTCTATGACTACCGGTGACGTTTACGATTTCTGGGAGCTTGTTGACAAATACGACAACTTCTGTGGCGGATGCATCTGGGAATGGTGCGACCATAATATAAACGTGCCCGATGAAAACGGTAATCCCCGTTATTACTACGGCGGTGATTTCGGTGACTTCCCCAATGATAAGGTATGCTGTCTTGACGGACTTGTTTTCTCTGACAGAACACTCCGTCCCGGATATTTTGATATGAAAAAGGTATACGAGCCATTCAGAGCAACCTTTAAAGATGGCACACTTACATTAAAGAATGTACGCTATTTCACATCACTCTCAGATTTATACTTAAAATGGAGCTTAACACAAAATGGCGATGAAATAGCATCAGGCACCATAGCTTCACTTGATGTTGAGCCTCAGGCAGAGGCATCCTACAAGCTTTTGGATTTAAGCGAATACGCACTCAAGGGTGACTGCTTCATTACTGCAACAATCCACCAGAAAAAGGACACACTCTGGGCAGAAAAAGGCTATGAAATCGGCTTCTTGCAATTCGAGATAGAAGCTGAAAGCCTTGAAGAAAACGTTGAATCAAAGGCTTTGTCACTTACAGAAACCGACAGATACGCTACTATCACCTGCGGTGATACCGAATACGTATTCGATAAAACCTACGGCAGAATCAACAACATCAATTATCTCGAAAAAGCACTCATTACCGAGCCATTCAAATTCAAAATGTGGCATGCACCTACATATAACTGTGGCTCTGTTGATGACTGGTATGCAAACCACTTACACAGAATTTATCAAAAAACATATTCATCCGCTGTTACACAAAAAGCAGATGAAATCATAATTGACACAAAGGTAGCACTTGGCGGTGCGGCAAACCCACCCATTATAAAAATGGACGTTTCATACACCTTCACAAGCGACGGTAGTGTAAAAATCTCAGTAAAGGGTGATATCCGCGAAACTGCACCTATTCTTCCCCGTCTCGGCTTTGAAATAATTATGCCCGATAGCTTTGAGGATGTAAGCTACTTCGGTCTCGGTGAAACGGAAACATACCCCGACAGATACAAGGCTGCACGATATGGTCAGTACACCACCGACGTTAACAAGGATTTTGTACACTACGTACGTCCACAGGAAAACTCAAACCACTTTAAAACACGTCGTGTAAGCGTTGGTACAAAGGGTAACATAGGCTTATTCGTTGAGGGTGCAGATGACACAAAGGAATTTTCATTCCACGCATCACACTATTCTGCAGAGCAGCTCACCGAAGTTGCCCACGATTTCGAGCTTAAGAAGGAGCCTCGCACAATATTCAATATTGACGGCAGATTCAATGCTATCAGCGAATGGGCAGAGCTTGACAATGATGAAAACAACAGATTGTTTGATGAAAAGCAGGTATCATTCAGCTTTAAAATTAAGCCTGTAAAATTATAATAGGAGTTTGCTATGAGCAACAAAAACGGTAAAAAGTCTTTTATGAATAAAATAACCTACGGCGTCGGTGCCGTAGGTATGGACTTAAGCTATGGTATGTTTTATTCATACCTTGCAAAATACCTTACGGATATTTTGCACCTTAACAAAAAATTCCTTTTATTTCTTACACCCCTTGCACGTATATGGGACGGCATAAACGACCCTATGATGGGTACAATTGTTGACAATACTAACACAAAAATGGGTAAATACCGCCCATGGATTCTCATAGGCTCACTGTCAAATGCAATTGTTCTTACACTTTTGTTTACGAATCCGGGTTTTGAATTAGGCGGTCTTCCGCTTTACGTTTACGTTGCCTTTTTATACGTCGCATGGGGTATGACAAATACAATGACCGATATCCCCTATTGGTCAATGGTCCCGTCATTCACAACAGACCCTGCCGAGCGTAATATTATCGCAACAATTGCCCGTGCATTTTCGGGTATAGGTCAGGGAATAATATCTATATTGACACCTGTTATATTACCCTTATTGAGTGAAACAATAGATGGTGACGGAGTAAAGGTATGGGATGCAAAAGGCTTCAGTTTATGGGCTTTGATCTGCTCTGTTTCTCTTATCGGTTTTTCAGCACTCTCTGTTGCAACAACCAAGGAAACACAAATTATACCACCGAAGGACGAAAAATTCACATTCAAAAAAATGTTCTCTATAGCAAAGAACAATGACCAGCTTCTTATTTTTATGTTGTTTGCTATGCTTTCTAACGCAGGCTATTATATGATTTCGGGCGTTGGCGCTTATTATTTCGATGTTGTTATAGGCGATCCATCGGCACAAAGTGATTTCAACCTTTTTGGTGCAGTAGGCTCTGTGCTTGGTATTGCAGTTATACCTGTTATGTCAAAATTCACAACAAGACGAAGGATTTATCAATTCTCATTAGGTCTTGCAATTGCAGGTTTTTCGGGTTGTATGATTTCCGGCAACGCAGGAGTTCTTTTTGCAATGAATATATGCTACACAATAGCTTCAATAGGTGTTGCGTCAATGTTCGTTTCCCAAACTGTTTTCCTTGCAGATATTGTTGACTACGGTCACGTAAAGCAAGGCTTCCGTTCTGAGTCAATCATATTCTCTATGAAGGGCTTCTTGCAGAAGATGGCTTACACAATACAAACTATTATACTTTTCTCAGGTCTTGAGGCATCACGCTATGACGAGAATTTACACGCGATGAATACAGAGGGTGTTAAATCAGCCATAAGCCTTATGATGTTGGTAGCTCCCGTAGTTTTATTTGTGCTTTCATTCCTTGTATTCACCTTCAAATTCAAGCTTCACGGCAAATATATGGAGGAAATCACCGCACAGATAAACGAATACAAATTACAAAGTGAGAGTAACACAAGATGAAAAAATTTCTAAAAAATTCACCTATATTAGCAACGCCGTTGCTTGTAGGAATTATACTTACGGTAATAGGAATAGTGCTGACTGTTGCACCTGCAAAAACGCTTAACATTGTATGTCTGGCGTTGGGCATTGTTGTGGCAATAAAGGCAATCGAAAGATTTGTTGTTTACTTCAAATCCACCCGTGAAGGAAAACCGAAAACCTTTTCACTTATATCGGGTGCAATAATTGCCGCCTTTGCAGTAACGCTTATTACACATCCTAAGCCCATACTTTCATTTTTCCCTGTGATTATCGGCATAGGCTTACTGATTTTCAGCATTGCCACATTTTCCTTTACATCAAAAATAAAATCAATACTTATGATTATTATTTCAATCATAATAATCAACTCCCCTATGCTTCTGGCAGAAGCAGCAACCTCCGTGGTAGGTATAGGCCTTGTAATAATAGGAATACTAACCTTTATTACTGAAATAAAGGCAATAAAAATACTTAAGGATATTAACGCCAAATTGCCCGAAAGCAACTATACAGAGGTTGATTTTACCGATGTAGATGACTGATTTACTATAACTCAAACAAAAACATCGCAAGGATAACCTTGCGATGTTTTTTGATACACAAACGATTTCAATAATCGTTAAATTTCTAATTTGCTTAAGTCAAGCTTTTCGTATTTTGTGACAAAGCCTTTGAAGAATTCAAGAATTTTATCTGTGCCGCCTTGTACATTACTTTCACAATTAAGCACAAGAAGAGGCTCGTGCACACTCATTCTCAAAAGCAGCCAGCCATCACCATTATTTTTATCGAAGCTTATACGAACACCTTCATGATTTACAGGTGCTACAACAAGACCATCGGTGCTTTCGGCAAGGCTTTTAAGGTCATCAATAACCTTGTTACCGTAATCACGGAAGGGATCAAGCTTTATTTTAAAGCGTACCTCCCTTTCCTCAAGGGGGATTTTAAGGCTTTCAATAATACTACCGATTGTTTTGCCCTCTCTATTAAGACGTGCCGCCTCAATTATAATGCGAGTGACCAGATAAGCACCGTCATCAAGATAATAATTCTCCTTAAATGCGGCATGTCCTGAGGTTTCTATAGCAAGTGGTGACCACTTATTCTCCTCTTTTTCAAGACGGATTGCCTCATCAATAACATTCTTATATCCACGTTTAAAGCGATGATGTACTCCCCCGAGATGCTCTTCAATAAACGTATTAAGACCATCAGATGTTACGCTATCGGTAACGATAACACCATTCTTTTTACCGTCAAGGGCAATAAATGATGCAAGGGCAACAAGCTTGTTACGATTTATTTCCGCACCGCTTTCATCAACGCAGGCGGCTCTGTCGCAATCGGTATCGAATATAACACCTAAATCTGCACCTGAATTTTTAACCGCACTGCAGATGCTTTCCATAGCAGCTTTGTTTTCGGGGTTAGGTATATGATTAAGGAACGTGCCGTCAGGCTCAAGAAACTGACTACCCTCAATATCTGCACCCAGCACAGCTAAAACCTTATGAGCATAGAAGGCACCAACACCGTTACCCGCATCTACAATAATCTTAAGCCCTTTAAGAGGCTTTTCGTAATCGGATGCATTAACACCTTTCTTAATCATATCGCAAAGGTCATTGCAATATTTACCCATGTTATCAAGCTTGTTTACAGTGGTAGAAGCATTATTCAAAGTGTAGGGATTTTCCATAGCATAGGATAAAATCGCCTTGATATCATCACCCGAAAAACCACCCTCACGAGTGAAGAATTTAAGACCGTTCATTTCCATGGGCAAATGACTTGCGGTAATTTCTACAGAAGCATCTACACCAAAATTTATAATAGACATAAACATAGAGGGTGTTGAAGAAAGACCGCAATCATAAGTTTCAACACCAAGCTGTGCAAGTGTTGCAGTTACGGCATTTGCAATTCTTACGGAGGAAACACGTGAATCGTAGCCAACCGCAATTTTTAAATCATTTTTATTAAGCTTATTTTTCAGCAAAACAACAAGGGCGTTTACTATTGCTACAACCCTTTCGTCAGTAAGATCAATAGACTTACCAGCAGATTCCACTGCAACACCACGTATATCGGTACCACTTTTTAAATACATTAAATCTTCCATCAATATTCCCTCCTGATAACGTAATAAATACGCTGAGTTTCCGCTTTCGGATCATTAAAGGTTAAATCGTCATAACGTTTCATCACTTTAAAGCCGTTACTCTCTGCCGCGTTTGTTATTTCAGCATCCGTAAAGGCAATTTCGTTGAAATTCTCGTTAAAACGTTCATATAAATCATCGGTTTTGCAAAAGAAATCAAGATTTATATTTACTTTTTTCCCATCCTCAAGAAGATGATTTTGCCAAACACAGAAAACATCCTTCTCATCATATACGAAGGTGTTATTGCCAAGTATATCGGTGTGCTTATATGGTGTGTTAACGTCAAAAACCATAATTCCGCCATCATCAATAAAATTTTTCAATACAGAAAAGGTTTTGTTGAGTGCATCAAGGGATTCAAGATGATTTATACTGTCAAGGGAGCATACAATTGCACCCACTGTGCCGTAAAGATCTGTTTCCTCCATACCCTGACACAAAAACATAATATCAAGATTTTCACGAAAAGCCTTTTCGCGTGCCTGCATAAGCATATCGGGTGACAAATCGGTTGCAATAACCTCGTAGCCTTTACGGGCAAACTCAACGGATAAAGAACCTGTACCGCAGGCAAGGTCAAGTAAAAGACCTTTTTTAACTCCGTTTTGTTCAAGAATATTATTGATGTAATCGGCACGAAGTTTATAATCAACATTAACTGTGAGCTTATCGTAAACCTCGGCAAATAAAGAATAAGACATAAAATCATCCCTTTAATTAATTACTGTTTATTTTATCATATATTTAATCTTTTAACAACATTATGACAATAGTTGATTTGTAAAAAAAGGCCGATGGAATTTTGTAGGTTTTGCATATTAAAAGAAATTACGATATATGTTAAAATATTATTAAATAATATTTTTATTAAAAGGGGTAATTATATGAAAAAAATGTTATCGGTTATACTTGCACTTGTAATTATTGCCGTAGGTGTTGTTCCTTGCTTTGCCGCTGACGGCAAATGCAATTGCGGTGAAGCGCCTATAATTTACGTTGCGGCACTTGGCAGTGGCTACGTATTCCTTGATGCAGGTACAGAAAACGAAAGAACACTTTTCAGACCTGAAACATCTGATATTTTAAACGATTTTGCTCCGCTTGTTCCTGCGGCAGCAAACCTTTTGCTTGATAAAAACTACGATGCCTTCGGTGACGTACTTATAAGCTGTGTTAATGCATCCTTCGGTATGCTTGCACTTGACGAAAACGGCAATTCACACGAAAGGGTTACCTCCGAGGAATTCCATCCCGATCCTGAAACTCCTCACGGCATAGACCATAACTATTATTTCGGTTATGATTTCCGTCTTGACCCCGTAGAAAATGCACAGAAGCTTCATACCTTCATTCAAGAGGTTAAGGAAATGACAGGTCATGACACAGTACGCTTCAGAGCATCATCAATGGGTGGTGTTGTTACTATGTCATACCTTAAGCTTTACGGCTCAAAGGATATTGAAACCATCATCTTCCAATGTTGTCCCTTGCAGGGCACTGCAGTTGCAGGCGAGCTTTACAACGGCAAGGTAGAAATCAACAAGGATGCTCTTGTTAACTACGCAAAGGATGCATTACCTTCAATGGATGGCAATGTTATCCCCGGTATACTTTACACACTTGTTGAAATGCTCGACGATGGCGGTGTATGGTTAGGTCTTGTTGACATTGCTGATAACCTTGTTGCAAACCTTAAGGACAGAGTTTTTGACGAAGCACTTATCCCCATTTTCTCAACAATGCCCGGTATATGGAGCTTTGTTCCCCACGAATATTATGAGTCAGGCAAGGAATTTATGAAGCTTGATGAAGATATCCATGCAGGTGTTATAGAAAAAATCGACTTCTATCACTACGAGGTACAGCAATCCGCTGCCGAAATCTTAATGGAAGCACAAGCTAATGGCACAACAATTTATAACGTTGTAGGCTATGATATACAGAGAACTCCCCTGGTAACTGCATACAGAAACACATCTGACGGTACAGTTGATACAAAGTATGCTTCCTTAGGTGCAACCTGCTCATATATTGATGAATACTTACCCGATGATTATCAACAGGCTATGTACCCCGAAACAAAGTACATTTCCCCTGACAGAAAAATCGATGCTTCTACCTGCATTTTACCAGACCAGACATGGTTCATTAAGGGTATGCTTCACAGTACAACTCACGATGGTCACGATGAAATGTATAAGGTTATGTTCAACAGTGAGCATCAGATGACTGTTCACGAAAACGGCAAGTATCCGCAGTTTATGCAGAATGATACCGTTAACCAGACATTCTCACGCGTTCGTGCAGAGCGTACTCCCCTCGAGGATGCTTTGTGGGATGCATCTCACCAGACAAGTACACTTAACGTAATGAAGCTTCTGATTGAATTCTTCCGTTCCTTCTGGAAGTTTATGATAGGATAAAATGAACGAACATACAGAAACCATTTCGCCAAAACACTATACTTACCGATTGCTTCAGCCTTTTACGGAATCCGATGTTGCGGAAGTTATAGCCTCCGATGATGAAGTAACAGTAATTACCATAAAAAACGCATTTTTCGTACTTTGTGAAAACGGGCAGGATTACGGCATAGTCATTTCTTCAGACGATTTATTGACTATTAACGTTGATTACTCGGTTATAACTAAAAGATTTTTAGCCTTGTCGGAAGAGGAGCAAAGAAAAAAACGTGTTAATCTGACTCCTCAGGTTGCCGAATTCTACAAAAACACTAAGTTCAATAATAGTGGTTACATTTCCACTTCCGACGAAGCTTATTACAGAAAAGAGTATATAAAAAAGCGTTTTTCTTCAGGTAAAAACCGCAATGAAAGATACAATAACCGAAAGCCTATTACTCAAAAAATAATTGAAGAAAATCTTGAAATGGAAAAAGTAACCGGTGCTTCATACGGATTCCATATATTTATGGCAATTCTGTTTGGTGCTTTAGGAATTATTTCCATGTTTTTCGGATTTATATCGATAATTATGGGTTTAGTCCTTTTAGGCGTTGCTGTTTATTACATTATAGAAATAATAAAGCTTCCTCAAAAAAAGAAGCTTGAAGCAAATCCTCCCTGTGTTATAGAGCGTCCTTGTGAAAAAATGACCTGGGAAAGTAATGATTCCGGTAACTCATATTATCTGTGGTTCAAGGTACAAAACAAAACGCAAAAAGTAGAAGTTGATATAACAGCCTACTATAACACGTATATAGGTGAGCCGTTTTATCTTATAACACGAGATAAAAGTGATGCAATTTACGGTTATGCCTACAGAAAAAGCAATTGGAAATATCCTCAATAATAACAATTCAGAATTTTTGAATTTTTATAAATATTGATACAATACTATTAGCGGAGTGATTATATGATTTCGATTATTACCGCAATAGTTTCGGGTGCTCTTATGAGCATTCAGGGTGTGTTCAACGAGGGTGTTACAAAGCAGACTTCTGTCTGGCTTTCCGCCGCATTTGTTCAGCTGACCGCATTTTTATTCTGTGCTTGTGCCTGGTTTTTTACGGGTCACGAAAGCTCCATCGGCTCACTTTTCAAAATCGATAACAAATATATGCTTTTAGGCGGCATACTTGGTGCACTTATAACCTATACGGTTATAAAAAGTATGTCGGGTCTCGGACCTGCTCAGGCGGTTATGATTATTGTTGTATCACAGCTGCTTGTTGCATACCTTATAGAGCTTTTCGGTTTGTTTGGCGTTGATAAAGCCGATTTCCAATGGCGTAAGCTTATTGGCGTGGCAGTAGCAATATGCGGAATACTCCTTTTCAAATGGGAAAAATAATCACCGGATTCATACGAATCCGGTGAATTTTTTTGTTTTAAAGCATATCCAAAGTCAATTCATAAGCAGGTAAGAATTCTTCCATAAAAACCTCTGCTTCGGGAATTGATGATTCCTTTATACGCTTAAGTGTTGCCGCCTCGGCTTCGCGAAATTCGGTGTTACCCGCCTTACGCTCCTCAACACATTTTATAAATGCACTGAGCTTATCCGCAATTTTCACAAGGGGCATCAACTCGTCATCCCCTTCACCCGTAAGTAAAGGTGCGAATGCATCCCGCAAATCTTCAGGCAACTTCATAAGAAGCTTTTCATTAGCAGAATCCTCTACCGCCTTAAATGCATACAAAATATCATCATTATGATATTTTACGGGGGTTGGCATATCACCCGTTATAATCTCGTGAGCATCGTGATAAAGACCTAACACCGCTGCTCTGTCGGGATTATAATTCTTATTGAAACGCTTGTTACCTATTACCGCAAGGGCGTGAGCAATAACCGCCACCTCTTTAGAGTGACTGTCGAGGCTTTCGTGCTCGGTGTTGCGCATAAGAGCCCATCGGTCAATATATTTCATACGCGACAGCATAGCAAAAAAACTGTAGCTCATATTATTCCTTTCTGCGGTATAAACCGCTATTAAAAGTTAATTTTAAATGTTTTGATTTCAAAAGGTTTAAATGTGGCAGTAATTGTATTATCTGAACAATCAACCGCAACATCATCTTCTTCAAGCAGGTTACACTCTGTAGCACTTGAAATTCGTGTATTGAATGTAAATGTTGCAGGTGTTTTGCTGTTCCAGGTTTCATAAGCACGGACAATCAACGAATTACTATCCTCTGCGATTTTTACTGTTTCAATAACAACATTCTGCTTATCACAGCTTACGAGTGAATACTCGCAGGGTAATGTGCCTTTATGTGCATCAGTAATTACTGCTTCAAGGGGGAAGTTAACATTATAGCCTTCCTGAACAACATCACTGTCGCAAACCTTACTTGCATGGGGATAAATTGAAAATGTGAAGGCATGAGCTTCCCTGTCCTGAACGTGGTTAGGCTCGGTTGCACAACGTAACAAGGTAGGTCTTATATGACCATTCTTCGCATCACAACCGTATTTACAATCGTTAAGAATGGAAAGACCGAAGCTGTTATCGGAAAGGTCAACCCACTTGTGCATTGACTCTTCAAACTGCGCGAATTCCCATGTGGTGTTTGTTGTTGTTGAACGTTCAAGGTTACCAAACTGAATATCAAAAGTTGCTCTTGTAGTGTTAACGTCTACAGGATAATCAGCTTTAAGAACTACGTGGTCTTCTTTCCAGTCGGCTGTATAATCGACATCAATACGCTGAAGGTCTTTATAAACTTTATAATACTCGGTAAATGTAGAATCGCGGAAAGTTCTTCCCACCTTATAAACCGCTCTTACGCTACCACATTCAATAAGCTCTGCACTAAGGAAATCAAGATCCCAAGAAAGTTCCTCAAAATAACATTTGATATCCCACGCTTCGTGGTTATGGGGTCTGTCCTGGTAAGCAACAACCTTACCAATAACCTGATTATCCGGGGCAACATTACGACCGGTTTCTTTATGAATAAGGCGTGAAATGTTACCGTTTTTATTGAATTCAATATCAAAAAATGGAGTTTTTGCTCCGTCAAGTGTAGCCTCTACTACGGGGTAAACGGAAGGCTTACAATCCCTTATTTCTACTGTAGTATAACCCTTTGCAGGCACGCTGATGGTAAATACAATTTTGCCATCATAGGTGTGCTGATAAGGAATTTCATTACCCTTAACATCAAACAAAGCGAACTCGTCAGCAGGTACATCGGCAATTACGCAATCGTATCTGTTAAATCCGGTTGTGTTGAATACAACAATGCTTTTTTCAGCAATATCAATTTTATTGATAAGGGCTTGTTTTGCATTGTTCTTCATATTATTACCGTTAAGAAGGACTCTTTCATAATCCTCCTTGCTATCCTCGTAAACGGGAGCAATTGATGAGCCGGGTAAAATATCGTGGAACTGGTTAAGAAGAATAGTTTTCCAGTTAGCAAGAAGCTCTTCTCTGGGGTAATCGAAGCCAAGCTCTTTATTAGCAATTGCAGAAATAGTTTCTATATCGTGATAAAGGCACTCACTTTTACGATTATATTTCTTGTTACGTGCCTGACTTGTGAGCGTACCACGATGGAACTCAAGATAAAGCTCACCGCACCAGGTAGGAAGATGTCTGTTATCCATAACCTTTTTTTCAAGATCACGGAAGAAATCAAGTGAAGTTGACTGCTTAACACGGGGACATCCCTGAATTCCCTTTGCCATACGCTTACCGTTTTCAAGCATCTCTTTGGTAGGTCCGCCGCCACCGTCACCGAAGCCGTATGACATAAGGTAATCTTTGTTAAGATCCTTCTGAGAATAACGCTTATAGCCACCTATTACATAAAGAGGTCTAAGCTTACTGTTATAGGTTGTCTGCCAATTTTCACGTTCATTTGCGGTTGCATGACAGCTTGGCGGGAAGTGAGAAAGCACCTCAGTACCGTCAATACCTCTCCATTTAAATGTATCATAAGGGAATTTGTTATATTCATTCCAGCTGATTTTGGTTGTCATAAAGTATTCTATACCGCATTTTTTAATAAGCTGCGGAATGGCGGCAGAATAACCAAAAACGTCAGGAAGCCACATAATTTTGTTGTCAACACCGAATTCATCACGGAAGAAACGTTTGCCCACCATAAACTGACGTACCAAGGCTTCACCTGAGGCAACATTGGTATCGGCTTCAACCCACATACTGCCCTCGGCTTCCCATCTGCCCTCTTTGACACGCTCTTTGATTCGTTCAAACACCTCGGGATAATCTTCCTTTACATACTCATAGAGTTGTGCCTGAGATGACATAAATTTATACTCGGGGTATTCCTCCATAAGCTTAAGTACAGTTGCAAATGAACGGCAAGCCTTATCCCTTGACTGACGCAAACGCCAGAGCCATGCAACGTCAATATGTGTATGACCTACACACCAAGCGGTAGATTCTTCAAATCTGCCGTAAAGATTTTCGTCAAGATATTTTGAAACCTCAAGAGCAGATTTATGGAATTCCTCACGATTATTAGTATCAATATTAAGAATATTACAAGCCTCGTTAAGAGCTTTTATAATATTTACACGGGCATCGCTGTCTTCACCGTGATATTTAGCTACCTTCAAAGGAACTGTAATATCATAGAACACCTGCACCGCAATATCGTCAACTACCTGAAGCTGTGCAGACAACTGAATCTGACCGCGGTATTCCCAATCATCGCAATAAGCGTTGATATATATTTCAAGCTCCTCACCACCCTCGGCACAAGGGGTAACCGTAACGGACTGATGGTTAGAATCCGCACCCTGAACGACCTGGCCGTTTGTGTAGATAATAAACTGGGGATTAACCTCATTACGCCAACTGCGAGCATATGGTGAAAGGTTATAAACAACGTGTTTACCCTTGAATTCGGCAGGGATTTTAACACTCTGCTTAAACCAGCAGTAGCATTCACGGTAACCCCAATAATCTACTCCTGCCTTGAAAGGAACCCACTCACCTTTATCTCTATCTTCGAATGTATACTGCCCGTCGCGATACATAAAATCACCTGTATCCACACTTTCGGCAATTACAAATTTACTGTAAAGGTCCTCGGAAATACGCCTTACACGATGACCGAGCATAAATCTTTCACTGTTCTTGTCGTGAAAGTCAATTTCAAAATGAGCCATACTACACCTCGGAACAAATGCAATGGTTTTTTAAACCTTGCCATAATATTTGTCTTATCTTATCATATTATAGGGCATTTTACAATAATTTCGGTTTAAAAAAAGCCCACAAATCGTTATATTTTATAGTTGACAAGAGACGGAATAAAAAGTACAATATTGGGTAATAGTAAATTAATTCAAAGGAGAGAAAATTATGGCTCATTATTGCACAGAACCTTCAAGAACATTTAGCGAATACTTACTTATACCGGGTTACACAGGTCCCGATTGCATACCTAACAATGTTGACCTGAGCACACCTCTCTGTAAATATAAAAAGGGTGTTGAAGAATGCCCCATTACACTTAACATACCTATGGTATCTGCAATTATGCAGTCCGTTTCAAATGACACTTTAGCAATTGCACTTGCTAAAGAAGGCGGCATGTCATTTATTTACGGCTCACAGTCCATTGAAGCAGAAGCTGCAATGGTTGAAAGAGTAAAAAACCACAAAGCAGGTTTTGTTGTTAGCGATGCTAACCTTTGCCCCGACAACACACTTAACGACGTTGTTGCTCTTTATGAAAAATTAGGTCACTCAACAATGGCTGTTACTGATGATGGTACTGCGAACGGCAAATTACTTGGTGTTGTTACATCACGTGATTACAGAATCAGCCGTATGGCACTTGATTTAAAGGTTTCTGAGTTTATGACTCCCTTTGAAAAATTAATTACTGCCCCCGCTAATACATCACTTAAGGAAGCAAACGACATCATTTGGGAAAACAAGCTTAACTCACTTCCTATAATTGATGATAACGGCAAGCTTTTATACTTCGTTTTCCGCAAAGACTATGCACAGCATAAAGAAAATCCTCAGGAAATCCTCGATAGTCAGAAGCGTTATATGGTTGGTGCAGGTATCAACACACGCGACTATGAGGAGCGTGTTCCCGCACTTGTTGAAGCAGGTGCTGATGTGCTTTGCATAGACTCATCAGAAGGCTACACCGAGTGGCAGAAGCGTACAATCGCATTCATTCGTGAAAAATACGGTGACACAGTTAAGGTTGGTGCAGGTAACGTTGTTGACCGCGATGGCTTCCGCTTCCTTGCTGAAGCAGGTGCTGACTTCATCAAGGTCGGTATCGGCGGCGGTTCAATCTGCATCACCCGCGAAACAAAGGGCATAGGCAGAGGTCAGGCAACTGCACTTATTGAGGTTGCTGCGGCCCGTGACGAATACTTCAAAGAAACAGGCGTGTATGTTCCGATTTGTTCAGACGGAGGTATAGTTCACGATTATCATATGACACTTGCACTTGCTATGGGTGCTGACTTTATGATGCTTGGCAGATACTTTGCAAGATTTGACGAAAGCCCCACACCAAAGCTCAACATTAACGGCACATACGTTAAAGAGTATTGGGGTGAAGGCTCAAACAGAGCACGTAACTGGCAGAGATACGACCTTGGTGGTCACAGCAAGCTTTCATTTGAAGAAGGCGTTGACTCATACGTAACTTATGCCGGTTCACTCCACGATAACGTTACAAAGAGCCTTTACAAGGTTAAATCAACAATGTGCAACTGCGGTGTTATCAACATCCCCGATCTCCAGCGTGATGCAAAGCTTACACTTGTTAGTGCAACAAGTATTGTTGAAGGTGGCTCACACGACGTTATTCTTAAAACAAACTCAAATACATTAAGATAAATTTACACACATAAAAAAGGTCTTACGCCCTCAGGGTGTAAGACCTTTTTAATAAAGTATCAACGGAAAAATACTTGTTTAAACTCAATATCCTCCTAATTACGCCCCTGCCTTTTAAGAGAGACAGACCACAAAATAAATTTCATTTATAATTACGAGTTTATTGAGATATGCGATTCAGTTCACAAAAGCTTTAGAGATATATCAAGAAAACCGAATCAAGTTATGTACCAAAATTATAAACTTTTAAGGTATCCTATGCTGAGCGTGGCACATTCCCTTGGTGTTTTCTCCATTGAAGGATCATCCTGCTCAACAACTACCCATTCTGCACCTGCTTTTTCTGCAGCAGCAAGAATCGCTTTCCAATCCTGAACACCATAACCTACAGGGCGGAATTCAAATGTGGAAGCAGCTTCTGCCTCCTCCTCTTCAATGCCGATAAGCTTATATACGGGGCCGTTACCCTTTTCACCATAGAAATCCTTAAGATGTACAACGGGCGCTCTGCCTGTATATTTTTCAACGTAAGCAGCAGGATTTTCACCGCCAACGTTTACCCAGCAGGTATCAATTTCCGTATTAAGCAAATCAGAGGGAATTGTGCTGTAAAGAATATCAAGTGCATATTCACCGTCAATTTTAAGGAATTCAAAATCGTGGTTATGGTAAAGAAGACCGAGTCCCATTTCTTTTGCAACTTCACCGATTTTACGGATACCCTCTACTGTAGAAGCCCAACCTTCTGTACCGGGACGGCATTCTTCGGTAAGATAAGGCACAACAACATATTTACAACCCATATCCTTATAATCCTTAAGCACCTCTTCAGGATTTTCAAGCATATCGTAATAAGGAACGTGGGCAGACATTGGTGTAATACCGATTTCATCACAGATAGCCTTTACCTCGACACCTGATTTGCCGAAAAGCCCTGCAAACTCAACACCATCATAACCAAGCTCTTTAACGTAACGGATAGTACCTTCGAAATCCTTTTCCATATCATCACGAAGTGAGTAAAGCTGAATTGCTATAGGTAATTTCATAGTAATATTCTCCTTTGAAACAATAAAATTCATCAGTTCAATATTAAACCATACATAAGCTTTTTTCAAGTGAATTATCAGTTTTTTTAAATAACTTTTTCATTTTATTGACAAAGGTTTTTGATTTGGTGTATATTATTTATATACATTATAATTGTTTATGAAAGAGGTAGTACCTATGAAATATATTGTTGTTTTATACGATGGTATGGCAGATTACCCCGTACCTGCCCTTAACGGCAAAACACCCATGGAGGTTGCAAAAAAGCCCTTACTTGACAATCTCGCAAAAAACGGTGAAATCGGTCTTGTAAAAACCGTTGGTGACGGCTTAAAGCCCGGCAGTGACATTGCCAATATGAGTGTTCTCGGCTACAACCCCCACGAATGCTACACCGGTCGCTCCCCTCTTGAGGCAGTAAGCATCGGTGTTGATATGCAGGATACCGATATAATCTTCCGCTGTAACCTTGTTACACTTTCCGATGAAGAATGCTATTCTGACAAAACAATGGTTGACTACAGTGCAGGTGATATTTCCACCGCAGATGCCACAGAAATAATCAAAAGTGTTCAGGAGCATTTCGGCAATGAAATTTTCAGCTTTTACCCCGGTGTTGCATACCGTCATTGCCTTGTATGGAAAAACGGCACACTTGAGCTTGGTAACATGACTCCTCCTCACGATATTTCAGGCAAGGTTATCGGTAAATATCTTTCCGACAGCGAAAACGCAAAAGAGCTTATTGCCATGATGAAAGCAAGCTACGATTTCCTTATGGAGCATCCCGTAAACAAGCGTAGAATTGCAGAGGGCAAACGTCCTGCAAACTCAATCTGGCTCTGGGGTGAAGGCACAAAGCCATCTCTCCCCGATTTCAAGGCAAAATATGGTGTTAACGGCTCAATTATTTCTGCTGTTGACTTACTTAAAGGTATTGCCAAATGTGCAAATATGGCATCACCTGACGTTGATGGTGCAACAGGTTATATTGATACCAACTTTGACGGAAAAGCCGAATGTGCTATAAAAGAGCTTGAAACAAAGGATTTTGTATATATTCATCTCGAAGCACCTGATGAGTGCGGTCACAGAAACGAGCCTGAAAATAAAGTTAAAGCTATTGAAATCATCGATGAAAAAATACTGGGCAAAATCTTACCTGAACTTGAAAAATACGATGATTATAAAATCATGGTACTTCCCGACCATCCTACACCCATCACAACTATGACACATGCTTCAGACCCCGTGCCATATATGATTTACCAGAAATCAAAGGCAAGTGACAACGGCATAAGCTCATTTACAGAGGCTACCGCAAAGGCAACCGGTAATTACGTTGAAGTGGGTCACACACTTATGGATAAATTTATAGGCTAAAAAGCACCCTCGGTAATTCTTGTTACCGAGGGATTTTTATGACCTTATATAATATGATTGAGGTACCTGGCCTACAATAATGGTTTCCACAAGCACTATTGTTTCATCAACGGTTTCGTTAAGATGGCAAAGTCCCATATAAGCGTGTGCAGAGGCCTGAACATCAAGATAGATACGATGACGAGTTTGATTTATTCCTGCACTTTCAAAATGTGATTCCACATCAGTTACAGCAAAGCCGTATATTGTTGCATCCACATTTATACAAAAACCCTTACCATTAAAAAACGAGCCTCCGATAATTGCTCCCAACGGTATAGGTACACTTGTTTCATCGAATCTTGATAATCGGTCAGAGCACCTATCAGAAATTTCCGTTTTATAGGCATTTATATATGTACTATTAAGGGTAATTGCAGTTATTTGTCCCGACTTGTTTTTCTGAATATCCACCATTTCATCATATTTCACACCAAGCTGGTCAACAATATCATTGACTGCACCGTCAAGCACATTGGATAGTGAATTTTTAAGTGCACTTCCCCCTACCGTTTCTATTATAGGACGCATTTTAATATCCATTATTACCATAATAATATTAATAACAAGAAACATTGCCACAAGACGGAATACAATTGTATTCCTTAATTTCTTGTTTCTTATTCGTTTGGCATTAAATAGTTTCGTTCCTCTGAAGCGTGGCTTAAAATATAACCTGACCATATTATCACCATTATATTATATGAAATATAGTGTGATATGATAATAAAAGATAAGCTAAAATGCCTGACATTAAAGCTGACTAAAACGATAAAAAAACAAGCCGTAGAAAACTACGGCTTGTTATATTTATTTATGTGTTTATTTTGCACGTTTGATTGTAACACCGGGATTATAATCACTCTTGTAGTTACCATCAATTGCTCTTACTGTGTAAGTGAATTTCTTACCATAGCTGTTCTTAACAGCCTTATCAACGAAATACTCTTTTGTTGTTCTACCGATGTAAGTCCAGCTTGATTCACCTGCTGCACGGCGGTAAACTCTGTAGTATTTTGCGTTAGAAACCTCACCCCAAGTAACCTTGATGCCGTTCTTGTTGTTTACTGCCTTGAGCAATACGGGAGCATCAACGCGTTTTAACTTAAGACCTGATTCATAACCGCTGGCGTCACCATTAACAGCCTTTACAGTGTATGTGTAATACTTACCTGTTTTTGCAGTAGAGTCAACATACTTTGTTGTTTTAACTGTAGCAAGAAGCTTCCAGCCGCCTGATGTACCGCGACGATATACTCTGTAAGATTTTGCACCCTCAACCTGATTCCACATAACTCTGATGCCGTTTTTAAGGTTGATAACTGATTTAAGTGCAGGAGTAGCAACGCTTGTAATCTTGATACCGCTTTCGTATCCGCTCTTCTTACCATTGTTGCCAACAGCTCTTACAGTATATTTCCATGTCTTGTTGTTCTGAACATCTCTGTCAGTGTAGGATGTACCCTCAACTGTGCCGAGGTAAGTCCATGTCTTGTCACCGATTTCGTGACGGTATACTCTGTAGTACTTAGCGTTTTCTACACCTTCCCAAGTAACCTTGATACCGTTCTTGGTATTCTTTGCAGATTTCAATGCAGGAGTTGCAGGAGGAGTGTTCATATATTCTTCATCCTCTGCACCGCATGATGTACAAACGCCGTTTTCGTAATTATGACCTGTTGCAGGTGTTGTTGTATATTCACCAATGAATTCGTGGCAGATTGAGCACAATGTACCCTCATGACCGTCTTCCTCGCATGTTGCTTCTTCCTTAACGGGAGCAGAGTAAGGCTTATGCTCGCCCTGTGTTGCTACATCGTATGTATCAGCACAGTTTGTGCAGGTAAATCTTGTTGTGCCATCTTCCTTACATGTTGCAGGCTTGATAACTGCTTCAACATAGTTATGGCCGATAGCTGCAATTTCCTCAGTATACTGAGCATCGCAGTTTGCACAAGTGAATGTCTTAACACCGTTTGCATCACAAGTTGCTTCTGTTGTGATAACACCGCTATCATAAGCGTGACCCTTTGCAGGGATTACATCTGTGTAAGATGCGTTGCAGCCTTCACGAGTACAGCTGTATGTCATAACACCATCTGTTTCGCAAGTAGCCTCTGCTGTAACAACGCCCTTATCATAAGCGTGACCGAGAGCTTTAAGCTCGATTTCATAATATTTATAGCATCCTTCGTTCTTGCAGGTAAATCTCTTTATACCTGTTGCCTCACATGTAGGCTCAAGAACGACTACGCCTTCATTGTACTGATGATTTGTTGCAGGAATTGTTTCTGTATAAGATTCACCGCAGCCCTCTCTTGTACAGGTAATTGTAACAACACCGTCTTCTTCACAAGTTGCTTTCTTTGTGATTACGCCATTGTCATAGCTATGACCGAGCTTATCAACAACCTGTGTTTCAAAAACGTGTGAACATTTTGTACATTTAACTGCCTTTGTACCGTCTGCAGTACAAGTGGGAGCAAGAATTTCCTTAACCTCTGCATCATCAGAATGGATAAGCTCTGTAGCATAACCACGAGCCTCAGCATAAGCTACCGCCACGTTATCACAATTTGTTTTGAAAACAAGTGAAGGATCACAATCATTAAATGCATTGTTTGAAATCTTGTTAACAGATGCGGGAATTTCTACTGTAGTCAAATCCTTACAACCGATGAAAGCACCATCAGCAATTTCTGTTGTACCTGATTTAACTGTATATATATCTGTCTTACCTGCAGGGCAGCAGAGAAGAATAGCAAGTGCATCGTCATAAAGTGCACCATCAACATCAGCAAAAGAAGCGTTTTTAGCATCAACGTTGATGTCTGTAAGTGCTGCACAGTTTGTGAATGCACCGTCACCGATTTCAGCAACATTCCATGGAATATCAATTGTTGTAAGTGCTGTGCCGTCAAAAGCGGAGGCACCAATTGATGTTACCGTTGAGGGGATAGTGATTTCTGAAAGAGAAGAGCATCCCTTAAAAGCAACATCACCGATTGTCTTAATACCATCAGGAAGGTCTGCAAGGCTCTTAAGAGCTGTACAACCATAGAACATACCTTTGCTGAGCTGTGCCATTTCACTTGCGATCTCAACATCTTCAAGGCTTGTATTGTTACCAAAAGCATATTCACCAACGCTATTAGCTTTATGACCGATGTAAAGTGATTTAACATTTACACAGTTATAGAAAGCATAGTTACCGACTGATGTTGTGCTGTCGGGAACGTTAATTTCTGTAAGTGATACACAGTTTTCAAATGCATGAGCACCGATTGAAGCAACGCTATCGGGGATAACTACTGTTTCAAGAGCAATACAATCCTCAAACATACCATAGCCGATTTCACGAGTACCATTACCGAACCAAACGGATTTGAGAGCATCGCAGCTTTTAAAAACATTTTCGCCTACTGCATCAACAGGAAGACCGCCACCGATACGAACACTTTCGAGTGCATCACAATCATACACAGCATAATCGCCAATGCTTGTTATCATACCAAAGTTAAGCTCGGTAAGTTTAGGACAGCACTGAAAAGCACCTGCACTGACTGCAACGCTACCGCTTTTTATCTCAACGCTTTCAAGCAAAGGATATCCTGCAAATGCTGAATTTGGTATAAATGTTACAACCTCTTCGATAATAACATTTTTGATAAAACCAGCATAACTGCCCCATGTGGGCTCGCAGTCACGTTTAATGACAAGCAGACCGCTGTCATCCAACTCCCAATACTTGTCTACCATTTCTCCTATTTCATTGTATTCACCGTCTTCTGCAATGATTGCAGCACTACTCATAACAGTAAGGCAAGACATTGTGCCTAATACCATTACGAGTGCAAGAAGTAAGGAGAGAATTCTTGACTTTTTCAAAATAAACACCCTTTCGATAAGAACTTGCTTAACAGCAAAACAACATTATAGTTATACTTATAATGCTACATAGTTTATTTTAGTACATAGAGTCTGTTTTGTCAACGATAAATCTATAAAATATATATAAATTATATATATTATTATATAAAACAACACCTACCGTCACAAAAACAGCAGGTGTTATTTCTTATATTATTTTGAATAACCCAATTCAAAAGCCTTGAGATTCATTTCAAGGAACTTCGGAGGAACGCAAGTTTTAAGTGCATTAATCCAGATTTCCTTATCGATATCAGTATTTTTCGCCATAGCACCGATAAGAACAACATTAACTGCCTTTGATGAACCTGCCTCAACCGCAAGAGGAAGGGCATCAATGCTATGCACCTGAACACCGGTTGCCTTTACAGAATCAATAACTCCGTCAGGATACTGACTATCCCCTATAACAACAGACATAGGATCAATTTTCTGTGTATTGACAATAACCTTACCTTCAGGCTTAAGGCAACTGAGCCATCTTGCTGCCTCCAACTGCTCAAAAGCAAGTATAAGGTCTGCCTCACCCTCACCGATTACGGGAGAATAAACCTTATCACCATATTTCACATAGGTAACAACGCTACCGCCACGTTGGCTCATACCGTGCACCTCGGAAACCTTAACATCATAGCCCTTAGAAAGAAGGGCGCTACCAAGTATACGGCTCGCAAGTAATGTACCCTGACCGCCGACACCAACTATCATAATTGATTTATTCATAACAGCCACTCCTCCTTATTCTATAGCATCAATTTTGCAAAGCTGTGAGCACACATTACAGCCAAGACACTGCGTAAAGTCGATTTCCGCCTTACCATCTTTCATACTGATAGCAGGGCAACCGATTTTCATACACATTTTGCAAGATTTACATTTATCTTTATTAACCTTAAGCGGTGGGTTGTGCTTAACTGTTTTAAGAAGTGCACAAGGTCTTCTTGAAATAACAACCGCAGGAGCCTGAAGCTTAAGGGCGTTACCGATTGTTGTATAGCACTCATCAAGGTTATATGGGTCAACAACAAAAACATTATTGATACCGATAGCATTACAAAGCTTCTCAAGACTTACCGCAGATGCAGGTTCACCCTTAATATTGTAACCGGTGGTAGGATTCTGCTGATGACCGGTCATACCGGTAATACTGTTATCAAGAATAATTGTAACAGAATTACTGTTATTATACGCAACATCAATAAGACCTGTAACACCTGAATGAATAAAGGTTGAATCGCCGATAACCGCAACTGATTTACCTGCATTTTCAGGATCTGCAAGATTTCTGCCATGAAGTCCTGAAACACTGCCACCCATACAAAGAACGGTATCCATCATACCGAGAGGCTTCGCAACACCGAGTGTATAGCAACCTATATCACCACTTACTGTAACATTAAGTTTTTTAAGTGCATAAAACAAGCCTCTGTGGGGGCAACCCGCACAAAGCACGGGAGGTCTTGCAGGAATTTCAACATCTGCCTTTACAGAGGATACTTCGTCACCAAAAACAACCTTTCTGATAAGACCCTGTGAATATTCACCTAAAAGAGTGAATTTTTCTTTACCTATAACATCAAGACCTAATTTACGGCAATGAGTTTCGATATAATCATCAAGCTCTTCAAGCACATAAACAGTATCACATTGATTGCAGAAATCCTTAATAAGCTTTTCGGGAAGCGGATAAACGCAACCTAATTTCAAATATGATGCATTATCACCGAGAGCTTCTTTAGCATACTGATAGCAAATACCCGCAGTAATAACACCTATCTTTTTATCATTGTATTCAACAGTATTAAGACCTGCCTCAACTGCTTCCTTTTCGCAATATTCAATCTGCTCAAGAATACGTTTTTCTACCTCAACGTGTTTAACCTTTGCATTAGCAGGTACCATAACGTATTTTGCAGGATTCTTTGTGTAACTTTTAACTCCGTTATCCACTCTTTCGCCCAACTCCGCAAGGCTACGGGAATGAGAAACCCTTGTTGTAAGTCTGTAAAGAACAGGTGTATCAAAACGCTCTGAAAGTTCAAAAGCAAGTTTAGCATACTTAAGGCATTCATCAGAATCAGAGGGCTCAAGCATCATCATTTTGGCAGCACGTGCATAGTGACGGCTATCCTGCTCGTTTTGTGAAGAATGCATACCGGGATCATCTGCAACAACAATAACCATACCAGCATTTACACCTGTATATGAAGATGTGAAAAGCGGGTCTGCCGCAACGTTAAGACCAACGTGCTTCATTGCACAGAATGAACGTGCACCTGCAACTGCTGCACCAAAAGCAACCTCGCAGGCAACCTTTTCATTAGGTGCCCATTCACTTGTGATCTCATCATATTTAGAGATACACTCTGTAACCTCGGTGCTTGGTGTACCGGGGTAGCTGGATGCAACACGGCATCCTGCTTCATAAAGTCCGCGGGCAACGGCGTCGTTACCCAATAAAAGCTCTTTCATAATAAAACCTCAATATATTTATTTATTAATCTCATTCTGTGACGCAACAAGACTTGCACCACAGTACATCTCACGAAGCTTCGGTTTTTCGATTTTGCCGGTTGGATTGCGAGGAACTGTTGCAAGAATCACCTTACGCGGACGCTTGTAACGGGGCAAATCGTAACAGAAATCAGCAATATCCTCTTCTGTAAGATCGCAACCATCCTTCGCCTCGATAATAGCGGCAGCAATTTCACCAAGACGAGCATCCGGAAGACCTATAACCGCAACATCCTTAACCATTTCGTGCTTACGGATGAAGTCCTCTATCTGCACCGGATAAAGATTTTCACCACCGGAGATAATGACATCCTTCTTTCTGTCAACAAGGTAGATAAAGCCATCTTCATCCTCCTGAGCCATATCGCCCGTAAAGAGCCAGCCATCACGAAGCACATCTGCTGTTGCTTTTTCATCCTTGTAATAGCATATCATAACACCGGGACCTTTAACTGCAAGCTCACCAACCTCGCCACGTTCAACTGTTTTACCATTCTCGTCGCAGATTTTAACTTCCCAGCCGAAGCCTGCTTTACCAATGGCGCCAACCTTATGAACGTTTTCAACACCAAGATGCACACAACCGGGACCTATAGATTCACTAAGACCATAGTTTGTATCATACTGATGGTGAGGGAATATTTTAAGCCAACGCTTAATAAGACTCGGTGGCACAGGCTGAGCACCAATATGCATAAGCCTCCATTGAGAAAGCTCGTATTCGCTTATATCAATAGCTCCGCTATCAATACTATCAAGAATATCCTGAGCCCACGGAACAAGAAGCCAAACGATTGTGCATTTTTCACGACTCGCAGTTTCTATAATCCATTGGGGCTTTGTACCCTTAAGAATTACAGCCTTACTAGCTGAAAGCAATGATCCGAACCAATGGATCTTTGCACCTGTATGGTAAAGTGGCGGGATGCAAAGGAACACGTCATCCCTACCTTGCGAATGATGTGCCTGCTCAGTTTTCGCAGAGTGCACAAGGCTTCTATGAGCGTGAAGAATAGCCTTCGGGAAGCCTGTTGTACCCGATGAAAAATAAACCGCAGCGTCATCATCATCAGTAAGCTGAATACATGGATCATGCGATGAACAATATGTAACAAGTCTGTCGTAGCTTTCTGCAAAGGTGGGACAATCCTCACCGACATAGAAATTGAATTTCACCTGAGGCATTCTGTCGCAGATTTCCTCAACACGTCCGGTAAATTCAGGACCAAAAACAAGCACAGAGCTATCGGAAAGCTTCATGCAGTATTTTATTTCGTCAGCAGTATAGCGGTAGTTAAGCGGCACTGCAAGAGCACCGGTTTTAAGTATACCAAAATAAACAGGAAGCCACTCAATACTGTTCATAAGAAGTATTGCAACTCTGTCGCCTTTTTTTATACCACGAGAAAGCAACAAATTAGCAAAGCGATTGGCACGCTTATCAAACTCACCCCAGGTAAGCTGTGTTCTTCCTGTGTTTGAAGGATTCGGTTGAATAAGCTCATACTCACGCCAGGTTTTATGGCTTCTCTCCTGAATCTCAGGATTTATTTCCACAAGAGCAACCTCATCCTTATAAGCTTTTGCGTTATTTATAAGGTATTCTGTAATTGGCAAAGCAATCATCCTTTGTACAATATTATTTTAAAATATAATAAATAAATATTTGAAGATTATATCATATATTGTAAATATGTGTCAATATAATAAACAATAATTAAAGGCTTTATTTGGTGATTTTTTATAAAAACCCAAACAAAAGGACCCTTGCGGAATCAACACCAGCAAAAGTCCTTCTATATATCATTTTATGTGAAAGTTATTTTCACACACCTATTTATTTTTCTACACTTTCCAAACTGACAACCTTGTTTATAAAATCAAGTGATTTCTGCATACACTCTTTGGCATATTTATTATGGCTGAATTCAAGATGGAAGCAATGGTTATTTGTAAATCCGCCCACGTTATAGGAATCGAAATAAGGAACAACCGCCTTAAGTTTTTCTGCCATAGGCTCACCCTGACCCTGGCACACGATATCGTCATCTGACCAGCAAATGAAAGTTGAGCACCAACTCTCGTTAACATAATCAGAGGGTGAAAGTTGATTGTAATATTTATATTCAGAAAAGTTAGACAAATCCTTCTTCAGGTCAAAATCATGCAATAATGTCTGTGCAGTTTTGGGAATAACACCCATAAGAGTTGTACCCTGAAGAAGCACCTGCAAATCGTATATACCACACATTAAAAGTGCACCTTTGAAATCCACTTCAACTGCAGGAACTTCAAGGATTTTATGCAGCTCCTCATTATATCTTAAGGCACATATATACGAGGCAGTATAACCACCCGAGCTATCTCCGGTAATAAAGATGTTACCTATATCTATAGGATACTCAAGTGCAAGATTATTCACGTAATTTACCGCATTGACGCAATCAGTAATATACTCTATCAGAGTAACCTTCGGCGCCATACGATAATTCACACAGCACACAAAATAACCCTGATTTGCATAATACTCGCTTATACTTACACGACACTTTTTATCACCCATAATAAATCCGCCGCCATGAAAATAAATAACAAGCGGATGCTTTTGACCGTCATTCAGAATATCATTACGGTAGTAAAAATCCAACTTTGTCTCCTCAAACTCACTGTAAGAAATATCCTGCTTACATGAAACATCCTTAAATCTGAGGGCGTTTTGTGTCGGGTAACAAATTCCGTCAATAGCCTTGAAAACAAGTTGCGCCTTATTCATATAATCACCTTGGTAATTATCAAAATTTTGTATGTACAACATTATTATACCATTTAGGAAATAAAAATCAAGGATTTTCTACCGTCTGCCGCTCAATATCCCTCTTAAGCTTAAGTACGATTCTTTTTTCCAATCGTGAAATATAGCTTTGAGAAATACCAAGACTGTCAGCAACCTCTTTCTGAGTATACTCCTTAAAACCGCACATACCGAAACGCATATTCATAATAAGGCGTTCCCTATCAGATAAATCCTCCATACATCGGTGCAGAATACGTTTTTCATCCTCGCGTTCAATATCATCGTTTATTTCAAGTCCGTCTGTACCTAAAACATCGGATAAAAGAAGCTCATTTCCGTCCCAATCAACATTCAACGGCTCATCAAGAGATATATCAGAGCGTTGCTGTCCCACCTTTCGAAGATGCATCAATATTTCATTCTCAATACAACGGGAGGCATAGGTTGCAAGCTTTATATTTTTATCCGCTTTAAAGGTATTAACAGCTTTTATAAGACCAATTGTACCGATAGAAATCAAATCCTCAATATAAACTCCTGAGCTTTCAAATTTTTTCGCAATATACACAACAAGCCTCAGATTATGCTCAACAAGCTTATCGCGTGCTTTTATATCTCCTACTGCAAGACGAGTGAGCATTTCTCCCTCTTCCTTTGCAGAAAGGGGCGGCGGCAAAGTGCCCGTACTGTTTATATAAAAAACACCTTTTGAAAATCTGCTTTTTACTTTTCTGATAATATTTTTAAAAAATATTTTTATTCTGTCTGCCTTTTCTTTTAATAGCATGGGCATAATCAAGCTCCTTCCAATTCATATCAAAAATACTTTTATTAAGAAGTACGGAATACTCCCCATCCGAAAGACTTTCCGTCACAATACCGATACTTATCTCCTTGCTTTCTGCTATAATTTTTTCACCCTCAACCGCTACGGAATCAGGTTTAATTGCACCTATCAAACCGTTACCCGAAACTGTTTTAAGAGGCAGAATTCTATAAATACGCCTTAAGGTATCCGGGGGATTTTCCGTTATTCCCCCTTTAAAAAATTCCGTTTCTTCCTTTGACAAAAGGGGTTCAACAGCTTTAAGCTCTGTCACAAAAACGGGATTTTGACTAAAGCTGTCTTTAAGACTGTTCCCCGTATCAACAAACCCCATCAGATGTACGCTAATGCCCCTTAAGGTAATGGTTACAGGGTACAGATTGTTCTTTGAAGTATGACGCAAAAAGAAATAATCGCATGCGTAAAACACACCATAAACCACACCCGCAACACCAACAAGCAGCTTAATTGACATATCAAAGTACACAGTACCATTAACAAGCATAAGGCTACGAGGAGAAAAAAGAACAATTACACCATAAACACAACCTCCACACAAGAAAGTTATGCCGAAAAAATAAATAAGCAGTTTTATAAAGCTTTTCATTTTCCGCGGAAGAAATGCCGCAAGCACAATAAGCGATGCACTAATCAGCCGATAAGCCACCGAAAACAAAACACCCTGCTCACCTAAAAAAACAACAAGAGCCGACGCACCGCCTAAAGCCGATGCAAAAGCTACACCTATTCTGTTTGAGGCAAAGCCTGACAGAAGCCGAACACTTAATATAAAAATATATGTAATTATTATATTTGTGCCTATAAGCACATCTGCATAAATAACCATCCGCACCACCGAAATTATTATATAATGACCGCATTAATTCTTTTGTCGGTAAAAGTCGCAGAAAAAAATATTGACATAACAGTTTTATAACTTTAAAATTATATACGGTGATGTTATGAAGTATTATAAAAATGCCCGGGTTATTTTACCCAATGGTATAAAAGACTGTATTGTTGCCACAGATAATGGCACGATTATTGACGTATGCAACCACTTTGACCCCCGTCCCGGTGATACGGTGGAGGATTGTAGCGGACTTTACCTTTCCCCAGGATTTGTTGATATTCACGTACATGGCGGTGGTGGTAAAAGTGCTATGAGCGAAAACCCTGATGATATCGTGGATATGGCTCAGGCTCACCTGAAACACGGCACAACCTCAATAGTTCCCACTACCCTTGCCGCACCCTTAAGCCAGTTGGCAAAGGTTACCCTTTCTGTCAAAAAGGCAAGTGAAAAATGTAAAAAGGCACATATTCTCGGTATACACTACGAGGGACCCTATCTTTCCATGCAATACAAAGGTGCTCAAAGCCCCGAAAACATACTTAACCCTAAGAAAAATCCTCCCGACAAGCTTCTTGAATTATGGGATAAAATTCTTATGATGGGTGTTGCCCCTGAGGTTCCCGGTGCTTTAGAGGTTGGTGAAAAATTAAGAAACCGCGGAATTGTAGCATCGGTTGCACACTCTGCTGCATCATTCACTCAGGTAGAAGACGCAGTAAAGCACGGCTTCAGTGACGTTACCCACCTTTACAACGCTTGCTCATCTTGTTTCAAAACGGGTATTTTCCGCACCGCAGGTGTTGTGGAAGCCGCCCTTTATATGAACGAACTTACAACTCAAGTTATAGGTGATTTAAGACACTTACCACCCGAGCTTATCAAGCTCATTTTCAAATGCAAGGGTGTTGACAGAATGTATCTTATAACCGATGGTTTAGAATATTCTGCAACAAAAATGAAAGAAAACACCGTCTTCACTCAGGAAAACGGCATTCGCGTTGTTTACGAGGATAACGTTATGAAGCTTGCAGATAAATCTGCACTTGCAGGCAGCGTTGCCACACTTTCCGACTGCGTAAGAAATATGTACAAAACTGTAGGCATCCCCTTGCATATGGCTGTAGCAATGGCATCACTTACTCCTGCAACGGTTGTAGGCTACGGCAACAAAAAGGGCGCTATAAAAAGCGGCTACGATGCCGACCTTATATTGTTCGATGATGATATAAAAGTGAGGAAAATACTTTAAATTTCAAATGCACAAAAAATTCCTGATGAGGATTTCCTCATCAGGATATTTTTTAACTATTGACCGCTTTTTTCATTGCCGACCTTGTTGATGAGCCGACTACACCGTCAGCAGTAAGTCCGCTATTTTTTTGGAATGCAATAACAGCACTTTTTGTAGTTGCACCAAAGGTGCCGTCTACACTTGATTCGGACAAATATCCAAGCTGTGCCAGATGCCACTGAATCCACGAGGCATCGTTACCACGTTCACCCTCATAAACGGTTTTTGTAGGCTCATTGTAGGGACAAGTTTTATTTACGTTAAGGGTTGTGACAATTATATAATCGGCACTTACGTAACCGGAATATAATCTTTTACCTTTATTGAATTTAACATTATGCCAACCATTTGAGGTGGATATAATGTAAAGCTTCTGCCCGGCAGGTAAGGTCGTTATTATACCCGAATCAAGACTCGGACCTGACCTGAGATTAAGAGCCGTATCAACGTTAACCGTACCTACCTTGGTCACTCTTGTACCCGAGGTTGTCCCCTTTATTGAGTTACTGAAGCTTGAATATACGTATACGCCATTTGCCGACCTACACGCCTTAACCTTGTATGTGTAGCTTACACCGGGTATTAGATTTTCATCCTTATAGCTTGCAGAGGTTGTTGTATCAATAAGCTTATAACCACCCGACGCAATATCAGACCTGTAAACGGAATAAGATGTACAGTTAACCGCACTCCATTTAATCGTTATAGAGTTTGAGGTTTTAGACGAAATCGAAACAGATGACGGGGTGCTTGGTGCTGAAACCGTATTGTTAGTACTGTCATTGGGCATATTGTTGAATACGGGTATTGAAAACACCTTTTTATCAGCAAGAACACCGCTTGAAACATAAGCACTATATGTATGACTGCTTTCCTGAGCGGCAGCCCTTACATTTGCCATATATTCGTGGTCATACAAAGCACCTGATTCCGGGTTAACGTTGAATTTCTGCAAATAACCCGTATACTGTGTTGCACCAAAGGTATTGTAGATATACTGTGCACCGTAATAAATTGCTTTGTAGGGGTTATCCCAGGGCCTGCCGTAGGAGGTGCTGATCGAAACTGCAGATTTCGCAATATAACCCGTATAAGTTGTACCGCTTACAGTTGCCCTTACCTTATAATAAGAGCCTGATACACCCCTGTAATAAAGCCTTGTACCCGAAGGTGCAGTACAAAGTGCAGTTGCAGTCGAAGCAGTTTTATAAATCTTTGCACTTGTAGATGTCTTCATATTGCCGTTTGCAAAGCTGAGACCATCGGAAACTCCGGTGTAGGCACAGATGTTATAATAGTTATATATGCCATAATACGGAGCACTTTTACCGCTTGAGCCACCTGCTACAGAAGAGCTTGAAGAACCAACCTCCTGAACTATTTTAGATGCAAGGTAACTCGCACTCATACCACTATCCTGTGCCGCTCTCATAATAGCCTGAGAATATTTAAGCGGAGCGCCATTTTCAGTATAAGTACAGGTATTTCCTGCAGCATCAAGGTATTTTATATTACTCTTATACATCCAAGTGTTTCTGAGTATATGCTCAATAGCCTCAATAGTCATACCAGAATCATAAACTGTACTTTCAAACTGGAAAATATATTTTTCATTAAGGAAGTTGCGCGGATCAAGGTAATATCTTACCGCTGATTCGGAGGCACTGTACCATCCGCCGCCTTCCTGCACAACCCCATAGCATGAGCTGCAGCTACATTTTTCAGAAGCACTACCTTCAATAATAAGCTGTTTTTTGTGAGGAGTACGTTCACCCTTAACAGCTGCTTCAAAATTAAGACCTGTTATTAATGGCTCGAAACTCCACTCAGGATATTTTTCGTGCAAATCCATAAGAGGTTTTATATAAGATTTCGGAAACCCGCTTTCTTTAATGCTTGTTTCAAAATCAACCTCAATATCGCCGATAGCGTAAAGTATCTGACGTACATCCGCAATACTTACAACACCATTCCCCGTAAAATCTGCCCTTTTCTTTTGTGCTGTTGTGGGCTTTACCTGCATAGCCGCAATTCTTAAAGCAAGTGATGCATCAGCAGTTGTTATTTCACCGTCGGCATCAACATCCCCTACCTCTGCCGCTTTGGCAACGGGAGCAATATTAAAAAAGGAAACACAAATTGTTATGACAATAAGTATGCTAAAAAAACGTTTCATATTGTCCTCCTTTAAAAATCTATATGTACACAAAAAGTACTAATCATAGACATTTTACCACAATATGTACGATTATATTTTCTTTTTTAGAATTATTTGTGTCGTAAATAAGATAATATTGTATCTTTTTTATTAAATTTATTTATAAAAATAAAAAACGTCTGTCGGCATCAGCAAACAGACATTTTTGAAATTTATGAAAAATCATCATCCAACGTGTCAATTCCCACACAATCGGATTTATAGATGCTTTTCGCCTTAGACCTCATTTCCTGTGAGCTTTTGAAAGCCTCCTGCTCACCTATTGCAAGGCGCGAATAATGACGCATAACAACAACAAACATCACAAAATTAAGAAGATATTGCAAAACACAAAGAGTGTGTAACACACCTTCATTCATAAACAATGCATTAAGGCTTTGATTAAAGCCTGCAAAATTATATTTCACAACAACATAGTTAAAAAGCTTGAACACATTGTACACAACGCCCACAAGGAATGAAAACGCCTCTGTCGCAAAAAGCTTTTTAGCGAAAGAATCCCTAAATACGTAGCGTAACGATACAAGTGTCAGCAAAAAGCCATAGGATGCAACCGCATTAAGCATAGCACAGAAAAGTGCAGCCAAAAGCCCCAACCAATCTGTCGCCCCATTTTTAACCAAAGCATTTTCGACAAGAGTTTTGAAAAAACGGAAGACGAATGCGTATACCAGAAAAATCTTGAGAATGGTTGTAAACTTCTTACTCTTATATTCCCTGGCACGCTTATAGGCAATCCCCTCTCCATTAAAAGCAAGGAAGCCCAACACCATAGCAACATAAAAGCTCAGGTTTGAAAGCTTCTGTCCCAAACTGAACAAAAGCTCTGTATCACCGCAAAAGGAAACAAGGAAATTCGCAACAAGCAACAATGCGGAAACAACCGCAAGAAGCTTTGCAGAATTAGATAAATATTCCGACTTTGTCATTTTATATAAGCACCTTACTTAAGAAGCTCTTGAGTCTGTCAGACTGAGGATTGTTGAATATATCATCAGGTGTACCTTCTTCAATAATAACGCCCTCATCCATAAAAATAACTCTGTCGGCAACCTCTTTGGCAAATCCCATCTCGTGAGTAACAACCGCCATAGTCATACCCTGCTTTGCAAGGTTTTTCATAACCTCAAGCACTTCACCAACCATTTCGGGGTCAAGAGCAGATGTAGGCTCATCGAAAAGCATAACCTCAGGTTCCATACACAAAGCACGAACTATAGCAATACGTTGCTTCTGACCACCTGAAAGTTGCTGGGGATATGCCTCAGCTCTTTCGGAAAGACCAACCTTACCCAGAAGCTCCATAGCCTTGCTTTCCGCATCAGCTTTACTTTTGCCGAGTATCTTAGTGGGTGCGATTATCATATTTTTAAGCACGTTCATATTAGGGAAAAGATTGAAATGCTGGAACACCATTCCCATTTTCTGGCGATGCTTATTTATATTCACCTTGGGGTCTGTAATATCAGCACCATTAAACTCGATTTTACCCGAGGTTGGTATTTCAAGAAGGTTAAGGGAACGCAAGAATGTTGATTTACCGCTGCCTGACGGACCGATAATAACAACAACCTCACCGCGACGGATATCACAGTTAATGCCATCAAGAGCCTTTACTGTGCCGTTCATATAATGCTTTTTAAGGTCAGTAACTTTAATAATTACATTATCGTTCACTCTTACGCAACCTCCTTTCAATAGCGGTGAATATCTTTGTAAGAACAATAACCGTTACAAGATAAATAATTGCCACTGCAATAAGGGGCATAAATGCCTCAAAGGTTCTTCCGCGGATAAGGTCACCCGCTTTTGTAAGATCCATAATACCAACGTAGCCTGCAACAGAGGTTTCTTTTAAAAGAGCGATAACCTCGTTAAGAAGTGTGGGCAACGTTGATTTGATAGTCTGCGGAATAACTATATAAATCATTGTCTGAACATAGTTGAAGCCAAGGCTTCTGCCCGCCTCAAACTGACCATTGTCAATTGACATAATACCGCCGCGGAAAATCTCGGCAACATAAGCAGCAGAGTTAAAGCCGAAAGCTACAATTGCAACAACAATATCAATATCCTGACTAACGAGAATAACGAAGTACCATATCATAAGCTGAACAACAACAGGAATACCGCGTATAACGGTTATGTAGATTTTGGCAATACCGTTAAGTATTTTAAGCAACCAATATCCAAAGCCACCTCTGAGCTTAAGTGACTCCTCGTTCTTATCGTAAGAGGAGCGTATTGCTGCAAGAACTATACCGAAAAACAAACCGATAATAATGGCAAACACCGTTATGATAATTGAGTTAACAAAGCCCTCAATCAACCATTTCCAACGATCGTCATCAATGAAACAAAGGAAGAAAACATCCTTCATTTCAAGCGCCCATGTTTTCAAAGCGTCCAAAAAGAACCCTCCTTAAAAAAACTGCAAAATACGAGGACAGCCTTGTAACTGCCCTCGTATCTGTATTAAAAAAGAAATAAATTATGCCTCAATTATGCAGGAATATACTTTGCAATAATTTTGTCGATAGTGCCGTCAGCCTCAAGCTCTTCAAGTGCTGTATTCACTTTATCAAGAAGCTCTGTGTTTTCTTTAGCAATAGCAATTGCATAATCCTCAACTGCCCATTCAGCATCAAGAATTTTAAGACCTTCGTTAGCTTCTACGAATGATTTTGCGGGCTCGTTATCGATAATAACTGCCTGAACCTTACCTGTTTTGAGACCCTGAACAGCGTCTGCACCTGTTTTGTAACGGATAACGTTATCTTCACCGTAGCCACCATTTTCAACTGTGTCAGAAGCGTAGATATCACCTGTTGTATCCTGCTGAACGCCGAATTTCATTGAGCCGTCACCCTTAAGGTCGTCTAATGATTTGATAGCTGAATCCTCAGCAACGATAACAACCTGAACGCCTGTTGCGTATGTATTTGAGAAGTTAACGCTTTCTTTTCTTTCCTCAGTAACTGTCATACCAGCCATACCCATATCGAATTTGCCGGTCTGAACACCACCGATGATTGAGCCGAACTCAACGTCCTTGATTTCAAGAGTCATACCGAGCTTGTCTGCAATTGCCTGAGCAATTTCAACGTCGATACCTGCAAACTCGTCGCCCTCTTTGAACTCATAGGGAGGGAATGCAGCGTTAGTAGCCATAACAAGAACTTCTTTTTCTGCAGGTGCAGCTTCCTCAGCCTTTTCTGAGCCGCCGCAAGCAGCAAAACTTGCAATCATTGCGATAACAAGAACGATTGAAGCAATTTTAAGAAACTTTTTCATTACTAATACCTCTTTTCATATTTTGAAACCCAAAGGTTTACTGAATGCATTATACAACTTTTATACATAAAAAGCAATAGTTTTACATTGAATATGTTATAAATATTAATTCTTATTAACAAATTGTTTATGTACAAACGAGGAAATATGGTGTATAATGGGTGAAAACACTTTAATTTTCAAGGAAGTATTATGCTTTTACTTATTATTCTTGCAGGATTATTTTTCATAGAACTTCTTGCTGTTACCTGGTATTCAATAGTGAAATCAAGTGATATGAACAAAAAGTCTGTCAAATACAAATTACTTTGCTCGGGTATATACATAGCCGCTTTTCTTCTGTGCGGTGCAATATACAAATCACACCTGAGCCTTTACTTTTTGTTACTCGGTGCAGGGCTTATACTAAGCTTTATCGGTGATATCACAAGTGAAGTCAGCAAAAAAGAAATTTGCAATTCATATTTCCTTACCCACTCGCTTTCCTCTCTTGTGTATTCATCGGCTTTCATAAGCTTTTCATTCACAGAGCTTGGAACAAAACCCGCAAAGCTTCTGTGGCTTATACCTGCAATTCCCCTAACGATTTTCCTTATCCCTTTTATGTGCAGACCAAAAGGAAAATTCAATCCGCTTCTTGCAATCTCTGTTTTTTCGGGTGTAATCACCCTAAATAGCGGGTTTTTCCTCGGCATTTTATGCTTTAAACAGGGAGCCCCTCTTATGCAAAGCGGCAGCTGTGCATTGATACTTGGTGCAGGAGCAGTCAGCTTTGCCCGACTTTTACAAACACGTCAGCAGGTTGCTGTACCACCACCCCATAAACCGCAGATGCCCAAGAATTCGTCATACTTTTTCGGGCAGATGATTTTAGCCTGCTCACTTATGATTACAAGCTTTTAACGGAGGTTTACAAATGAAAAAGTTTCTTTCTGTTATTCTGGCGATCACTCTTATTTTTATGAGTGTGCCGTCGGTGTTTGGTGCAAAATACAAGGATTATGAATACACAACCTCCAACAACACCGTTACCATTACCGCATATAACAACTTTACTGCAAATGCGGTTACAATCCCATCACAGATTGACGGCAAAAACGTTGTTGCAATCGGTAACGGTGCTTTCCAGTTAAAATCAAATATCACAAGCGTAATTATTCCCGATACGGTAACCGCCATAGGACAGATGGCTTTTTATAACTGTGCCAATCTTAAAAAAGTTACCTTGGGAAGCGGTGTAAAATCCATCGGTGCCAAAGCCTTCAACACATGCAAATCACTTACACAGATAAAGCTTAACAATACCGAAACCGTAGGTGAATACGCCTTTTACGGCTGCACATCACTTACAGACCTTTATCTGAACAATACAAAGGTTATCGGCAAAAATGCTTTCGCAGGCTGTAAGGCACTAAGCACTGTAAGAATGAGTTCGAAGCTTCTGTACATTGACCAATACGCATTTTCAAATTGTATTTCAATAAAAACGCTTTCACTCCCTGATGAATTGGGATTTATCGGCAATTCCGCTTTCAAGGGCTGTAGTGCTCTTACAAACCTTAATTTCGGCACAGGTGACCTGCAGATTGATTCATACGCTTTTGAAAGCTGTACGAGTCTTACCGAGGTTGAGATACCTGACAATGTTATTGCTATCGGCAGATATGCTTTTGCAATCCGCCCCGATAACTCAACCGATTTTTCACATATTATTACAATAACCTGCAACCATGATTCCGCCGCTGCAAAATACGTCAAGCTTTACAACGCACCTGCCGTATTCAGTGATTTTGACGTTGAAGTTGAGCTTTTCGGTGATATCGACGGCGACGGTAAACTTACCACAAAGGATGCACGTAAAATTTTACGCGTAGCCGCCATGCAGACCGAACCGCTGAACGATTACGAAACCTTTGTTTGTGACATAAACAGTAATGACGTAATCGACACAGAAGATTGCCGTCTTATTTTAAGACGTGCTTCAGGTCTTGATTAATCATCTCTTTTTAGTTGTTATATAACCATCAAACCCTGCTTTTTCAAGCTTTTTAAGAAGGTTCTGTGCATTAGCTTTTTCAGAAAATGCACCTACCTGAACAGTATACAGCGTTCCGCCATCTGACGGAGCGTTGTTTTTATTTCCATCGTTGATTTTTACACCATAATAGTCACAGATACCCTTTGCGATTGCTTCCCCGATACGCACGGTGTTATTCACAATGAATTTCGCACCATCTTTTGTATCATGGAATTCGCATTCACAATACACTGTAGGTGCATTTGTGTTTTTAATTTCGTAAAAGCCGGGATAAGCCATAATTCTTTCTGCACTTTTACCCGGTGTAATTGGTGAAAGTCGGTCAAAAATCGCCTGACCTGCCTTTTTACGCTCCCCCGTAAGGTCATAAAGCAAAACCGACGTACCACCCGTAACATTGTGCGAAGCAGTAGCGTTTGTGTGAATTGCAACGTGCAAATCCGCACCGAAAGCATTACTTTCGCTTACCCTCACATACATATCGCTGTTATATCGCACCTTTACATTGAAGCCCTGCTCCTGCAAAAAGGCTACACAAGCCTTTGCAATTTTTTCGCATTGCTCCTTTTCGTTTGTGTTGCCGTAGGCATAGGCATTATCCCCCTGACTGCTGGGCGAAATATAAATACGCTTACTCATTAATTATCACCTCTTCACTCTCAATATCATTTCCGACAACTCTCAAATACTGCATTGCCCTTTCGCTATCATTTATCCCCTTTGTTGTAGGGTCAATAAGCACACCTAAAAATGCTAAAATATTAATTCCCATCATTGCAAGCTCGGTTATTTGTTTTTCTGACACCTGAGGCACAAAGCCAAAAAGGGAAAGAAGGGTGTACAAAAAAGAAATTATCAACACTACAGATGCCGCAACAAAGGTTTTATTCCTTAACCTTACTTTTAAATTAATCTTCATATAATCTCGTGCCTCCTGTTAAAACTCAACATCACATTCGCCTTGAATATTACTCTCATCAAAGCTTATACAGTCAAGCAGCTCGTTGTATATATGCCTGACCTCTCCGTTGCCGCCACATTGAATATATTTTTCACCTGCTTTTATACGCTCCGACAAGGGCATATATGGGGACATTATTTTCAATTGCTGAATTGACATATAATTATCCTTATCGTGAGCATCCTTTTCCTCTACCCACTTTTCCCATGCACGTATAAATTTATAAACCTTTACCATAAAGGCAATCACACCAACTAAAGCGGTAAAAAACGAGGTTACAAGCAGGGCTTTTTCTATAAATTCCATAAAAACCTCCTTAAACTACCACACCTAAGGTTTCGATAGCACTTTTAAGGCTATTAAAAGCTACGTTTATATCGCGGTTGTATTCAACCGAAACAGTAACCTCCGGGGTATTTGTCCAAAGCTTAATATAGGAACCGTAGCTCATAATTCCCTCAACCAGACCATTCGAGGCTGAAACAACGGTTTTTTCAGGAGCATAGGGCGTGTATGGTGTTATTTCCGCTGACTTCTCCACCTGAATATCACTGAAGTATACTGTACTGTTGTTAACAGATGAGGTAAAGATAACTACCATCCACACAGCATTTACAGGTGTTGTAATAGTCTGGCTGGTACGAAGTGTGTCATAAGAAATAAACTCACCCGAGGAGTTATAATATGCAATAGAAATACGTCCGTTTGCAGAAAACTCCTTTACACTTACAGAGTATTTTGTCTGTGGCTCAACCGCTATATCGAAGCCGGGGCCATACATAGCATAAACCACGTCACATTGAAGTGTGCCTGTACTTTCATTATATTTTAAGGTACCCGAATTGTGCTTGTAGGCATTTGTACCCGAAACTGCAAGATAAACGCTTTTTCCGTCAAGCTCACGTGTATTGGTTACACCGCTATAACCGAAGGCACGCAGACTTCTTTCGGAAATATTAAAAATATTCTTGCTTCCGCTTGTCAGGGAAACACCCGAAAAATCAGTTATTGTATCACTTTTAAGCTTAATATCGAAAAAGTGCTTTACCGGACTTATATCATTAATCTCTACGCTACCTTCACCCTCTACATACCCCTTAAGCGCATTAGCATAGCCAAAAACACCACCCGTCATCTGACTTTCTACCTGAAGTATATGGTTATTTGTTTCCTCAATCGAATTCTGCAATTCCGCAATTCCGGTATGAGATTCATTTATGTCTTCCGAAAGTGATATAAGGTCACTATCTGTTTTTTCCAGACTGATATTAAGAGCTTCCACATCTTCCCTGACACCGGTTACCGCACCTTTTACACCTTCGACCTCGGTGTTGAGTATTTCGATTTCCCCGAAAGCATCATCAACACGCTTATTTGTGGCAGAGTCCTTATTTGTCAGCACTTTTATATCCCCACCCACAGAGGAAACGCCCATTTCAATACGCTCAATTTCTGCCGAAACGCTTTTTCTCACAGAATCCGTACAATCATACACTGCTTTTGCGGTAGGATATGTATCATCGGTAGATGAAGCATCAACGTTGGTAACTCTTCTGCTTATTTTTTCTGATTCATTATTCAATTTATCGCTATAATTCCTGAGAGCAACAATTTCCGCAGAATACATTTCAAGTACACTTTGAAGTGCACCCACCGAAAGAACGTGACTACTGTCGTATTCCTTTTCCACATCAAACTCCGTAATAACACTTGATTTCGGAAATGTAAGTGCAGAAACTGCCGCACAGTATTTTTCAAACTCCGATACAGACGGTATCTCCTCAACGGAAGGGTCGTCAACATAAGAGCCGCCACCAACGAAAAATGTTGCGGGACGGGGTGAATACATAAGCTCCACCTCATCACCCGTCTTTTTGTATGCATAAACTCCAAGGGTATGGGTGCCTTTTTTCAGAGCAGGAATATAACAGCTATCCCCCGTTAACGGTACAGGTGTTTTATTAAAAACAGCGCTTACAACAAGCCCCTCAAAGCATCGGGGCAAAATAAATTTGCAAGTGTTTACCATATATTCACCGCTATTGACAGCAACAGGATTGGTTATGCACACATTATCCTTTGTAACTTTTACTTCCATCTTTTACTCCTATTTTGCATATTTATCGTACATTACCTCCAGATATTTCTGATAGGTGCCGTACTTTTCTTTCATGGGAGAGCTACTCTTGAACATCGCCTCCGACATAATTCCCGCATATCCCGTAAGGGCTACAAACTGGCCATAGGTTTTAGGGTACACAGTGTATTCATTTGTTTTCTTTTCGCTTTCGTCCTTATCCTTTGAGGTTGATTTACTGCTTCTTGATGATGAAGATTTTGAGCTTGACTTAGATTTCGATTGATTAAGCTTTTCACGTGCCAGCTGATACTCTCTGTCCTCATTTGCCTGCTGACGAAGAGCCTCCTGCCGTTTGAATTCAAGCTCATCAAGGAATTCCTGATGCTCCAAAGCATCCTGTTGCTTCTGATACTGATAATCACGATCGCTCTCCCATTCACTCACAGCCTGTAAAAACTGTTCATAATCTTTATCACTCATTTCAGAAAGCTTTTTAAGAAGATACTCGCCATCTGCATAATATTTATCAAGCTCATCAAGATAACGCTCGTAGTCATCACCATCAAGCTCACGCAAAATCTCAAGGTCTTCAACAAGCTTCTGTCCCTCATCCATATACGCCTTATACGCCATATCATAAAGCTCTAATGCAACGTCATTGAGTCCTTCAAGGTAGTTATCATAGGCCTGCTGACCTGCAGTCTGTGCATAGGAGCTTCCGTATCCGCCTGTATAAGCAGAGGCCTCACCTATGGTGTCTGCCATTGCTCTTTCACCATTGCGGATATATAACTGACGATACTGTCTGTAAACAGGGTCACTTTCAAGATCATAACTGAATTGCTCACGATTAAGAATCTGATCAAGATAAGCCTCAATACGCTCATCATACTGACTCTGATACTCATTGGGAGCATTCTTCTCCCATCTGTTCAACTGATTTTCCGCATTTATAACATCCTCGCCCTTTTGATATGTAGGACGTGGTGAGGTCATAGCGGTTTCCGTATTTTTTCTGCTTTTATTGGAATTATTATTTTTACTTGTATTTTTACTTTGTTTTTTTATAAGGGAGCTCCACGTATTTTCACCTACAATGCCATCAACAGTAAGGTTATTTTTACGCTGATAATCCCTGACGGCATTCCTCGTTTTCTCACCGAATTCACCATCTACCGTCAGGCCATACCCTTTTTTATTAAGGGCTTCCTGCAGTTTTCTTACATCATTTCCCGATGAGCCGTAAGAAATAGTTGTATATGCCAATTTATCAAATCCTTTCTACTTGCACTTTAAACTGTTGTATCTGCCGGATACCACCCGTTTATATAAATAAACGTACCCGTTGTTATAGGCTTATCCGACCTTAAAACCACATAACCCGTTTTGTTAAGAACAGCACCATTACTCTGACCACCGGAGTCGATACCCACAAAGGTGCTTACGGGACTCAATATTGCTGGAACCTTGGTGCTTATTTGTGCAAGGTAATGCGTATCCGTTGCTGCAAGGCCTGTTGCCACCGTAAGTCGCATACGCAAATACACCATATTAAGCCATGGATAATATCTGATAACACCATGAAAATCCTCCGCCTTCTCGGTACAGTTGCAGGTAAGCTTTTCAAAATTCAAAAGCCCTCCTACATTCAGGTTACCCTTAATATCGGTATCCCACGCAACCTCAAGAAGCTCGTCATTTTCAGAAAACTTACCAAAAGCAACACCCTTACCACCGGGACGTATATTAAAAGGAATATTAGCACTTGATATATACCTTACAACCTCAATTCCATCGGTGCAGATGTTATCCTTAATAACAATGCTCACCTTATAGGTGGAGCTTATATCAAGGCTACCTACACCAAACATCAGGGGTGAATTTGAGGCATCCTTCATCCCCATATATTCCGACTCTCCGCTTTTGCCGTAGCGCACCACAACGGAGCAGTTGTTTTTCGCATTCACTGTGCTGTAATGATGCTCGAAGGAAAGTCTTCCGTAAGTACCATATGAATCCTCCGAGCCTGATGAATCACATCGGGTAAGGCTTTTGATATCTACCGAGGGTTTAGCATAATCTCTGACGGTTATAACGTGGGTTTTTATGGTTTTCAGTCCGCGGCTATCCTTAACGGTTACCTTTACGGTAATATTTCCTGCGTTAGGTAAATCAAAGGTTGCAGGTATCTCCGTTTTTGTTATCTTACCCACCTTAATCATCACAGAGCCTACGGATGCTCCGTTTTTGTACTCGATATTTTCAGGTGTAACCGTAACTGTGGAAATACCCTTTACGTATTCATTCCATGAGGACGGCACTCCGTTATCATTACGGGTAATAACAAGGTCAAAGGTGGGACAATACTCGTTTGTTTCCGGTATTACAAGCTTAAACGTTGCGGTAGATGTACCTATCGTTTCCGTACCCTTACAGGTTGTAAGCTTAACGTTAACAGTACCGCTCACCGCACCCGAAAGCTGATTTGCCCATGTCTTCGGTATCTCAAAGGTATAAGTGCTCACACCTGTCGCAAGATTAGCAGAATGGGTTTTCGAGCCCAAAGAAAACACTATTTTGTGGTTTAGCTCTGATGATTCCATATTTATTGATACAACAACACTATCCCCCGGGTTTACTGTAGCATTACTCAGGTTAAGGGTTGAGGGATTTATATCAGCCGACATCTATCCAACGCACCTCCAATCCGTTTTTTGTTGTGTCAAATACAAAATAACCCTGGGAATCGTTTCCTAACTTAAGGTAATCAAGTATCTGTGCATTATTTATATAAAGGCTACTGCCCGATATATAGGCAACCTCGGCAATGCCCTGATAAAAAGATAATCGGTCATTGGTAAACCGAGCCTTGATGTTACTGTCACTGCGCCCGATTTCGATACCGTAAACACCGCTTTCAAGCTCACCACGGCGTATATACACATCAAGCTCCGACACAAACTCAGCAAAACTACCGCCCACGGTAGACAAATCCTCCTGTGTACGGGCAATGATGCTTGTATAGTTTTCCGTAATATCCGTTGCAGACTGCACAATCTGTGATCCCATCCGACTTTCAAGCTCCGCGGTCTCTTCCTTTAATGTAAAGGTGTTTTCCACCTTGCTCATTATATTATCCGCTTGAACAATGAACTCACTTTTCTGTTGTTCCTTGAATTCCTGCAGATCATCATCAAGGCTTTTCATATTACCCTGCACCGATTCCACATCACCTTGTACCGATTCCACATCAGCGGTGACCTTTTCTACATTTTCTGCAACAAGGTTGATACTGTCCGCATTCTGATCAAGGCTTGTATCAACCTGATTTTTATACTCCCCAAACTCACTGTTAAGAACGTAGCTTCCGCTTACTGTATGCAGAATTCCCTCTTCGGTTTCAGTAATTTTGGAAGAGTAATCACGCTGAATATCCTCTGCGGTGGTGATTATTTTTTCCTTAAGTTCGTTGAATTTTTTCATACTTTGAGCACTAAGGAGCTTAACATTCTCATCGTGCTGTGATGAATTACTGATGCTTTCACCCTGCACACCGTTAACCATTGTTGCGGTTTTATCACTAAGAGCAAAGGAAAGTGTTTCATTAAGCTGGTAAAGATAATTTTTAAGAAGCCTGAATTTGTTATCGTCGGAATATTTCGACGATGTAATATCAGGCACAATAAGATTCAGATCATACATAGTCATCACTACCGTTACAGATTTTTCGCATAACGGACAAGATATCTATTTTGCCCGTTCCTTTGAAGTAAAAGCATACGTGATCAGCCCTGGGAGTGATTATAGGCACATTAAAGGAGCCTGTATCATAAATCCTTCTTTCGCAGAGATTGGTAAGGATTTCACTGCTATCCACATCACAAGCGGAACAGAATACGCTTCCCGCCTCACCTCTTGCACGGATAGTAAGACCGGTATAGTATTTAGCAAATGGGTTACGCAAGCCCCATAACCCCGTTTTCACAAACCACTCCACATTTTCTTCAAGTCGGAAATTTTCAAGCTCACCTGCGAAATTGCCATACATATTTTCACCGTCAACAACGCCAAGTCTATAAGCGTTATCCTTATATTCGAGGAAATAAAGATTGCAGTTATTGTTCGCAAAGGAGCGTATATCGACTTCGTCCTCCTTATGCCACAAGCCCTTTTCCTCATCAAAACAAAAAAGGTTACGCTTGTTTTTTCTGTCCGTCATACAAATATAGTATTTATTCTTGTAAGTACCGCCTACCGCATTTGTATAATGTTCCTTACCGAATGGTGCGGAAATTGAAACAGGCACACCGCCCTCGTAGGCACAAACGCCGGTAGGTGATTTATAATAAAGTGTTTCATTAAGGCATTTTACGGAATGGTGACTACCCTTCTGCACACCGCGTAAATACGAGGTTGTAACCGTATACGGAGGATTACTGCCGTATATTTTATGAAGGCAGTTTTCCTTGAAAAATAATATGTATCCTCGAAAGCTTACCGCTGCAGTAAATTCACCATCTGTCCCAACGGAAACCGCATAGCTATCCGTAGAAAGACCATCAAACACATTAAAATTGGTCGGGTCACCTAACTTTGAAGCGTAGATTTCGTTATTTTTCGAGGAACAACCCCAGAGTCGGTTATTGTTTTCACACACAAAATCCATTTCGGGAATTTCCCGTGTAATGCTTAAATCACCCTCAAGAAGCACCGCACAATTAACCGTTCCCACAATTGTTATGTAGTCATCACCGCATTTTTTAATTATGTGAGTACCGTCAAGACCAACCTCCTGAAAACCGGAAAGTCTTACTCCGTCACCCTTTTTAAAATTTTTACCTATACCCGGATTTGAAACCGAAACATACACACTGCTCACACCTGACCACATTCCCGTAGCCTCAATATATTCCTTAAGAACGTGTGATTCTTCCGATGTATCAAGCCATAGATCCCCGTTAGAAGGTGACTCGGGCGGAGTACGGCCCACCGCGTAATCATCAAGCGTATCACCATCACCCCGACACATATAAACATCTGCATTCTGACAAACATATTTTGCATCTAACGTACCGTAATCATTAAAATCATTGGTGTTTATATACACGTTGTCAGGGAAAACAATAAGTCTTGCGCCCATAGAAACGAAGCTACGTTCCTCTGCCGAAGTGCCGAAGTAATATGACGTTACCTTTTCACCTCCGTAATAAAGGTAGCCGTCCTTGATGTAGCAAAGCTTTGTTTTAGAGTAAATACCGCTTACGTCACCCGTAACATTTTTAAAAAATGCACGTTTGTTACGTGGTGACAAGGCAGGATAGTTATCAGACGACATATTTTTCTCATCAAAAAACTCGTTATCTTCAATAACAAAATTATGATTGTAGCCACCGAATGCGGTTATGAGCTCTGCATTTTTCTCAATGTTATCAAGAAATGGCTTATACAATAATATCCCCTGCCTTTATTTTATTTTTCTGTGGTATGGGTGTACTGCGATTAATATAATCGGACATCTCTTTATACAGTCGGTTAAAAATAAGGGTACTGTTATTTAACCTCACGATTTCACCGTTAAGATAATCCAGCTTCATATTAAGCCAATAACTATAAATTTCACAAAAACGTTCATCTGCAAGAAGCTTTGTATCGTGGGGTGTTTCGAGGGTGTATCCTCCGAAATTTTCACCATTCCGCACCTCAAGAAGATCCGCAGATATTTTGTAATCAAGCTCTGATAACCACCTGATTTTGTTTTCAAAGGGCAGGTTATTACCCCTGTCGGCATCAAAGCTCTGTATTGCTTGAGCAATAGTCATTTTAACCCTCCTTTTTTAATTAAAGGGAAATGTTTTTATCAATATATTCGGCAGAAACCGCCGCCATTTTTTCAGAATTTCTGATGACCTCGGCAAATCTTTCGGGCACTTCAACTGTTTTGCCCGTCTGCACAAGGATACGCTCGCCATTCACCGCAACAAAACGCTGGGTATCGTTACGAGACTGCTTTGGAATAAACACGCTTACAAGCTTTTCCTGTTTTGTATTTTTTGTTGCTTTAGTACTATTTTCAGACATAATAAGCCTCCTATAAGTTAAAAATCCGGGAAATTGTGTTGCCTTAATAAAGCCGAAATGGGATTCGCTAAAAACCTTACAAGGCAACACAGCAACCCTTTAGTTTCCGATTAAATCAACTGATAATCAGTTTTCTTTTGCAGTTGAACTGAATGTTGAACCGCTTTCAATTCTTACCATATATTCCTCAACAAGTCTTTTTGCAGTCTTAAGACCCTTCCAACCGATTGAAGAACGCTGGTTAAGGGGATCATTCCCGTAACCCTTCTGCTTAACTATGTGTTCAACACCGCCACCATTAACACCGGTTACACCATATGCGTCGGCACCGAGGATAAGTGTTGCAAATACTGCACATCCATTTGCACCGCCATTCCAGATTTTAGCCTCTGTGCTTTCAACAAAACGCACACCACCGAGGCAGCCGATTTCACCATTAAGCATATTTTCGGGTGTAGTGTATTTCTGCACCTCCATCCACTGATTACCTGCCTCCTGCATAAGGTCATAAGCAACGTAAGGGTGGATAATACCAACGTAATAACCATCAATTTTAGGAGCATTCATAGCCTTAAGCTCTGCCGCTGCTCTGAAAACATCCTTAACACGTAAAAGTGATGTGCTGTCAATTGCACCACGTGATGTTACAACAGTTTCTGTTTCACCGTTTACCTTCGGACAATAAATAACGTTTGTACCACCAACAATCTCGTTACGTACAACAGTATCCATAGTAAGACCCGCCTGAGCCGCAAGCTGTTTTGTGGCTTCAACGATAGTGTTATCTACCGCAGTAAGTTCAAGCAAATCGGACTGTTCAATGTAGTCACCATACTGCTCAACAGTTGCACTTACTGCAGAAACATCAAGCTTCTTACCTGTAGGTGTAACACCCTCTGTAAGAGGTGTAAGAGCCTTAGGAAGTGAAGAAAACTTACGAAACTCGATGATTTTACCACCATTTTTAGGAATGTCACGCTTCTGACCAAACTGGTCATGAACAAGATAAGGTGATGCAAGTGTAATAAGTGTTTTATCATAAAATGTTTTCATCTCTGCAGAAAGTGATGTTGTTGTGGTTTTATTAACCTCCTCACCTGCCGCAAAATTCTGAATGTTAAAAATGTAGTCTGTCATAAATAATTCCTTTCCGATGGCTAAAACTTAACGTTTGCGCCATTCTCAACCTGTTTTAATATTTTTAATATATCCTGTGAGGTCAGGGAATTGACATCCACTGCGGTCATTACGGCACCTTGGGATGATGTTCCGTTTTCTACGGGTCGCATACCCTTTGCCTGAATGTTATCTACAACCTGCTTACGCACCTTTGATGCGGTATATGCCATAGCATCTGACATAATACGGTCGCGATGAACGGTTTCGTATGCGGTTTTAACATCAACACCGCCAAGAAGAAGCTTTGAGAATTCTTTATGCTCCTTCATCTCTTGTCGCAAATCGAAGTAGGGAAGCTTTGATTTCAGCTCCTCACCCTGCTTTATCCATTGTGCAACACGGGATTTTATAAGCTGACTGACAGCCTCCTCACGTGGTGGCTCTGCTTCCGATACATCTTCTGTATGCATTGTATCGAAATCAGCTTCAAGCAGCCTTGCCTCCTCACCTGCAGGGATATTATATTTTTCCATAAGTCCCTCAATAATGGGCGAGGTTTTGGCCTTGTATTCCTCAAGCTCCTTTGTTGTTTTGAAGCGTTTGTCAATTATTGCCTGAGTTTTTTTAGTAAACTTATCCTTGAATCTGCCGTTTATAAGGCTTTCAAATTCCTCGTCATCGTTCATCTCAGGCTCTGACTTCTGCCCGGCGTCGGCTATATTTCCGCCCGTTTCCCCGATTTCAGCACCCTGACCCTCACCGCCAAAAAGCTGTATATCGGGAGTAAGCCATTCTAATTTTTCCATACATTTTCCTTTCAAAGTTATGTAAGTTTTTTCATCGTCTTTCCGAAGTGTCATATATAAAAAACTGCAGTTTATATATCATTATTCAACAAAAATATTTTTAGGGTACGATTCCTGAAGCATCATAATGCCATTCATAAAAGCATCAATTATCCCTTTTATACGGTTACCTGAAAATTCAAAAAGCTCTATCTCAAGGCAAACATAGCCATCTCGGATTATATTACGCTTGAGTCTTATGTTGCCCGAGGCCTCTTCATCAAGCATAGTGTTAACCAGGGTGTAAACAAGTGTAGAAATACCTGCACACACAACATCCTCACCACACCTTGCATATCCGCTGTGACCTTCAACAATAACAAGAAATCTGTCATAGTAGCTTCTGTAGGTTACCCTTGTCATAAAGCTCCCCCCGAGGTAAGTTTTGCAAGCAAAGCACTTTTACCCTCAAAATCCATCATATCAATGGCAAGTATCGCTTGAGAACGCATTTCAGGGTTAAACATACCCGAGTTATAAAGCTGTAATGCAAGTTCATTTCGGCTGATGGTAGTAAAGGGGCTTGATTTTTCCGCAGATACCCTGATATCGAATATGGGTTTACGGGTATAAACCTCCTCACCAAAAGCTGTAACATCACGCTGAAGCCTTATGGCGGAGTTATCATAAGAAACAAACTGTTGTTCTCCGTTTGATCCGAGCACACGGAAGAATCGCGGTTCATCATAAAACTGACGTATAAGCTCAACCGCAAGTGAATTAAGCTCCGAAAAGGCTCGGTATCCGCTTTTCACCATATCTCGTGTAAGCTTACTTCCCGCCTCCTGCAAAGCGGCAATAGCACTTGCGGCGGTAACACCGCTTGAAACACCACCCTGACTGAAATCACGGTTACCGCTTGTTTCTTTAAGCTCGTCTATTTTACTGTTAAGAATGCCGAGATAAATATCGGGAATACCCGACATACGTATTTCACGAATACTATCCTCGCCGAGATTACTGCCCGAAACGTGAACAAAATTATTTGACCAATCTGCAAATTCCTGTTCGTTTACCGCACCTGCAGAGTTAATGAAATACCGAGGATTAGTTGCCATCGTTGCATTACGCACAAATGCATTCGATAAGGTATCAATCTGCTTCTGTGCATCTTTCATAATATCAATGTAACCGAAGCCGCATGGTGTACCCTCCTCCACGAATAATGTGTCAAACACAAAGGGGTACTGGCCATGGTCATAGAATCCACGCTCCATATATGCAGGATCGTTTTCGGAAGCATACAAAAGCTCACCGTTACAGAATTTGCAATAATGCAAAGTTTCCACACCGTTACGAAGCGTTTTGTAATAATGGTCAACCACAGCACTTTTCGATGATGTATCAACACTGTCATCATAAACGTAGTGTGCAATCTCAATACTATTTGCACCAAGCTTTCCCGAAAGCTGAGGATAAAGTGCCACAAGTGTTTCATTATCCACAAGCTCAACGTAGAAAAGGTTTTTACTTTTCTGGATATCCTTGATACCCGGCTCCCAAAAAAGATTAAGCAAATCAACCTGACGGATTTCGATATCACCTATCCCGTTATTTTTACGCGGATTCCAGAATATTCCGTAAACTGCAGTACCTACCTTCAGCTTGTACCACCAACAATCGTTATAAATCTTTTCAAATCCGTTACGCTCAAACACAACAGGCAGAATATGTGACAAAACCTCTGCAGCAGCACGGTCACTTGCCTCTCGGGGCAACACGTTTATTGCAGGGAAATTATCCATTGCATCGGCATGCTTGTTGGCAATAGAGTTAAAAAGCCATGCAGAAGCATTTTCATCACCATCGCCTCTGAGCTGCTCCCAATGTCGCATTTTGAACCATTGCTCGTTATCAATCACTCGATTTTCCAAGGAGGCTTTACCCTCCTTATATTTTTTCAGAACGGAAAGAGCCTTTTCCACCTGCTCCTTTCCGATTACACCCATTGTGCCGTTAATATTAAAGGCAACGGGCTTTTGGTACTTCTGTGATTTGTTAAGTTTTTCTTCTTTATCTTTCAATTTGTACCTCCATATCAGTTTTTTATCTTCGCAAATTCAAGGGGTCATCACCGAAAATTTCCGACTTCTTTTTATAGGTAGGCGGTATAGGTCGTGCCATACACATATATCGAACCTCGTCGGCAATGTGATCCTCACCCGATGTGTCAAGATCCTCAGGATTCGATTCACTGAAGCTTTGCTCAGGAATTGTTCGTATAAAACCCTTGCAGTTTTCAAAAACGTACATCATAGGCACTCCCGATTCATCAAAACAAAGCCGGTAATGCACCTGCATCCAACCGGGCAGACGCTTGTTGTCCCCCTTATTGAAAAATATTCCGTTTCTGTTGGCAGCTTCAATAATGGCTTCACCTCTGGATGCATCCCATATCGAGGGGTCAGCTACACCAATAATCTCTTTGTTTTTCAACCATCTGTGCTCATTTTCTATACGTTTTATTTCCGAAAAAATCTTTTCAGGCGGCCACTTAACACCCTCATCGGGAGTTTTTGTGCAACCATATAATTCAAGAATTCTGTATAATCTGCCGTCATAATCAACTGCCCACCAACCACACGAAAAAGGCTTTGCGTAGCCGAAGTCAAATGAACGATAAATCTTCCATCCGTGGGGTATTTCAAAAGGCTCAATAACATGGGTGTAAAGTCCGTCACCATAATGGTCACGGCAATCGCGGAATTCCTCGAAAAACTGACCATCGAAAATATCCCAGTTACCGTAGCGATGTGCCTGACGAAGCTTTTCAGGTAAGGAATCAAGTACCTTTACGTACTCAGGATTCTTTTCCATAAGCACCTTGTTATCATCTATTGTGGCGGGAATAAAGTCATAATCCTCAGGGTCCTCAGCACTCTCGTAACGCCCTTTTACAAAAAGACGCTTGAACCAGTTATGCCCCACACCACCCGGGTTACCCGTAAAATACATACGTGGCTTAAAATCATCTCGTGTTGTTCGATTGCAAGTGGTAAGAAACTGAATCTGATTAAAGGTAAAATGTGTACATTCTTCGACACCGATAACCTCATATTCCTGACCTTGATACTGATAAATATCATTTTCCGTATCACAATAGCCCAGTCGGATTCGTGAACCGTTAGGAAAAATAAACGCCCTTTCATCACGCTTGTAGTGTGCTATTCCGTTAAGCTGAGCAAGCATAGGTAAAAGATGATTTTCACGCAATTCCGGCAATGTTTTTCTCAAAAGCAAAAGCTTCAGTCCCGGGTAATTAAAAGCAAGTAAGATAAACTTTGTTCTTAAAGCCCATGATTTGCCTCCACCTCTTGCACCGCCGTAGCCGATAAAACGCTTTTTTGATTCAAAAAACAATTTCTGCTTCTCATTGGGCTCCGATATTGTAAGCTGAGTTATATAATCACCTCATTTATTATTTGCACCATTTTTCCACCTGTCCCTCAAGCTTTATAACAATTCCTTCATCAACGCTTATGGGCTCCTCTGCCGAATCAAGAAGATTCCACATCTCGCGAAGAATTGTTACGCTTTCCTTAAGAAACTTGGCATCAAGTCCGATTTCACCGGCTTTTCGGTAATTCTTAAGAGCATCCTTAACAATACTGTCAATAAGACACGCCATATTGTTTGTAGCCGCTTCTATTTTTGCCACACGCTTCTGCGACGGGCTCATTTCTTTATACCCCTGTCATAAAGCAGAGCAAGTGCTCTGTAATAATGGCAATTGCGATAACTGACGGTTGAGCATTTCTCGTGCTCGTATTCATTTTTTACAATCGCATCGCTAAATCTCTGTTTACAATCAGTATTATGATTGAAACCCTCGCAAGTTATGGTCTGCTTTCCTGATCCCCTGAAAAAGGGACACATTACACGATTGAATTTGTTGTCCATAAAAAACCTCCCAAATGTTATTGACAAATACAAATAAATGCGATATATTAAACTCAAACAGTACAGAGTTTCGAACTCGTTTTGTATTATAGCACAGAATTTTGTACATTTCTGCCTTTTTGAGAACAAATGTTCGTTTTTCTGTATCTTTTGTAGGAATGACCAAAAACAGAAAGGAGTATTTGTGTATGTATGACAAAATCTACCAACTATGCACTGAGCAAAAAATATCTATTGCTGCCTTGTGCAGAGAAATTGACATACCACGCAGTACCTTGACCGAATTAAAAAAGCAACGTTCAAAAAGCCTGAGTACAGATACATTGGTTAAAATAGCCCGATATTTCGGTGTTGACCTCAACTACTTTTATGATGAGTTCAACACCCCTACCCCCGAGGGTGGCGGACTTAGCCAAAGCATCAACTCCCTACATAAAAAACGTCGTCTGCTTTTTGATATTTCGGAAAAAGCCACCGAGGAGCAGCTTGATTCATTTATAGTTATGCTTAATGCTCTGGTGGATACAAACCCGGACACATGAAAGTATATTGGAGGTAAAAACTATTGTTCTTTATCAGAGAAATAAAAATGCCCCTTTCAATCAGAGCATTCACGATACCTGATTCAAACGGGGACTTTAACATTTATGTTAATATGGATTTGTCTGACGAAGCAAAAAAGAAATCACTCGAACACGAAAAAACACATATTCATCGCAACGACTTTTTTAAGGAGCTTCCGGTTGAGATGATTGAAGGAAGTATGAAAAGATGAAACAAAGCACCCTTAAGGTGCTTTGTTTCATATCAAAGGTATAATTACATTGTATAGTTATATTGTATTTTTCCACATACCTTTTATAGAAAAAAGCAGTGAATGCAAAACACATTCACTGCTTACTGTTTTTTAATGTAACATAATACAATAATATTATATTAATAACCCTTCATTTCCTTAAGGTCACGGTAATTAATAAGCTTTATACCGCAAGCCTTAATATGCTGTAAAGTCTGCGGGTCAGAGAAAAGTTTATGCTCCCATACTCTGCGGTGCCATGCACCCGAAATTGCCTTAAGCTCCTCGCTTTCAAATGCAGGGTGTATGTAGGTTTCGGTAACACCGTTGGGGAAGCTTCTGTAAAGCTCGTAGATATATTCCTTAAAATTCTCGTAGCTGTCGTTCTGCGGTCCGTTCCATTCACCGGGAATAAGGAAATCCGGTACTGCAACCTTAAGATCTGAAGCGTGAGCAAGAATTTTATCGAAGAACATTGCAATAAGATCTGTATCTATCTTAACATCCAGGGTTGCATTTGAGAACATCTCGGGTACAAAAGTGCCGGGGAATCTGAAGGGTAAGCCCTCCTCACCTGCGATATCAAGTGTAAGGTTAAGAAGCTCAAATCTGCCTGATTCTATACCGTAAAGTGAACCCATATGATTATCAAGATGTGAGGGCTCTACACCGAAAGAGCGAAAGCGCTGAATCTGTGCTCTTATTTCCTTTTCTACCTGTTCAAGATCACTGTTTGCCTCAAACTCATCGGATTCGTGATACATAAAATCTTCACTGTCACGCAAGGATGACGTATCACCCTGAGCTATGGGAGACCATCTGTACTGACCCCACTCACTTGTAAAAGTAAGGTGCACACCTACTGCGTACTCGGGATGCTGTGCAGCCCAGGTACCTGCTTCCTTTGCCCATGAGCAAGGGGTCATAATTGTAGCGGATGTAATGCCGCCTTTTTTGAAAAGGTCCTGCACCGCCATATTGGCAGAATGGCACATACCGAAATCGTCTGCGTTGATGATTAAATACTTATCCATATTATTCGCCCTCTTTATTTTCAACAGAGTTTTGTGTTTCTTCCTTTTTATCCGAAGAGTTATTCTGTGATTCCGTTGATGCAGAAGATTTTTTTAATGCTTCCGCTTTTTTCTTAGCCTTCTTCTTTATTACTATCATTGTAACAACGAAGGCAATAACAAGTGCCCACAAAATAACAACGAATACAAATATCACTTTAGCAATAGGTGATTCCTCTTCTGCCTCCACAACGGGTACGGTAACTGCAACGCTTGGTGCGGGTGTTGTAGCAACAGTAACTGTACCCAAAGAAGCAAGGTAAAGCTTTTCGATTTCCTCAATAACCTCTTTGGTAACAACACCGTCAACAGTCATCCCCTTTGCCTTCTGAAGCTTTTTGACAACTGCAATTGTATCCTTATCATAAACTCCGGTGATGCCGTCATCACTAAGTCCGTACTGTGAATAAATAAAAATCCATTGCATCCACTTTACGCCTTCACCCTTGTCGCCACCCTTGATTTCGGTTGTAGGCTTTTGGTAAGGCACTGCGGTTGCAGCAAAGTCAACAGTTTCAAGCTGATTTGCATTTTTTGTAGTAGTTGCAACACTCGGGTTAGTAACAACTACAACCTGCTGATGCTGTTGTGTTGCAGCATATACGGGTGCAACTGTGTTAATCGGCTCTGTTGATGCGGTAGTAACAACGTTACCGGAATCCTGTGATGCAGTAGTCTGTGGTGTACCGCCGAACAATCCACCGAAGATATTTCCTGCGTCTCCGAAATCCATACCGCCGAGAATATCACCGCCCATATTACCAAGGTCACCGAAAATACCTGCAACATTCTCTGCACTATCAAATTTATCGCCGATGAAATCATCAATATTTTGATTCTCGTTGGATACATCATCAAGTATTGAATTTTTCGTTGTGGTTTCGGTAGATTTTGTTGTGTCACTTGCAGCGTATGTATTGCGGTTAATTACCGACAAATCACGGTTATCTGTAACGTTACCCTTAACTCCGCCAACTGTAAGTGAAACCGACAAAACAGCTATAGCAAAGCATAAAAACAATAATCTTTTCTTCATAATATTATCCTTTTAAAAAAATATGTACATATATGTAAACATTATATCACCAAAGCACATACAATTTCAACATAATAAAAATTATTTCACACTCTTTGTAAAATTTACCTATAAATAGTTATTATTTTTATAGATTTAAGCAATAAAAAAGCTTCAACGAAACTATTCCGAAACCTTATTTGTTAAAATTATGTTTAAACAAAAGAAAAAACGGCTTACCACCCATCAGTGGTAAGCCGGATTGTATGTATTTAGCTTTTACGCATTCTCATTAAGCACAAGCTCGGGATTCTGGAAAAATTCCTCCATCTTTGTAAGGAAAGGTCTTACCTCACCGAAATCCAATGCTCTGTGGTCGAATACGATATTGATGGGAAGGATAGTTCTGATTTCAATTTTATCCTCACCGTTTTCATCGGTAACAACAACAGGTTTCTTCTGCAATGTACCGATACCTATAACGCAAATCTGTGGCGGGATAACCATAAGCATAGCAACCTCACCTGAAAGACCGCGTGTGTCGGCACCAACGTTTGATACTGTAATTGTACCCTGTTTAAGGTCATCAATTGTGATTTTTTCTGTATTAGGAATTGCCTTGTATGCTTTTTTCTCTGCACCCTTAAGACGAACCACTCTGTGACGCTTATTGCTATTAGCACCGTAAAGACGCTTGATTGCTCTTAAAATATGACCTTTTTTAAGCTTCTCTATAGTATCACGGAATGCGACAGAATAAAGCGCTTCAACAAGAACGGTTTTCTCAAGTCTGCGGTTGATATCTGCCTGATACTCCGCAATTTCCTTAAGAGTTTTGTTGCCCATATCCTTCATAGTGATGGTCATCATATTGCCGTCAGGCAAAATCCACGGAACCGAAATATCGATATTATCAAATTCTGTAACCTTACCTCGAACAAGACCTTTTTCATAATGAATGTGAGCGTTGATTACGGGGTCAACTTCAATAGCTTCCGCAATAGCCTTGAGAAGAACAGCATTAAGTGTGATTTTTGCACCGCCGTCTGTATTGTGCTTTGCCTGAAACTCCTTGAAAGCCTCCATAAACTTTGTGACATCAGGTTCATACTGGTAGCTAACGTGAGGAATATTCTGCCAACTTTCAGTTGTCATATTAGCCACGATTTTTCTTTGAATTCCGAATCTGGTGACATTTTTTACAGCCATTTTTAATCTTTTTCCTTTCGTAGTAAAAAATATGGTTGTGTTTTTTATTTATTATAATCGGTAAAGAAACCGACTTTTTCCAACTCGCTTACAATAGCCTTCTTTTCCGCATCGGTAAGGGGTGAGCCGGGATATGCAATATCGCCCGCTTCAATACCATCGAGAGAAAGCACGTATTTTATTGATCTGATAACACCGTATTTAATAAGTATTTCAATAACCTTATTAACCTTGTACTGAGTAGCACGTGCGCCCTCAATATCCCCTGCGATAAACTGATTGCGAAGCTTAACGTATTCGGCACACATAAGGTTGTAGGTTGAGCCGATACCTGCATCCGCACCCATAGAAAGTCCGCAGATAAACATTTCATCAGGTCCGTTGATAACGTTGATATCGCCGCCGTTAAGTTCTTTTATACGACGCATTGAGTAGAAGTCGGTAAGCGTATATTTAACACCGATAACACCGTCAAGCTCAATAAGTCTTTTCATAAGATTAACGGAATCACTTGTAAGAAGCGACTGAGCGTATGCAATTACGGGAAGCTCGGATTCGCAAGCAAGACGCTTGTAGTAATCTACGATTTCATCATCGTTATATTTAAAGTAAAAGTTTGGTACAACGCTTGAAATAGCATCACAGCCACAGTCCCTTGCGTGACGCGCAAGCTCAAAGGCATCGATAGGAGCTGCTGCACCCACGTGATTTATAATAAGACCTCTGCCGTTGTTTGCTTCCACAACAGTTTCAGCAATTTCTTTACGCATTGCTGACGTAATAACGGGGCCTTCACCCGTAGAGCCGCAAATATAAAATCCGTTTGCACCCTGACTGAAGTTACGCTCCATATTAGCTTTTATAGAATCCTTAAGTACTGTTCCGTCATTTTTAAAATGTGAAACAAGTGCAGGTAAAACACCCTGAGCAAGAATATTAGACATCAAATATCTCTCCATTCTAATTTACTTATTAGAAATTATACCAAAGTATGGGGTGAATGTCAATTCACTTTTTCGGTTTTACAACACATATATATGTTTTTGTTGAAATACACAAAAAACTTATTAAGTATTTATTTAAAAAATGCATATATGTTAATAAATTTATCACAGGAATATTAAAAAGATGTTAAAATTGTGACCTATATGTTAACGCGGATGTATGCTCTGTCATCAAAGGAACAGCAGCCCTCCTGAATCCCTTTGGTTGAACAATACTCATAGCGGCATTCGGGATCATTTTCAATAAGATACGAAAGTGCCTTTTCCGACTGATCCAAAGTATTGAAAAGCTTCGGGTAACCGTCGGTTGCAAGCACAATCTCCGCACCCTCGTGAGCTTTAATACAAAGGTAACTTCTCGGGTCAAATTCGGGTGTGCCGTTAAGTACTGCGTAAGAATAAATACTGTTGCCGTTTGCAAGACAGTGCTGTTCCTTAAGAAGCGGCAATATAAAAGCTCTTCCGGGATCCTCCGAGGAAGTAACGCCTTTTTTCCCATATATTTCAAGTGCAAGTGAACGTACATTTGAAAGTATAACATCAATTTGCTTTTCATTTTTAAAATGCTTGTTGTCAACAAGGCATTGACAGTCCCCGACAGACCAAATTTCTTTAAAATGTCTGCTGTAAATTATGGCGCAAACTGCCGCCTCCCCCGTAGCATCACCCTCATAAAGCTCCGCTATAGCACTATTTATTTTTCCGAAAAGGCTTTCAGCATCGATATCAGACTTTGCTTGAGAAAGTGTACTTACCGCACACTCCATTGCAGCTCGTCCACCGGTTTTTCCGTTGAATTTACGGCTTGTTTTGGCAGTAACACCATCAAAAACCGCTACGAAATCCTCGTTACAAAAAATACCGTCCTCACATAATTCGGGATTATCTCTTTTTCCTTTTATAAAACTTTCCTTAATTTGCATACATTTCCACCCAATATAATTATATAAAAAAATTGCCGAATTTCAACACATTTTTTCTTTTAGGTGTTGAAATTTTGTGTTATTGTGATAAAATGTTTTTTGTTAAACATTTGTTAAATATCTTTTAAAGGGGTGTTAGAATGCATTCCTGCAAATTGTGTCTTTCCACAAACAACACCTTCGGTATACCTGAAACGGAGCAAATACGCCTTTTCAAAAAAGTTGGATTTGAGGGTTTCAATGTGCTTTGGGGCTACGCTCTCGATGACGTTGTACGCGAATGTGCCCGCATAGGTGCGGAGGAAGGTATGATTTTCCAATCGATACACGCCCCATGGGGCTATTGTGCCGATATGTGGGATGAGGATTGTGTGGAGGAGGCTCTCGAGGGCGTCGAGGAGCTTTGTCATTGTCTTGACCTTTGTTATGAATGCGGAGTACCTATTATGGTCTGCCACGTTTATGTAGGCTTCGATACAGAATATCGTCCTACGGAATTCGGTCTTGAAAATTACGGCAAGGTTATTGATTATGCCGAAAAGCTTGGTGTTAAAATCGCATTTGAAAACACCGAAGGTCTTCCCTATCTTGAAGCAATTCTCCAACGCTACCATAACAGAGAATGTGTAGGCTTCTGTTGGGATTCCGGCCACGAGATGTGTTATAACTTTTCGGAAAATTTAGTCGCTAAATTCGGTGATAAGCTTATTGCAACACATCTCAACGACAACTTAGGCATTAAGGATTTCGGAGGTAAAATAACCTGGCACGATGATTTACACCTGCTCCCCTACGATGGCATTGCAAATTGGACGGAGCTTGCAAAACGGCTTAAAGATTGCTGTTATGACGGCATTCTTACCTTCGAGCTTAACAACAAATCAAAGCCAAATCGACACGAAAACGATAAGTATTCCAAAATGCCTATTGAGGAATATGTTACCGAATGTTATATACGTGCCTGCAGATTTGCAACACAGCTAAAAAACACCAAGTAAATATCCCACATTCAGTTGCTTGAATATGGTTAGATATATTAAAAATGAGGAGAAAATATTATGGATTTCAGCAAATTTATTGCAAAAAAAGACGAGTACGCACAGTATATGGTGGATGAAATCACCCATATCTGTACAAAGTTCGAAAAACGTGGCCCCGGTACATATGGTGAGCAGCAAGCTTGCGAATATGCCGCCGAGCAGATGAAAGAATATGGTTGTGACCGTGTTTATGTTGAGGGCTTCAAAGAAAACCCGGGTTCATTCTTTGGTTGGATTAACTTCACAATTACATTCTGCTTTTTAGCATTGATTGCATTTTTCTTAAAAGTGCCGGTTCTTTCAATTATATTTATTGCACTTGGCCTTATACTTTGCGTGTTACAGTTCGGTCTTTACAAAAAAGTTGTTGATAAGTTCTTCAAAGAAAAAACAGGACACAATGCAACAGGTTTCAAAAAGCCTACAGGCGAAGTTAAACGTCGTATCATTTTTAACGGTCACCCCGACGCTGCTTGGGAATGGCCTATCAAAGAAAAATTTTCGTACCTCGGCTTCGATATTCATATGATCACTTGCTTTATCGGTGCTTTCTATTTATTAGGCATTTCTATTGCAAGCGTTGCAGGTATAAATGAAGCTCTTGCACTTAAATTAGGCCTTGCTTGTCTTGTTTTTGCGCCATTCTGGTTTGGTCTTTACTTTATGTGGAACAGAAATAAATCTGTTGATGGCGCTAACGATAACCTTACAGGATGCTATATCGGTATGGCTATCTTAAAAATGCTTAAAGATGAAGGCATCGAGCTTGAAAACACAGAAATCGGTGTTGTTCTTTCAGGCTCAGAAGAAGCCGGTCTTCGCGGTGCAAAAGCATGGTGCGAAGCTCACGCAAATGAATTAAACGATGTTCCTACATTCGTTTATTCTTATGATACAATCGCACAGTGCGAACATCTTAGTGTAAACTATCGTGACCTTAATGCTACAGTTAAGGTTGACAAAGACGTTTCCGACTTATTCTACGAGGCTTGTGAAGAGCTTGGTATCCCCTGCGGTAAGGGTATGGTTCCCCCTCTCGGTGGTGCTACAGACTCTGCAGCATTTGCTCAGGCAGGTATGCGTTCAACCGGTATCACAGCACTTAATCACGCTCTTCCCGATTTCTATCACACAAGACGTGATACACCAGATGCACTTAACAAAAAATGTCTTGCAGATTGCTTCGCAGCAAGCGTCAAGGTGCTTGAAATGTTCGATAACGGTGCAAAACAGTAATAATTTATATTCAACAAAAAAGAAGGTATCAGATGATACCTTCTTTTTTTGCATAAATCCGCCACCTGAACAGAAACTATATTTATGTTCAAACATTTTTTCAAAGCACTTTCTGTTGCAGTTGCGATTCTTCTTTTAATAATTCCCCACCACAGTAAATCAGACTCCTCTGTAAAAACAGAGCTTTCCTCTCTTACAGACATCACACCGAAAAGCAGTAACAGTATACGTATATTAAGCTATAATCTGCTTTCCGACGGCCCGGGCTTTTACGGTAGCCCTTGCAGAACAAGACTTCAAGGTATAGATCAGGTTATAAATAGCCTCAACCCTCACATTATAGGTCTGCAGGAATGTGACCGCCGCTGGTTCTATAACCTTAATAATACAGAAGCCTTTACGCCCTGCTACGCTTTTATCGATCCAATTCCGACAGAGCTTTTCGGCTATATGACTACAATTGTATACAACAAACAGAAGGTCATTCTTATAAAAAGCGGCAGTCTTATGCTTCCTGAAAGCTACGATTACCGCACAAGACGGGCAGCCTATGGTGTATTCAGACTTCGTAAGGGTGGTGATATTTTTTGCGTTATAAATACTCATCTGAGCCTTAGTGTGAAAAGCAATCTGCCACCAATACGACAGGGGCTTTATATAAACGAATTAACCGCAAGGCTACGGAGTATTTACAATTGCCCCATATTTGTTATAGGTGATTTTAACGCAAAAGAAAGAGGGCGGGTACAATACCCGTCCTCTCAGGTTTATGATATTCTTACAAGCCATCTGACCGACACTAAGTCATCAGCGAAACTTCTTTTGCAGGGTGACCGAAAAAGTGTCAATTCCGCTAACAATGATCACATTTTTCTGTCAGGCGATGCAAATATTCTATGCTATGGAATTTTATCCTGCAGTCCCCTTGATGACTTAAGTGACCATTACCCGATTTTTGCCGATTTCACCTTATATTAGTTGAGTGCCTGAGTCTGCCTCTGTGCCGCCACAAGACCGGCATATATACCGCCCTTTGCCACAAGCTCCTCGTGCGTACCGAGCTCTGCAATTCTGCCCTGCTCGATAACAACCAGTCTGTCTGCATTTTTAAGTGTGGCAAGTCGGTGTGCAATAGCAATGGTTGTTCTCCCCTCAATAAGTCTTGCAAGTGCTTCCTGAATTTTTATTTCCGTTTCCGGGTCAAGGGAGCTTGTCGCCTCATCGAGTATAAGAATTTTCGGATTTTTAAGTATTGCACGTGCAATGCTTATACGTTGCCTTTCGCCGCCCGAAAGAGAATGGCCGTTTTCACCGATAACCGTATTATAGCCGTCGGGAAGCTTTGTTATAAATTCGTGTGCATTTGCCGCCTTGGCCGCCGCAATTACCTCGTCATAATCCGCACCTGCACGTGCATATGCAATGTTATCATACACAGAGCCGGAGAAAAGGTAGGTTTCCTGGAAAACAACACCTATATTATCCCTGAGTGTACGCGGAGTAACACCCCTGATATCCTTACCGCCAATGGTAATTCCACCTATATTAGGATCATAAAGACGCATACAAAGGTTAATAACCGTAGATTTACCGGCACCCGAATGCCCTACAAGACCAATCATTTCCCCGGAATTTATGTGAAGATTAATATTTTTAAGCACCGGCTCGTATGATTTATACCCGAAGGTAACGTTATTAAATTCAACATCACCCGACGGATCAAAATCTTCCTCATTCACGCTTGACGAGGTATCGTCATCCTCATCAAGTATTTCGTAGATTTTAACAAGGCTTGTAGTACAGTCTGCAAGCCTTCTGGGGAATATAGAAAGCCACCTTAACGGTGCGTACAAAAATGCAAGATACATATTGAAGCGTGTCAGCTCACCTATGGTAAGTGTACCGTCAAGCACCATTTTACCGCCAATGAACAGAACAAGAAATTCACCTATTGTCATAAAGTTACCAACAAGGGGGAAGGTAACCGCCCAATATTTTTCATTACTTGCACTGACGTCACGAAGCTTACGTGAAACATCAGAAAATTTTTGTATTTCACGTTCCTCATTACCGAAAGCTTTTACAACCCTTATACCCTTTATAATATCGTGAAGTATTGAGGTTGCCTTAGAATTTATGCGCCACTGCTTATGGTATCTTACAGATGTAGAGTGGCGGAAGCGTGACATAGCAAAAACACCGATTGGTATTGGCAAAAGCACCACAAGAGTAAGCAGAACGTTAGTGCTGAAAAGCACCGCAAGAACTACGGTAAACACAATAATCTGCTCCACAAGATATCTGCCCTGCTGATTGAAAAACTCCTTGATTCGTTCCGTATCCTGAGTAACACGATGCATAAGGTTACCTGCAGATCGTTTCGACATTGCCGTAAGGGTAAGATTCTGTATTTTTTCATACACAAGCCTACGCAAATCGTTACTGAATTTTGAACCGATACGGTTAGATATCCGCGACGAGAAAATGGTAATAACCTTACTCACCGCAAAGGTCAGTATCATAGAAAGCACAATCACAAGAATGCCCGTAGGTGCATCCTCAAAATACGGCTTTGACCCTTTCGCAGGTATAAGATAATTATCAATAAGCAAGGAATTGAAAAGGGGCATAATTGCACTGAGCACGTTTGCAATTGCCAACAAAATACCCGTAAGCGCTACCGTACCCGCATAAGGTTTGAAATAACCGAATGCACGTGAAAAAACGTATGATTTTTTCACACAGAACATACAAACGCTCATACCCCTCAGATAATGTCGATGACATTTAGGGCATACGGGCAGGTCTGCTTCACTTATTTCAAGCAGCTCACCCGTTTCAATAAGGTGGTTAACAACCTTTGTGAATTCACCTATTTCCGTAACACAGCTCATAGAAAAACGGCAAACGTGGATATTTTCGCTACCGTCGGGGTTACTGCCCTCAGGCACAAGTTCAAGTCTGCCACAGCCTACATCAGTATACTGCACAGCCTCTTTAATGCCCGAAATATTAAATTTCTTTTCCTCCCCGTCAAGAGAAACCGTAATGATATTATCACGGAAGCTTAACGTACCGTTACAGTTTTCACCCGAGGGAGAAATATCAAAATGAGTTATAATATCTTTCATAATCATTAATACAAATAAGGCTCAAGCAGTCTTCTGCTTTTTTCTTCTATGCTTTCAAAATCAGGAATTATATATCTGTTACCGTCCATATCAAAAATAAGGAGCACATTTTCACCTGCAAAACGGAGGTTTTTTGTAATATCCCTAACCGTAAAATTCTTCTTTCTTCCGTCAATAACAGTTTCGAAATAAAAGTTGCCCATGCGCTCTTTCACGCTTTTGACGGTAGAAACTGTAGGACAATAATACCTGTTATGAAGCTCCTTTTGAGCACAGGCACAGGATTCTTCATCAAGAGTTTTAAGATTTCTGATAATGCCAAGCTCCTTATCATCAAGTGTGTTCACACAGATGTATTCATTATCTAATGAATAAGGGTATGTGCGCACAAGCTTAACTCTGCCCTTTGCCTCACCCTTGTAAACAAAAACTAAAAATCCATTATCATTAAAGGAGAATTTACACTCTGCAGGCTCAAGCATATCAATAGTCAATCTGTTACTTTTGTTCATTGTTATCATTCTCCTTTTCATCATCCTTGTTTTCTTCACCTATACCGATAAATCGCAAAGCCTCTTCCTGCAATTTAAACAGCTTATAGTATGCACCCTGCTTATCCATAAGTTCCTGATAGGTGCCGAATTCTATGCACTCACCATCTTCAATAACGGCAAGCTTGTCAGCATCTCGGAGTGTAGAAAGACGGTGTGCTATAGCGATGGTTGTCCTGCCGTTTTTAAGCTCAGAAATAGAGTTCTGTATATTACGCTCCGTTTCCGTATCCATTGCCGCGGTTGCCTCATCAAGAATAAGTATCTTGGGGTTTTGTATAATTGTACGCGCTATAGAAATACGCTGACGCTCACCACCGGACAAATCCTGACCACCCGAGCCCACCCATGTTTCGTAACCGTCGGGAAGCTTTGTAATAAACGAGTGTGCCGAAGCAGCCTTTGCAGCGGCTATAACCTCATCGTTTGTGGCATCAGGCCTTGCATAGCGTATGTTGTCTGCAATTGTGCCTATAAAAAGGAAAATATCCTGAGAAACTATACCAATATTCTGTCGCAGCTGCTTCGATGACAAATCCTTAACATCATATCCGTCTATTTCAACAACGCCCTCCTTGGGGTCATAAAGACGGGCAATAAGGTTGGATATAGTTGTTTTTCCTGCACCGGTCTTGCCTACTATACCAAGCATTTCACCTGCTTCAATTTTAATCGACAGATTCTTTATAACCGGATGTGCAGGCTCATATTCAAACTGAAGCTCCTTAAGCTCAATCTGTCCCTTGAAATCATCAAGAATAATCGGCTGAGGTTTGTCGTTAACGTCGGGCTCGGTATCCATAATTTCAAACACACGCTGTGAGGAATCGACACAACGTGCCCACCAATGAACAACCCAGGAAAGGAAGTCAATGGGTGACTGCAGCATACTAAGGTATACTACGAAGGTAAGAAGCTGACCGATTGTAAGGTCATCTGTGGTAACCGCCATAATACCGCCCGCACCAAGAACAATAGCACCAAGCAAATAAATTATAATTGAAAGTATGGGAAAAACCGTACTTTCCGCATCGGAGGAGCGCACCTCCGCATCATAAAGTGATTTACTTATTTTACCGAAACGGCTAAGCTCATCATTTTCTTTAGAAAAGGCCTTGATAATGCGGTGGCCGTTAATGTTATCACTTACCTTTGAGGTAAGCTTCGCGTGCTGTACCCACACACTGTGGTGGAGCTTGCGGAATTTCTTGTTAACCATGGGGTATGCGATGAATATTACACTCGCAACACCCGATATCATAAGTGTTAGGCGTACACTTGTAATAAGCATAACAACAATTATGCCCACAACCATGAATGCATTCGCAATAAGGTACGGGAAGCCGTCAACAAAGAACCAATAAATATTGTTGGCATCCCTTGTAATACGCTCCATGAGTGAGCCGGTCTGCTTGTGGGTGTAGAAGCCTACACTGAGCCTTTGCATTGCCTTGAAGATTTTAAGCTTTATGTTATAAACAACATCCGGCAAAACGCCTGCAACGATATATTGATACACAAGGGTAAAACCCTGCTGAAAAAGCTTCAGGAACGCCATGGTAAGCACTATTGTAACAAGCGAATCAATAAGTGTTTCGTAAGAATTGGTGTTGCCGGTATTCAGCACCTCATCATACAGCTTCTGGGTACTGAATTGAGGAATTATAAGTGAAATGAACGAGCTGAAAAGAACAGCACATATCATAAAGATCATTTTGCCCTTAACATCGCCAAAAAAAGAAAACAACCTTTTAACGGTAGATGAACGGTCAACACAATCCTTGCAGTATTTAAGACCGTTAGGTATAGGTGCGCCGCACTTGTCACAAACGTTGCCCGTAGCATTGTTAAGGTATTGCATATAGTCCTTCCCCTGCTTGAAGGCATTAAAAATTTTGCGGAAGTTATCCGCCTTTTCAAGTGTACCTATGGGGAAATATCCTAATGAGTAATACTCACCCTTATATGTGTATGTCAGCTGACCTGTAGCGTGGTATTGCTCGGCAAAAACCTCGTCAACCTCATCAATGGGCAAGCAGACAAGTTTTATTAGCTCAGGTTCGGGCTGCGGAGCCTTTTTCTTCTTTTTGCGGGGTATTTCAGGCTCGGTAAAGGTAGCAACGTAAACACCCATTTTATCGAATAAAATGTAGCAGGTGCCGAACTCCTCCGCAGAACACATATCCGATCTGAAGCCGTATATAATATCCGATGTATCAAGCTTCTCTTTTTCAAGAATTGCTTTGTACTGTTCGGGCAATATTTCACCCTTCTGATATGGCTGATGGGGTGGCTTTTTAATATGGAGTTTTACCAGAACCTTATTAAGAACTTTCACACCTCTCACCTCCGGAAACAAGAATATAACAGGACAAATATGGTCCTAAAAAATCACTATATTATACCATATATATAATTTATTGTAAATGACAATAAAGAATATACATAAAATTATAATGTTACACCCTTTCACCCCTGATTTATATTCAACCCAACAATATCAATTAAACTAATTTTAAAAAAATCATATTTATACTTGATTATATCAAATCAATATTGTATAATATCATTCGGTCGAAACACAAACACATCGAAATTCAGCTCAATCTGATGGGCAGAACACTTTTCGAATCAGATTATATACATTTCGGAGTGTGGCTCTGTTTTTCAGAGCGCGACCTTCGGGACGAAGATTTTTTCGCAAGAAAAAACGTCAAACTTACAATTTAATATCTATTTCGGGGTGTGGCTCTGTTTTTCAGGGCGCGACCTTCGGGACGAAGATTTTTTCGCAAGAAAAAACGTCAAACTTACAATTTAATATCTATTTCGGGGTGTGGCTCAGTTTCACAGAGCGCGACCTTCGGGACGAAGATTTTTTCGCAAGAAAAAACGTCCAACTAACTTTTACAATTAAATATCGGGGTGTGGCTCAGTTTGGTAGAGCGCTTCGTTCGGGACGAAGAAGTCGGGTGTTCGAATCACCTCACTCCGACCACCTAAGTACAACTTAGGTAATACAGCCGAAATCCCTTGAAATATAGGGGTTTCGGTCTTTTTTATGCCTAAAAGCACTCTGGAAATGAGTGCTTTTTCATTTTTGGTGTCACTGTTATAACTGTAATAGTTTTAGGGAGTTATATCAAGATGGATTGTCTATTGCTTCGGAACGCATCCGTTTTTTATATTGAAGTGGTGTCATTTTATACTTTCGTAAAAATATTTTTCCAAAGTAACTTGAATCAGAAAATCCACACTCTGAGGCAATTTGTGTCATTGATTTGTCGGTTTGTACCATTAAATGTATAGCTCGTGATAA